>CALMEF010000294.1 GCA_937862825.1 uncultured Armatimonadota bacterium
CCAATCTGGGAACTCACATGCGTTGAGTCCGGGCCGGGGATAAAGCCGGTTTTGCCCCCGCAAAACGAAAAGAGGCCCCCGGGAGCGGCTACCGCCACATCTGCCGCGGCGACCACACCGCATCCGCCTCCAAATGCTGGTCCATGGACTCGCGCGATCACCACCGCGGGGCACTCGGCAACTGCCTTGAAGAGCCCTGCCAGCGCCATCGCGTCGCGAACATTCTCCGCTTCGGTGTAAGCGGCCGCCTTCTTCATCCACTCAAGGTCCCCACCAGCACAAAACGCCTTGCCTTCGCCGGAAATAACGACGGCTCGCGTTTCCGAACTGACCTCGTTAAAAACCTTGGTCAATGCTGCGATGAGTTCGTCGTTGAACGCATTGCGAACTTCTGGCCGGTTCAGGTGCACCCTGAGAACAGGGCCACTTGGAGTCACTTGGAGCATGATCAAGATTGTGACACTTCAGCATCAAACCCCCTCTCCACAATGTTTGTGTGTGGGGAGGGGGCAGGGGGTGGGGTATTCCCGCAGACGGAACTCTCCTAAGGTCTATCCCTTCGAAATCCACGCAGACTCGATGCCGCGTGCGATGAGGAGTTCTGACAACTGACCCACATGGCCTTGCAAGTGGCGCAGGTTCAACAATTCGTGCGACAGTTTGTTCAACTTCGGATACCACGGAAAGCCGCTACTGGGCGACTCAAGGTCGAGGGCTTCGATGGTATGCTCCGTTCCTTCGCTGAGCCACTTGATGTAATCGAGCATCTGTTCCTTTGGCATCGGCTCAATGTCTTCCGGGTACTCCATCGGCTCGATGTCGCTACTCCCGTCCCACAGGGCCTCGAACCGCTGAGATTTCAGACCTGGCCACGGCTGGAAGACTTCCACTCCCTGACCCATGTACAGGTGCGTGAAGTAGACGGCATGGAAGGCAATCCGCCAGAAAGGACGATAGATGATCCGATCCCCATCGTCCCACATCGGGTTTGGGCTGTTCCAGAGTTCGTCCGGGCACTTCTGAATGCAGTCGGCAAGCATGGCGAGCCCCGCTCGATACTGCTCGGTGAGTTCAGTCTTCATGGGCTGAGGTTACCGGAGGACTCAAAGGTTTCAACAATCAGGGAGGCAACTTGCAATCTATGATCCTCTCCAGAATCCAGTTGCATCCGCTCTCGCTCAATTTGTCCCAAGAGGTTCGAAAGCGAACTTTCAGACCCTCCTTTCTCTACATGAGCAAGAACCTGCGGCACATAGCCCTGATACTCGTCCCTGGCGGCAAGGTCACCATTGATCCCAATTGGATCCCAAACTTCGAATAGGATTCGGTCCACTTCCTTCCATAACTGACTTCGTTGGATTCTTCCCATCACCACTCCAACGCCACAACATCCCCACTCAAGTCCCCCACAAACACCCGATTCCCACGCGCCGCCGGAGAAGCCAGCAGGTGACCGCCACCCAGCGCGTACCGCCACCTAACCTCGCCGCTCGCGCGATCTAACGCGTGCAGTGTTCCGTTCACGCTCCCGACGAACAACAGCGAACCGTTTGTGCACAGACTTGAGTCATAAATGAGCATTCCTGTCGAGCCTTCCCACCTTGTGGTGCCAGTCAACGCATCAAAAGCAAACACCTTCCCCTCATCCCCCAGGGCAATAGTGGCCACCCCATCAACCACCAAAGGCGTCGAATACGCTACCTTTTTGCCGTCAAACTCCCACTTAACCTCACCGGTCAAGGCATTCAATGCATGCAACACGCCGTCGTTCGATGCCGCGTAAACCAGGCCACCCGCAACGGTCGGAGACGCGATCGCAGGCGAGAAATAGAAACTGCGCCCAAACTTCGCCGTCCACTTCAAGCCCACCAAGGGATCAACGGCATACACCTTCTGATCCCAACATCCCAAGAACACCAGACTTCCATCTGTGGTCGCCATGCTCTGAAACAGCCCTCCCGCGGGCACCTTTCGCTCAACCGCGCCGGTCTCACTGTTCAACACATAAATGGTCTGGTCCCTCGATCCAAAGATCCCCCGACCCTGAGCCACCGCCCCGCCGCCATACACCCCGCCGCCGGTCTTCACCGACCAAACCGGCTTGCCAGATGCGCGCTCGACCTTGGTGAACGAACCGTCAGCACTTCCGAAGTAAACGCCTGCCGCATCAATCGCAGGAGCCGAGAAAACAGCGCCCTGAGCCCTGGCTCGCCACTTAACCTTGCCCGAAGAAGCGTTTAGGGCGTAGACCGACCCGGACATGGTCGAGACGAACACGGTGTCACCGTCCAACACCATTTTGCTCTGCACCTCGCCGTCCAACCTCGTCCTCCAGGCCTCTTTGACATTCCCAGTTACGACGAAGTCGGTGTACGTCGTGAACGACCCGTTCGAGGTTCGGAGTGTCGCCGCGAGCCGGTGCCTGCCTTGCGCCAGCGCTTCAACCTTCATCCCATCCTGTATCGCGGTCTCTGCCCCGGCGCCGATTCGAATGCGCCACTCTCCGGCTCTAGGCTGGGTGGTGACATCCAGAACCCCATTCACGACCTTCGCCTGAACTGAGATCTTTGGTGCCTTAGGTCGAGTTAAGGGTCCGCTCAAGACGGCCTGAGATCCCGCGTCGGTCCTACGTTTCACGTGAAACTGTTCACCTTTGAACTCAATGATGTTATAGGAGCCCTGATAAAGCCCCTTCGACATAATCGCTGGAGTGCCATCGAAGTTCCATTGGATGTCGCTATGGCCATGTCCCTGCAACCACAACACGACGTTGTAGCCGCGCAGCATCTCCCGCAGCGTTCGCTCGTTGTCTACCATGAGGCTCTCGCGGCCTATCCAGTGGTGAAACCCGAGCAGAATCGGCATCTTCGTCCCAACTTTGGCCAAATCCTGCCTTAGCCATTCCAGCATCGCTTGCCCAAAGTGCCCCAAGTGCGACAGCAACACCGTACTGTCGAGAAGCACAAAATGAACTCCCTTGTGAGTCCAAGACTGATACAGCGGCTGGTTCGTGCCAACCTCATAGCCGTTCTTTCCAAGCGGATTCCACCGCACGTCGTGGTTGCCGGGGCAGTCATAGCAGGGCATGTTCAGCACCGCTCTAGCCGTGCGATAAAGTTCGTATTCCTTCTTCGTACCGACCTCGCAGACGTCTCCGGTGTTGAGCACGAAGTCGGGTTTTAAGTCATTGATCTCCTTGAATCGGGCCTGTACCTTGTCAAAGTGCGACCCTGGCTTAC
>CALMEF010000295.1 GCA_937862825.1 uncultured Armatimonadota bacterium
CAAGTCTAATGCGGCAAAGCGAGTTTTGCCCCACATAGGACCTGAGTTTCGGGGACTCCGCCAGCAGACGGGCCTGAATAGAAGGTCGTTCTGGCAAAGGAGTTTTCGGTCAATTGCCATCACCCACCCTGATGCATTTTGGATAAAAGTACGCTACATACACGACAACCCTGTGCGTGCTGGCCTAACCACGAGTGCAGAATCGTATCCCTTCGGTAGTCGGAAATTTTGGGCAGATCTATGGGACGAATCAAGAGGACTCGTGTTCACTCGGGAACTTGTTGCCGCATTTGCACCTCTTGACCTTGTGGACATCTTTGCAAAGCCTCCGCCATAAAGATGAGGTCTGCCATAAGACCCTCCACCTCGGGGAGGCGGAGGGATTCGAACTAGAACTGCGTGTTCTCGAACCTTTCCATTCCCTACACCTGCGCGACTTCGCTACGCCTTTCCGAAACCCGGCGCTCGCTGTGGTCCAGAATCTTCTTCCGGAAACGCAGCGTCTTCGGTGAAACCTCAAGCAACTCGTCCTCGCGTAGCCACGCAAGCGCCTGCTCCAAGGACAACTCCCGATGGGGATCAAGCACCGTCGTCGCGTCGGAGGTTGCCGAACGCATATTGTTGGCCGCTTTCTCCTTGGTAGCGTTCACCACCATGTCCTCATCACGGCTGCAAGCACCGACAATCATTCCTCCATAAACCTCAGTTCCCACCGGGTAGAAGAGTTGTCCGCGCTCCTGAATATCCTCGTACGCATAACGCGTCAGTTTGCCCGGATCCTTCGAGATCAGCGCTCCCTGAGACCTGCTCGTCACCTCGCCCTTGTACAGTTTGTAACCCTCATAAAGCGAAGACATAATGCCGAGGCCGCGAGTCAGCGTCAGATAGTTGGATCGGAAGCCGATCAAGCCGCGAGTCGGAATGGAATATTCGAGCATCGTCGTCCCGTTCTCGCTGGTCATGTTGATCATCTCGCCCTTGCGGCGAGCCATCTCCTCCATTACGTCGCCCATGCCGTCATCCGGCAGTTCGAGAGTCACAATCTCATAAGGCTCGAAAACGTCCTTGCCTTCGCGCTTGAAAATAACCTGCGGACGGGAGATTTGCATCTCATATCCTTCTCGGCGCATCGTTTCAATCAGAATCGCCAACTGAAGTTCGCCGCGCGCTTTCACCTTCACGGTATCCGCCGGCGCTTCACGATCGATCTCAATCGAAACGCTCACGATCTCTTCCTTTTCGAGCCGCTCCTTGATCTTGTGAATCGTCAGATGCTTCCCGCCATCCTTGCCCGCCAGCGGCGAGTTGTTGGCAAAGAAGTTCATACTCAGCGTGCTCGGCTCCACCTTGATCGCGTCCAATGCCGGAGAAGTTTCAGGCGTACAAATCGTGTCGCTGATCAGCACCCCGTCAAGGCCAGACATCATCACAATCTCGCCCGCCGAAACGCTCTCAACTTCCCGAAGTTGAATCCCCTCGTAAATCCACAACTTGGTCACGTTGAACGCAATCGGCTTCTCTTGTCCCTCGCGAAGCAGTTGCAAACGGTCGCCGACCTTCACGGTTCCCCGCAAGATCTTCCCGCCGAACATCCGGCCAAGGTAGTCGCTCCAGTCCAGATTGTTGATCTGAATCAGGAAAGGCCCTTCCGATTCCACCGAAGGAGGAGGAACCGAGTTCACGACCATTTCAAACAGCTCGCGCATGTCCTGCTCGCCGCCATCCGGCGAGACCCGAGCGAACCCACCAGCCCCGCTCGTGTAAAGATGCGGGAAAAACAGATCGTCTTCATTCGCGCCCAAGTCGATGAAGAGGTCAATCGTCTTGTCGTAAGCGTCCAACGGCCGCGCACCTTCGCGGTCAATCTTGTTCACACAGACAATCGGTTTTAGACCGTTGGCAAAGGCCTTTTTCAGAACGAATCTGGTCTGCGGACGGGGGCCTTCGCACGCATCAACGACGAGCAAAACGCCATCCACCATGCTGAGAACACGCTCAACCTCGCCGCCAAAGTCCGCGTGCCCGGGCGTGTCAACAATGTTGATCTTAACGTCCTTATAACGAACGCTGGCCACCTTCGAGAGAATGGTAATGCCCTTCTCCCGCTCGAGATCGTTGCTGTCCATCACACGCTCCTGCATGTGCTGGTTCTCGCGGAAGATTCCGGCTTGCTTGAATATCGCATCAACCAGGGTCGTTTTCCCGTGGTCAACGTGGGCGATAATGCCGATGTTGCGAATCTTGTTGGGCACGAAAGATTGTACCCTTTAGGTTCAACAGCTTCGCAGAACGACCGGGTTACTTCCCGTATTCGGATTCAGTCTCGTGTGCAAACAAGCCAAGCGAAGGGGCGAGTCTTTCCTTAGGCCTTTTCGCTGGCCTCTTCGGCTCGAGAAGGCCGATGGGGTTGGTTGCGGCATCTTCATCAATGGCCATTGCTCCTTTGTCAACAAGCTGCTTTTCGGCCATTGCACCTTGCAGGACATAGACGGTTCGTCCTTCCTTGAGTCCATCGCAGGCCCCAGCCCACGAGCCACCGGTGCCAGGCTCACACTCAACGATCACGGTCGCATCGGCACATGCATAGGCAAGTCTGTTCCTCGACATCGCGCTTCCGACATCGAAGCTGGCTTCTGGATGAACCTCTGTCATCAGGCAAAGCCGATCATCCATGATGGCGTCTCGATTTCCGGAGAGGCCAGAGACCTTTAGCAAGGAGTCTGCCAAGACTCCAACTACGCGCCCCCCATTGTTCAAACAACCCTGCATTGAAGCCAAGTCCACTCCGCGTGCCCCACCCGAGACAACGGTCAATGCAGATTCCGCGCACCGACTCCCAATCGCTCGCGCTATCTCAAGCCGATTTGGAGAAGCGTTCCGAGAGCCCACGATCGCGATTGCTCGCTCGGTGAACCAATTGGGCTCGCCCAAGCCAAACACGAGAACAGGGGCCCGGTTCTGGAGTGACTTGAACCGGTTCGGGTAACCGGGATCGTCCCATGACCGCACCCATATGCCCGCCTGCGTCCAGCGATCAACCGACTGGAAGACACCAATGCCACGTTGCATGAGTTGGCGAATGCGGGCCGGGTCTAATGGGCAGAGGTCAAGATCAAGCGTCTCGTGGAGGAGGTCTTCAGCGCGATCTCCCATCCAACGGTAAAGGTCGGAAAACTCCTTCGGAGTAAGCGGTTTGGCATCACAGGTGGCCCATCGCGCGGTTAGGAGCAAAGCAACTTGGGCTAGGGCAGTGAGTTCAGACATCTTCGGCACCAGCGGTTGAAGCAAGCGCAAAGGGTACGACTTCGCTGGCACCGTGCCTGCGCAAAAGTGCCCCTAAGATCGTCAGCGTCCAGCGTGAGTCCACCATATCATCAACCAAGAGAAGCCTGCCCTTCACCAAATCCGTCACCTCGAAAGCCCCGTCTAAGTTCAACGCTTGGTGAGCACTATTTTGTTGCACTTTCTGGGGGATGGTCCGCTTGACCTTTTGAGTCACATTCAAACATGGGACATTGAGTGCCGCTGCAAGCCGTTCAGCAAAGTCGCGGACAAGGTTACCTTCGAGTGTCGGAACATAAGCCACTCCGTCGAAACTCTGCTGTTCCCTCAGGATGCTCGCAGCGTGATCAACTAGTTCCTGTCGAAAATGACGTGACCTCTTGTCGTCCCGCACCATTCGACCGAATCCAGGATCACCCCAATGACAGAGGCAGATGCCAACAGCACAGGCTTCTTCATCTTTGATTTTGCCTGTAAAACCGTATGTGCGCAGTCCGCCAACCGGCCATAATCTGCGGGGGAAGATCGGCATCGTGCTCCTGTTGAGATAGTCCATTGCACGTTGCAAGAGGTCTTGGGTTATCGAAAGGGGCACAAGAGGTTGACCGACACAGTTCGAGCATTGTCCACAGGGAGCGGCCAGGGGATCATTGAGTTCCTCGCGGACAACTTGCATGTAGCACCGGGTCGTTGAAGCGAACGCTAAAAATCGTGCTCGTTCGCCTTCTCGTTGCTGCTTGAGAGCCTCCTCGCGGATGGGGTCGTGCTTATAGGGGATGGTGGTCAATTGATACTTTGGGCCCACCTTCGCAACTGGGCTCGGCGTCAAGATGGACAGGCACTTGAGCACGTTCTCAATCTCGGCATGACGGAGGTTCACGAGGCGTTCGATCTCATTCATTGAACGTGGAACATCCAAGGCGTCAAGAACTTGACGGATGGCTGATTCGGACGGTCGCGCATGTTCCAAGAACCAGTCATGAATTTCATCATCTTCCTCGCCTAAAAAGAGAATCGCAAAGGAGTCGCGCACCGCCCGGCCGGCCCGGCCAATCTGCTGATAGTAAGCGACGAGGTTGCCGGGACTTTGGAAATGAACCGCAAAGCCAATATCAGGTTTATCGAAGCCCATCCCGAGAGCTACCGTGGCAACCAACGCCTTAACTTCATTATTGAGCAATGCCTGCTCAGCGTCCCTGCGTTCTTCAGAAGGAAGTCCGGCATGATACGGGCGCACACGGTGTCCACACGTCAACAGCCACTTGCAAAGCCTCTCACAATCAAGTTTGGTCAGCGCATAGATGATTCCGCTTCCGGGCAGTTCACCCAAGTGATCTGCTATCCATGCGAGGCGTTCACCGATTTCAAAGCCAGTTACGACTTGGATTCGAAGGCTCTTTCGGGCAAGGGAGCCGCGTAAGACCTTGAACTCGGCGCCGATTTGCGCTCGGATATCCTCAATGACCCTGTCGTTCGCAGTTGCGGTGGTCGCAAGGATTGCGGTGGACTTTGGCAGGCTTCGAACGAAGGCCCCGAGTCGCTGATAGTCGGGGCGGAAGTCATGCCCCCAATCGGAGATACAGTGTGCCTCGTCTACAACGAGTAATCCTGCCCTTGATAGGCTCGTGTTGGTCAAGACCTCGCCGAACGACTGATTAGCCAGCCTCTCTGGAGAAATGAGGAGGAGATCAACTTCATCGTTTACCAGGCGCATGATTAACTCGTCCCATTCGTCCCTGTTCTCGCTGGTGAGTTGCTCGGCGACGAGCCCAAGGCGGCTGGCCGCACGAACTTGATCCCGCATCAACGAGAGGAGCGGTGAGACCACCAGAGTTGGTCCTCGACCCCGATCGCGCAAGACCTTGGTCGCGACAAAGTACACCATGCTCTTGCCCCACCCGGTCGCCTGAACGACCAACGCTCGGAACGGTGGTTCAAGTGCTGCTCGAATCGCCTCCTCCTGACCCGACCTAAAGTTTGCCGCGGGCTTATCGAGCGCAGTCCGCAATAAGTGCAATAGTTCAGCCACGTTCTCCAACCCCTTCGCATCGTACCAGATACTTATGTAATCCTAGCACAATTGTTGGGTAGGGTCAAGTGTTTTAGAACCAGTTACTCATAACTCGGCAATCGCCGCCAGGTCCTCTTGCGACGGAGTCGCGACGCCTACGTGCCTCACGACGCATGCGCTCGTTTCAATCGCGAGTCGGAAAACGCTCTCATCAAAACCCGCGGTCGCCATGCCCAATGCAACCGTCGCAATCACCGTATCTCCTGCCCCAGCCGTGTCGAAAACCTCAATCTTCCTGGCCGGAAGGCGCACCGTCTCCTTCACTGAGACGGCAAGCATGCCCTTATCGCCCAGTGTCACGAGAAGTTGTTCCACCCCCGAGTTTGATCGGAGTTCGTGGATGGGCTGTGTCGCCGACTCCGGGTCGAGGAGCCTGGGTAGCCCGAGCGCCTCGGTCGCTTCCAGCCGGTTGACCGAAACGAGCGTGGCGCCCCGATAATGCTTGAGACTCTTTGGCTTGGCATTCGCGACCACCTTAACTCCATGCTTCCGGGCCGAATCCACCACATGGTGAATCACGGTCGGAGTGAGGCAGCCCTTCACGTAGTCACTGAGAATGACGACATCCACATCCCTCACCGTTTGGTCAACTGCGTTGAGTAACTTTTCCTCAAGGTCTGTTGAAATGGGATCATCGGCCTCGAAGTCAATACGCAGGGCCTGGTGCGTCGCATCCGCGAGGACGCGCACCTTCCGTGTGGTTTCCCGCTCTGGGTCGCGAATCAGCATTGGCGACAGCCCCTGCTGGGTCATCGCTTCTTCCAAGAGCGTCGCCCCCCGGTCTTCTCCGGCAATCCCGATGACTTGAACCTCGGCTCCAAGACTCTTCAGGTTTCTCGCAACGTTTGCCGCCCCTCCCGGAAGCCGCTCGGTTCGGGAATGACGAACGACCATAACCGGCGCCTCCGGGGAGATTCGGGTCGCGTTACAGAAGAGATACTCGTCAACCATGAGGTCGCCGACCACCAACGCCCGCTTGCCTTTGAACTGCCGAAGGAGATCGCCCAGACTCATGCGACTGCCTCAGTCGTTTTGGGTTTGGCCCGCATCATGAGCACGAGACCGTTGAGGGAGATGAGGCCGGCCACCGCCTGGGCGTCGGTGATGGGGAGGGAGCCCATGTACGTGGAGGTCGTACCTGCGCGCCAAAACTCATAGATGAAGCGTGCCAGCCCATGTAAGACCAGGGCGAGCCCAATGCTCGCGCCAACTCCTCGCTGCCTCTTTTCAAAGAGAATGAGGATTCCAAATGCGGCCACATTCAAGAGGGCGTCGTACATCTGGGCTGGGTGATAAAGCCCGGTCTTTCCGGCGACGGTAATCCCCCATGGAAGCGTGCAACTTCCGCCGTAGCAACAGCCATTCAGCAAACATCCCAGTCGCCCCACCGCCGTGGCGACGAGAAACGGCCCCGAAGCGAGATCAAGGAACGGAAGCAGGGGCTTCTTGGAGAATCTGCAAAACGCAACGATGCCAAGAAGGCCGAAGGCCAAGCCACCGAAACTGGTTAACCCTTCGAACTTGGTAAATATCTCCCCTGGGTGGTCCTTGTAGTAACTCCATTCTTGGACGACAAAGAAGAGCCTTGCACCAAGGATTCCGGGTAGCAATGCCCAAAGCCCTGCGTCGGCAATCGCATTCTTATCGAATCCAAACTTCGATGCTCTGCTTCGACCAATCAGGATCGCGCACAGAAATCCAAGGACGAGCATCGCCCCATAACTGTGTACCTTCAGTCCATTCAGTTCGAAAAGAACCGGCCGCATCGACTAGGATTGAACCGGATTTGTGCTTTCGTTGGCTACGGCAGACTGAATTCCCAGGATGGCAAATGCCTTTGCGATGACGTTTTCCACCGAAAGCCCAGCATCCGCTCGGATCAGCGGTTGGGCTCCGTGCTCGATAAACGCATCTGGCAACGCAATGACATCCAACTTTGCCGTGTGGCCTGCAGAAAGCAGTTGATCGACGACCTGTTGACCAAATCCACCAGTTCGAACATTCTCTTCAAGCGTGATCAATCGACCGGTCTTGTCGGCATAATGCCCAATGGTTTCCAGATCAATGGGCTTGATAAATCGAGCATTGATCACCGTGCATTCTATTCCCCGCTCGCGGAGTTTTCCTGCCGCTTCCCACGCGACTGGAACCATCGAGCCGACCGCACAAAGCGTGAGGTCTTTCCCTTCACAAAGCACCTCCGCCTTTCCAAACTGAATCGGAGTTCGCTGCTCAGGGAGGTTCTCGTCACCTGCTCCTCGCGGATATCGCATCGCCGTTGGACCATCGTTGTAGTCCTTCATGAAGTGGGTCATTTCCCTCAATTCGGTCGTGTCTCGCGGGGCGAGCAAGATCATGTTCGGAATGAAGGTTAAGAAACTGATGTCGAACGCACCATGATGAGTTGGACCGTCGTCACCCACCAGGCCGGAGCGATCCATAAAGAATCGAACCGGCAAGTTCTGAATACAGACGTCGTGGAGCACCTGGTCAAAGCCACGTTGTAGGAACGTGGAGTAGATGGTGCAAAAAGGCTTCAATCCGCCCGCCGCGAGACCTGCGGCAAACGTCACCGCGTGTTGCTCAGCGATTCCGGTGTCGTAGTAACGATCTGGCAACACCTTTGAGAACTTGGTGAGGCCCGTTCCGTCCGGCATAGCGGCTGTGATTGCCACCACCTTGTCGTCGGCTTGCGCGCACTCGATTGCAGCGTCACCAAAAGCCTGAGTGAACGTCACCGGCCCAGCAGACTTAACCATTTCGCAGGCTTCCAAGTCAAATGGAACGACCCCGTGCCATTTGCAGGCGTCATCTTCTGCTACTCCGTAGCCCTTTCCTTTCACCGTGAGGGCGTGGACAAAAACAGGACCCTTGAGTTCTCGCACATTTCGGAAGATTTCTAACAGCGTAAGCAGATCGTGTCCATCAACGGGACCGATATATTCCCATCCCATTTCCTCAAAGATCGTCCCCGTATCTTCCGGCGCGAAGTAATGGGTGATTCCATGCCTGAGGCCCGCCGCCACCCGGGTCATCGGCGAGGGCAATTTCTCGACGACGTCTTTCGCTCGGTGGGCTAAGTTCTGTAGCGTTGGTCGAGAGCGTAACTTCTGCAGGTAAGTGGTTAGCGCTCCAACGTTGGGAGCGATGGACATCCGATTGTCGTTCAGAACGACCGTCATGTCCGTTCGCAGATCGCCACCGTGGTTAAGGGCCTCCCAACTCATGCCGGAGACTATCGCAGCATCGCCGGTAACGGCAACGACCTTCTCGGTCGTACCCAGTTGATCGCGAGCCACCGCGAACCCAAGGGCTGCGGAGATCGCTGTGCCAGCGTGGCCAGCGCCGAAGACATCGAGTTCGTGCTCCTCTCGACGGAGAAACCCGCTGATTCCCTTGTACTTGCGTAGGGTGTCGAATTTATCCAACCGTCCGGTTAGTAACTTGTGTGGATACGCCTGGTGTCCGGTGTCCCAAATCACTTTGTCGGGAGGGATTGAGTATGCGGCGTACAAAGCGACCGTCAACTCGACAGTTCCGAGGTTGGAACTGAAGTGCCCGCCCGTCTTGCTGACCTTATCGAGGATGGCTTGACGAACCTCTCGGGCCACTTCAAGGAGTTCTTGATCGGAAAACCTGTGAAGATCAGTAGGTTGTACGATCTCAGAGAGATAATGACGGATGGATTCTGAACTCATTGGATTCCTGAAGAGTCTCTTGATCTACGTCAAGGTGAACAATCAAGTTCTACCCGACGTTCCAATAGGTCGTTAGTCCCGACCCACCTTGTTCGACATGCGAAAATTGTCACAAGTATGGCAGGGTTCTGCCTTACGGGAACGCTTTGGACGGGCCAACATCTATGATAGAAAAAGAGTCGAGGGACAACATGTACGAGCGAGAGCCGCTTTTGGTTTTGGTAGTCGAGGATGACGCGGACGACGAGAAGTTGACGTTGCGCGCTCTCCAAGGCTGCGGCGTGCCTTGCATGATCGACGTGGTTAGGGATGGCGTGGAAGCCATTGAGTACCTTGATTCCTCTGGACGTTACTCCGGGCGAACGTCGCCCAGGCTGCCGTCCTTGGTCATTCTTGACCTCAAACTACCAAAGGCCAACGGATTGGAAGTCCTCAAACAAGTGCGCAGTGACGCCAAGTTCCATGGTATGCCAATCGTCGTTATGACTTCTTCTGATGAAGAGTCAGACATTGCGAACAGTTATCGGCTTGGAGCGAACAGTTATATTCGGAAGCCTGTTGAGTTCGATGTTTTTACCGACGCCATTCGGCAGTTGGCCAACTACTGGTTAACGCTCAACATCGGTCGGGTCCATGGACACGCACTGATCAGTTCGTAGGATTCAAGCATTCGCTGACCGTTCGATTTCGCCCTGGGATGAGTTCAAGGCATGGGATTCCCTCCCATTGGCCCCGGTCAAGGCCGCCTTCGGCGACGTCGAACAGCACGTTGCCAAATCCGACTTTGGCTCCAACTTCCACAAACTTGCCCAGTAAAGCCTGCTGAGCCAGGCTGATGAGGAGGTTCTGTGCATCCAAGACTTGCCCAGAGGGCACGTCTTTGATCTCCATCTCGGGCAATGCGAACTTCTGCATCCCAAGAGTGAAGACCCACTTGTTACCGTCAGTATCCTTGACCTTGACAGCAATATGGTCACGGGCATCAATCCTGGGATCAGCAGGAACAAGTTGGACGATCTTGTTGGGCAGCAGGTAGCGCTGCGCGATTGGGTCGGCAACAACTCCTTGCGTGAGTTCGCCAAGCCTCCGACAAATGGCAAGCAAGAACCAGAGACTGGGATAAACCTCTGGGTCGTGCGTTTCAAAGGTCAACTGAAGCAGAGACCAGGTCGCGCTCATCCTACTCTTGGTCTCGTCGTCTACTTCGGCTGCATGACTGCTCCTAAGAAAGGGTCCAGGATCAAACCCTGCTTCCTCTTTGCTCAACACGCGAAGTCGGAGTACCGTCTTGCGATCGGGCGAGGCCAGGCCGTATTGCCCACGCATCATCGGTCGGTCTAGTTCCGACTTGACAGCACCAGGGTTCAATGGCACGCCGAATCCTGGAATGGAACCATTCTCGCCCTTCGGGCTGATCACCATACGCAGTGTTGGCAGCGTGGCTACTGCTGACATCACGGTCATGTAAGAGTTCGCGCTGATGCCAAACCCGGGTCCCTTTGGTCGGCTGAACTTGAAAACACTCACGTTGCCAGCTCCTTGCGGCGAACCAACTTCGAAATGAACGCCTGCACTTCGGTGCCCGAGTAGAAGCAGATGTACGAAGCCATCATGATGAACGCGAACAGCGGGATATTGAATCGATACTCGATGTATCCGTGCATCGCGATGCCGGCCAGCACCACCCATTTCCTGGCAGGCTTCCAAAAGACCAGCGTCGCCAGAGCCAGTTCGACGAGCAGTGTTCCGTAAGTGGTCAACTTGACGAAGAATGGTCCCGTGTCCATAAACTGCGGAACCCAAAAGCGGTCGAACTCGTGCAACTGCGTCGGATAGTATGACGCGGTCCCGTCAAGCCAGTACGTCCCGTACATCTTATGCCAGACCGTGGTGAAGTAGACCACGGCGACCTGAAACGACACGAGTCGTTGTGCCCATACCGGAGCCGAAAGGATGGGCTCCAAACCCTTCTTGGCCCGTTGCAGAGCGTCAAGAGAGTACGCCGCCCCCGCGGGGCTACAGGCCAGATAGACCAAGCACAACCTCAACATCGTATCGCCGCTGTGCAAGATCAATGCATTCCGGTGGTGAAGCGAGATGTATCCAACCGCCAAGGCTATGGCGCAGACTCTCGTCTTGTAACCAAGCACCGTTCCAACTGCTGCCAGGATGACGGCTACGTAGAAGATGGCGGTGATCGTCGAGTTGCCAAACGGTAGCAACGTGAACCGGCTATGCGACTGGAGATACTCGTACCCCAGCGCGCTGGGCACGAATCCAATCTCCGAGAACCAGTCCTGAAAATCCAGCCCAATCATCAGGAGGTTGAGCAATGCCAGACTGCCAATAACGATGCGGAACAACGCGATCGCGTGCGGCGCGTCGGAACCAAACCACCACCGATCCAGAGACTTCAGCAGTGAGCGCATCACTTGCGGAACTCCTTCGCCAGTTTCGCCAGGTCGACCTCATGCTCGTAGTACATGTAGGTCTGGTAGTCCTTTGGAACCGGCTGACCCAGCGGTGGGGTGTACCGAAAGTGCCGGATCAACCGAACCTTCACGACCGGATTGCCAATCTCCTTCGTGCTCAGAAGGGCGATCCGCTGAGCGAAGTAGGGCCAGATGTAAGCGTTGTCGTCTTGGTTGACCCGTTCGTAGAACTTGCGATACCGTTCCTTGACGTACTTCACCGGAATCGGCAAGTCGTAAATCCTTGGGTAGTTGAACACCCCATCGGTACCATCGGCAAACTCCAACTCAGCGTGACACCAGATGTCCACGCTCGAAGGATTTGGGGCAAACATGTCCCAACTCTGCCAGAAGCCAGTCCACGTGAGGTAACTGCTGACAAACGAGGATTTGAACTTCTCGTTCGCGTAGAGGATCACTTCCTCCCCCCTCGGGTTTGCCACCCCTTGAGAAACTGCTTTTGCTGGACCAGGCAGCGACCAACTCAGGGTCATAAAGGCATGAAATAGGACGAGCGCCTTAACCCACCAGGGCACTTTGCGCGTCGCCTCAGCCATCAACCTTCGTTATACCTGCCACTTGTAATTTCTCGGGGCGAGGCCTTCGCGCAGATGCCTCAGGGCAAGAGCACCGCTTTCACGCAACGCTGTTGTGAAAATGAGACCAGTTTTCAGGTTCAAAATTGTCCAGTATTTCTGGTTCTATTGAACCAAGCGTGTCATCATCACACCGTTTTTTTAATGGAGGAACCACGGAAAGCACCCGATTTTGGATCTCCTCCACTTAATTGCCACCGGGGAGCAAATTTGTCAACATAGTTTTTGAGAGGTCATCGTCTAGCCCGGACTAAATTCGGAACTTAGAGTGATGGACACGCGAAGACGCTAAGGTCAAAAGAGATAGAGCATCTTCTAACTTAACTTTGGCGGAAGCACTTCTGCAGCGGCCAGTTGGTAGTCAGTTCCCGCGAACGGCTCCAGTACCGACTCTCCAACTCGCATTCCGAAGGGAATCTCGGCGCTGTAGGTTTGCTCGGCGGCGACGGTGCCAAGGTCGTCATTAAACACCCCAAACTGCTTGTCTGGGTCAGAGGATGGCTCGTCGTCAGTGGCGGTAAAGAGGATGACTCCGTCAACGTCTTGCTCGACAAGGAGGTCAAGGAGTTCGAGTCGCGCTCTACCCAGTTCGAAATAGTTAAGTTTGCGCAGACGATTGTCCATGTCGGTAGACATGCGCAGAAAGTTCGGCTGTACGCCAGTCTCGCAGATACGGATCGCTTCCACAGCGTCGGGATCAATCCAATCACGGATCTGCTGTAAGCGGTAAACCGCCGAGTTAGCATCCTCTGTCCGCTCAACCCGCAAATCGCGGCCATAGACCGCTCGATGGGCATAAAGGGAAGCACCGAGCGCGACCTCGGCTTCATAGAGCGAGTAGTAAAGGTTGACGCCCCACATTGGCTTAAACGTTGCCTTGAAAATCGGTAACCAGTCCGTAGAGTTGCTCAGACAAGTGGCGAGTTCTTGAGTGAGTCCGTTCAGGTCCTGGCCGTCGGGTATGCAGGCAAATGTCGGTGCGATCAGACGGAGACCCTTGAAGTCAATCAAAGGCATTTCCAAGTTGAAATACTCGCAGAACGTCATGTAGGGCGTCGAAGCACCAGGTGGATCATAAGTTCCTGGCGAATCCCAGGTACCGATCTTGAACGTCGTGTAAGACCCGGGCCAAAAGCCACTCATTTCATCGGGAGCGCCAGCCCCTCCGCGGGCTGGCTCGTTTCCCAACTCCACAAAGCAATAATCAAAGGGGTTGTAGCCAGCGTCGCGATACTTGTCGAACATAAGGGCGATGCAAGCCGATTTGATTTCGGCGGTCTTCTCAATCACTGGAATGCCCGTTGCTCCAGCGGGCGGACGCTTCGGGTAGGGCCACGCCGAACCGTAACCACCAACCCCGCTGTACCATGAGGAGTTCACGGGCGGGCCGTCCCCACCAATCCCGAGTTGGCACTTAAGACCAGCCCCGATGATGAGGTCAAGCACGGTCTCGGGATTCGAGTAGTTGGGACTAGCCGCGTTGTAAGCGAGGCCTGAAGAGTCGGCGTCAGCCAAAGCAATGTTAACCCGCACGCCGACAAATCCCCGACTATTGATCCACGCCACCTCGGTCGCCCAACGATCCACGTTGGCTGTTGAGGCGCTGGACATTCGACACCACCGCTCAGCCGCCATAGGGCACCTGAGGCGTGAGTTGTTGGGTGATCAGAGATATCGTGATGTTGGGATAGAACTCCGAACTGAAGACTTCGACATTGTCCTTGTTCAGTCTTTCCGGTAACTTGTCGGGCTGACTCGGCCAATAGTTGTAGAGCACTCCTTGAGCGTTCGTTGGCGTTGAACCAGTGTAGTGGAGGTCTTTCATGCCGCGTTGGGCTCCAGTTACGATGGACGAGTGTAGTTCGCCTCCGCCGGTGCTCTCATAGAGAAAAGCAACCCAATACAGGCCAGGCGTGTCAACTCGAACTGGGTTCACAAGCAATACATCAAAGGCATAGTCCGTGTTCGGAACAAAAAGGTCTGGGGCTGACCAGTGATTTGAGGCCCAATCTAGCCGTGCTGCGTAATCAGGTAAGCCAGTTCCTCCGTTTATCTCGTTACGTGCAGTGTCGGAGTTTGGCATGTAGCGATACGGTAAGAAGTTGTCGGTATTTGAACTCATTAGCCAGAGGCGACAGTTTGAAACGCCGGCGGGAAGTTGGACTTCTGGATCCGCGTTACCATACTCTGCGGTCATGTGGTAACCGACCACCTCAGTAGGGGCGAGGATGTAAACCATGTGACACGTCAAGGTCGTGTCCATCTCGTCAAGCCGTATCGACTGCGGACCTATCGCTACGGACGACGGGGGACGCCCATGCAGAATTTCGCGGTGGTAAGTCTCATTAGGCATTTTGCTCAGGTCCCCTTGGGCTTGCGACGCAAAAGTAGTGTGGCGCTCGCACTGAGTGCTAGTAAGGTGGAAGGTTCAGGAACTAACTCAACGTGGCTAAGCACTATCTGTGTTCCAGTACCTGACACGTAAAGTTCGAGGGCGTCACATTGCGCAAAGGCACCCAGAGAAAAAGGAACATCGACAATCTGGGACCCACCGACCGCTGGATTACGGCTGTTACTAAACAAGTTGGTGCCATTCTGGTACAAACGTGCACCTAGCGTGCCAGGAGCGCTCACTGACAATACGTGAAAGCGGACGAAACGCGTTCCTTCAGGAAATGCGTTTCCAGCATTTGACCGATGAACCAGGTGTCGATTATCACCTGTGTTATTTACCTCGTCGCCAACGCCGTCGTACTCAAGCAACACGCCTGCCGAAACACCTGCTGCAATTGACAGGCTGAGTTGTCCTTGTCCGATCTCTAGGGCAATATGACCAGTACTGTTGCGGAGCCAGGTGAGTTCCACATCCCTTTCCCCCGTATAGAGCGTAGGATCGGTCTGAAAGTCAACCCAAGACCCAGAGTTAATGGTCCTGGAATACGGAACCGTGAAGTTATCAAGAAGCAGCGCCTGGCTCATGGCTGAAACCGCCAGGCATGATAAAGCAGCAAAGAAACGCATTGAGAATCCTCCTTTAAAAGGGTCAGCGAGCGACACGGTTGATCGAGGAGACGCTGGTTATCCACCATCCCCCCCCCCCACGCTCAAGAGCAGCCGAACGAGCTCGGCTGGTCACGGCTGGATTGCCATTTCGCAATCGCATGATTACATAGTAACACACATTGGCGAAGTGGCGGAAAGAAACTCTTTCTCCCATGCTCTCAGCCCCCATAAGGCACCTGAGGCGTGAGTTGTTGGGTGATCAGAGATATCGTGATGTTTGGATAGAACTCCGAGTTGAAGGCTTCGACGTTGGTGTAGTTGAGTCTCTCTGGCAACTTGTCCGGCTGAGAGGACCAGTGATCGTAAAGCACGCCTTGAGTATTTGTTGGCGTGGAGCCGGTGTAATGAAGGTCCTTCATGCCATTTTGTGCGCCAGTAACAATGGATGAGTGCAGCTCGCCTCCACCATAACTCTGATATAGGAACGCTATCCAATAGAGCCCAGGTACGTCAATCCGAGCAGGATTGACGAGCATCACGTCGAATGCATAGTCCAAGTTAGGTATGAAGGTTTCGGGAGCGGTCCAGTGATTGGACACCCAGTCCAGCCGCACTTGAAAATCTGGGAGCCCCGTGCCACTATTGATCTGGTTTCGAGCTGTATCAGAGTTCGGCACATACCGGTACGGTAAGAAGTTATCCGTATTTGAAGTCATTAGCCAGAACCGACCGTGGGCAGCATCCAAGGGAAGTTGCGCTTCTGGATCGCCGCTGCCGTAATCAGCTGTCATATGATATCCAACTACTTCCGTTGGAGCAAGGAAGTAGACCATGTGGCAGGTGAGAGTCGTGTACTCTTCGTAGAGCCGAATCGACTGCGGGCCAATCGCTACGGAAGATGGAGGACGCCCATGCAGAATTTCACGGTGGTACGTGGCATTATGCATTCGGTTGACTCCTCTTCGATCGCAAAAGCAGCGCGGCCCCCGCACCAAGCGCTAGTAACGTAGCGGGCTCAGGAACTAACTCAACGTGGCTGAGGACGATCTGAGTTCCAGTGCCAGAAACTGTCAGTTTGATCGCATCGCACTGCGCAAAGGCCCCCGGGGAGAAAGGGACATCAACAACCTGCGAACCGCCCACAACGGGATTTCTACTGTTTATGAACTCAGCGACACCATTCTTGTACAGGACCACGCCCAATGTCGAAGAGGCTGAAGTGACAGAAAGCACATGAAATCGCACGATTCGCGTCCCATCTGGAAATGCATTACCTGTGTTAGGTCGATGGATCAGGAGCCGATTCTCACCAATGTTGTTGACTTCATCGCCGATTCCGTCGTATTCAAGAAACACGCCCGCGGTGACCCCGGCGGATAAAGATAAACTGAGTTGCCCCTGCCCAACCTCGAGTGCAATCGGACCAGTGCTGTTGCGTAGCCAGTGCAACTCGACATCTCTCTCTCCCGTGTACAACGTCGGATCGGTCTGAAAGTCAACCCAAGACCCAGAGTTAATGGTCCTGGAATACGGAACCGTGAAGTTATCAAGAAGCAGCGCCTGGCTCATGGCTGAAACCGCCAGGCATGATAAAGCAGCAAAGAAACGCATTGAGAATCCTCCTTTAAAAGGGTCAGCGAGCGACACGGTTGATCGAGGAGACGCTGGTTATCCACCATCCCCCCCCCCCACGCTCAAGAGCAGCCGAACGAGCTCGGCTGGTCACGGCTGGATTGCCATTTCGCAATCGCATGATTACATCGTAACACAGATCGGGGATTTTGCTGCTGGAAAATAGTTGTAGAACGCAACTCCCCCATTTTCCTCAAGACTTCGTCATCGTTGGCAAACAGTTTCGAAGGCAACCCTTTTACAATGGTGATAGTGAATGTGGTGGATCGTCCAGATGCGAATGCCTTTCGCTACGGCTACTTCGCCCTCTGTCTGATCTGCATCGGGCTGGGTTATGTCGGAGTCGTGACTCCGGTCATGCCATCTACGATCTTTTTCATTGTCGCCCTTTGGGCCGCCAAGAAGAGCAGCCCTGAACTTGAGAACTGGCTTCGATCCAACCCGGTTTGTGGCAAAGCCCTTCAGGATTGGGACCAGCATCGCGTCATCAGCCCCCGTGCCAAGTTTATTGCGGTCACGGTGCTCTGGCTTTCCTTGGCGGTATCTGCGGCGTTCGTCAAGTCGCCTTGGGTTTTGCTCATCCTCGGTCTGACTGGTCTGCTTGTTTCGCTTTTCCTTCTCACGCGAAAGAGCCATCCAACGCCATAATGGGGTTATGGCGTTTACCGATCTGCGAAACCTTTACAGACTTCACCTGATTGATTCGCAGATTGTTGAGATTCGCAAGACCGCCGCAGCCTTAGATCCAGGACGGCAGATCATGGCGGAGATCAAGGCTCTTGAAAACCAAAAGTCGGTCATCGAGGAGTCTTGGCACGCGCTCCATGCCGAGCAGCAAGACCTCGAACTTCAAGCCAAGGCGCTTCAGGACAAGATCAACGGCTTCGACAAGCAACTCTATGGCGGTTCGATCGTCAATCCTCGGGAAGTTGAGGCGATGCAAAAGGAGATCGAGATGCTGAAGAAGCGACGGGGTGATCTTGACGAGCGCACCTTTGAGTTGCTTGATCTCGTGCCTGCTGAGAAGAAGAAGATTGAGCCTTACGACAAGGCGATCGCCGTGAAGAAGCGTGAACTCGCGGAACACCAGAAGAAGGCGATGGAGTTGAAGACGAAGTTGGAGGCTGACTTCAAGTCCGCGAATGCCGCACGCCCCGCAGCCGCGGCACCCATTCCGAAGGACATGCTCGCCCGCTACGATGCGATTCGAAACAAACTTGACGGGGTGGGAATGTGCGAATACGTCAAAGGTTCGTGTTCCGCTTGTGGAACGAAGATGCCTGAGAAGATCGTTGAGGCCGCCAAAGATGGTCGCGTGGTGACCTGTGAGTCTTGCCACCGCATCGTGTTTGCGAGCGACGGCTTGATATGAAGTGGTTGCTTCTTGTTGCCATAGCGGTTGTCTCTGGATGCGCAAAACTCCCCGACGTGGGCACGGGCGGAACTTCAAAGCGCCTGATCTTCACTTTGACCGTTCAGGGGGAGATCAAATCCAACTACGTTTACGTCATTGCCCTCCGACCCTCGCAAGAACTCAACCCAACCACTCAGGGCCCTATCCCGGTCATCGCACCGCCTTGGGGAAACGGATTCGTAGCAGGAAACTGCACCCACTTTGTGCGTTGGGACCCGGCTCAATCGCCGCGTTACATCCTCTACCAGTTTCGCGATACTAACCTGATTGACTTTTTCCAACTCGGGGTCCCGATCAACTACGTGGATGTTACGCCTGGGGGAAAGGTCTTGAAGTTTGAGCTCAATCTTGACCAAATTGCGCCGGTCAATCCTGAGTTGATCCAGTCCGTTCAGGTGAACTTCCTCACCATGGACCGAGTTCCGTCGGGTACCGGAGGCACCAAGAATTGGGACGCCCTTGGCGATGGCCGACTTCCTTCGGAGATCAACGAATACATCACGATTCCTTTGCGAACAAGCGGTGTGTATGACAACACGCGATTTGGGGATTTGGAGCCTAGCAACGACGCTCCGGACCCCGACCTTGAAATCACCGACTTTGAAGTCGAAGTTCGCCTCCAGTAACGGTTAACGCGATACCGCGTCCAACGAATATGAAACTCGCCGCGCTCACCCTGGCTATTGCCATCGGATCGTCAGCCTTCGCCCAGGAGTCAGGGCGACCGATTCGAATCCCCGTTCGGCATGCCGATCCTTACATGATCAAAGCGCTTCTTGAGGGACAGACAATCTTGCAACCCGAGTTGTCGACTTCCTTGCAGTTTGCCGGAGTGCCTGCTCAAGCCCCTGGAGCCGTGAACGCCTTCTTCAAGAATGGGCGATTGGTTGTCAATCCAACCGACAACAGTCTTTGGTTCTTCCCCAACAGAGCCTAGAAACTCCTCGGCCTGGTTACGTTCACCAGAAAAAGTCGACAAAGTCTTCACATTTTTCAACTTTCAGAGTATTATGAAATAACTGAAGGTTTGCAATGGAAGAACAACCTAAGCCCGGCTGGTTTGACATAGTCCTGGCCCTTGTCGTTACTGCTGCCATCTACTTTGCTGGCTTCTTTGCCGCTACTTACGCCGAATCGTGGGGGTGGGCTTTGTTCTATTTCAGTCCACTGACCGCATCATTTGCGGGAACCTGGGCACTGTGCCGCTCCAAAATGTTCACCTTCCAACAAGCCTGGACGGTCCAATGGATTGCGCTGGTACTCGCTGGCCTTGGCATGCTCGTCTTCTTGATTGAGGGCGTAATCTGCCTCATCATGGCTGCGCCAGTGTATGGGCTTGCAACTGCTGCTGGTACAGCCCTGTGTCGTTGGGTCATCGAGACTTACTCAGATCCAAAGCCGGCGCAACTCTCCCTGCTCGCTGTATTCCCAATCGCGCTCGCGGTCGAAACGCGTTCTTCGCAAGAACCATGGTACGACACGATTGAGACTAGCATCTTGATCTCAAGTAGCCCAAATGAGATCTGGCCTTACCTATCCAATCTGGATATTCCCGAGAAGCCCAAGGAGTTCCTGTTCGCCAGAGGGGTTGCTCACACGATTGAAGTCCGGACTTTTGGCGAGGGAGTGGGCGCTCGTAGAGATTGCGTGTTGAGCACGGGCACCATGCCGGAAACCATTACCGTATGGGAGCCACCGCGTCACCTACGATTTGAGGTCCACGCAACCCCAGAGTCTATGAAGGAGATGAACCCATTTGGCCACGTGGACACGGATCATCTCGTCGGTTACTTTACTTGTCACTTTGGCGAGTTTGAACTTGAACAGACGGCATCCGGTTCAACAATTCTAACGGGCCGAAGCACCTATTCATGTCGCTTTGGTCCCAAGCTCTATTGGCAACTTTGGACGCGAAAGATCGTACGCGACACCCATCTCAGAGTGATGAACAAAGTGCGCGACCTGTCTCAAGCGAGTCGGACTCTAGATCGGGCCACACATTAGCCTGACCTGGCCCGCGGCTGATCGGCGGTGGACTAAGGTTTGCGGTCACACCACCAGCACCAAAGTCAAAATCTCCAAAGCCTTCAGAGAGGTTGACGCCAGTGAAGACTGGCTGAGGGAATACGTCGCTCCAGGATGGGTTTAACTTCAGGACCAACTTGCGACGGCGTCGCTGACTCATCCTTTGGAGTTCCTTGGCTCGATCATGAGCATGGAGCGCAGTTGGGAACGACTCTGCGTAAACAATCCTGTTAGCTTCGAGGGGATCTGTTGACTCGTCACACGCTAGCAGGAGCACGTCAATGAACTTGGTCACCTCAACTATTGTGTTTCGATGCCGATTAGATAGGATGCATACGAAAGACGGGCTCATACTTCAGTGTACGACGAGTCACCGCAGCTTTTGCAGACATTATTGCCTCACTCCTTTTCCCGATGATGAGAGTAGGTGATAAAGGCTCCGCAGTCGCGGTGCAAGTAGCGGCGCTTTCTGTTCAACAAGCGCTTCGTGACGATCTCGGCACCACAACCCTTGCACCGGTAGACCACTTCTTGATGTCGTTGGTTTCGCGAGACCGCGTAACCGTGGGTCCGTTTTGGCTCTGCGCCGAGGTCGCGCATCGCCTGTTGCCAGTGCTCGCCATGGTTGGCGGCCTTTCGACCGTGCCTTGACACTGCTAAGAGGTGAGCGTATTCATGCACCAACGTGTCGCGCAGTTGTTCCTCAGTGACAATCACTTTCGAACTCAGGGCAATCGTGCCTTGAAGGTACAGGGCCTGGCCAGCAGTGACCCGGAGCGGCTTCCAGATCAACTTTGGCTCGTAGCCGAGCGGAAATAGCCGTGACAACTCTAGGAGTTGCTGATTGGCAATCTCAATCAGGTCCACTCAAAAGCCACCTGCACTCATCATGTTTCCGCCGCCTACGTTGCCCTGAATCGAAAACCACTTTCTCGTGTCGTATTTGGTGCAAATCTGCTGAACCATCGCGTCCGTTTCGGAAGCCGGTTTATCTACCACCGCCTTGTGACCCTCAAAGATCTGGTTCAACTTCGTGATGAGTTCTTTAGGGTCGCCTCCCGCACCGGCGCTTGAAAGAATCGCTTCGATGTCGCGGATTTGCGCTCCGGTTTCTCGAAGTGGAATGTCGTACTTGTTCCGAATTGGAACGCACTCTTCGGGAGGTTGCACCGAGTTGAAGAACTCCTGCAGTTCCCTCCAAGGCTTCTGCAGATCTTCGCTCGCCTGCTGAACATCACGGGTCGGCGGGATCTCCTCTTCACCATCACCGAGAATTCCCTTGATCGCTGCAGCAACTCCACCTGGGCCAAGGCTAGACTTGAGCACGATCAACTCCATGATCTGGTCTTTCGCAGTCTCCACTCGTCGGCGTTCGGTCTCTTCCAGATGTTCCAACCACTTGCGGACGTCATCTGGCATGACGATGCGTTCGCCGTAGGCTCTGACGCCTGGGTCAGGGTTGCTGCCCTGCGCCGTCAACAGGGGTGGAGGTGCACTTCCTTGGGCGCGCAGGCCGGGATCGCTTTTCGTCGCTCCGACTTTCAGGACTCCAGAGGCCATCAGTCCGGCTACCGTGCCAAGGAGCGCCAAGACTCCTACAATGATTCCCCACATGGCGGCGTTAGACTTCTGTTGAACTGGAAATGCTGGCGCGGGGGCCGGCGCTGCCGCTTGAACAGGAATCGCTTGCGTTGGTTGGGGCAACGGCTGTCCGCAGTGCATACAAAAGGCTGCACCGGGGACTGCTGAGTTTCCGCAACGGGGGCAATGCATAGTTTTATGACGTTCCTGACGGCTGGAGTGTTGAGAGCCAGGGAATTTCGCAGTTCATACCGTGCTTCCTCATCCCGCATATCCCTCACGGCCTGAGCGCATCAGTCGGAACTGGAACGCGGCGACGAGGGCTATAGCGACCAAAAGGACGAACGACTTCGCCGCTGCGATCCCGGTGTTGAAGTTCACCCAAGCCTCGGTGTAGATGTGATAACCAACCACGTCGGTGCTCGAATCGGGGCCACCCTTGGTCATCAAGTACACGGGAGTGAACACCTGAAAAGCGGAGATGGTTGAGGTGACGCCGACGAAGAACGTTGTCGGGGCCAGCATCGGCAGCGTAATCCGCCAAAATGCGTGCCACTTTGAGCACCCATCCAAGTCTGCGGCTTCATAAAGGGAAGGCGGAATTCCAACCAGCCCCGCCAAAAACAGGACCATCCGCGGGCCGAGCCCAGTCCAAGCGGACATGAACACCAGAGCGGGCATCGCCCAAGTCACATTGTTCAGAAAGTCGGTTGAGCCACTGAATCCCAAGGACTTCAGGAACGTGTTGATCATCCCACTTTCGGGAAGAAACACATATATCCAGAGCATTGCGATGGCTACCCCGGACGAGATCGCCGGTATGTAGTAGATGGTTCGAAAGATCGTGATTCCCTTCAGTTTTTGGTTTACCAAGATCGCGACGGCCAGCGCGATGGCCAATCCGAATGGCACACTCATCAACGCGAACTTTGCGGAGTTCCAAAGGGCGTTGAGAAATGACTCCTCAGCGAACGCCAAGGAGTAGTTCTGGAGTCCGACAAAGGATTGTTCGCCGCGAATCAGATTCACTTTGAAGAAACTTAGGTAGAGCGCGAACCCAATAGGAATCAGTGCGAACACACAGAGGTGGATGAATGCCGGTGCGAGGAAGAACCAACCTTCCGCATTCCGCCGCCTCATAGCGTGGTTTTACCTTGGTAGGGTAAGACCTCACCCAGTGCACGAGAAGCGAAAAGCGTTGGTCCTTCTCTTCGTCGCGATCCTGTGCATTTCGTGCGGCTCCATGTTCGTTCGAGTTGGAGCGTGGCCCCCGGTACTTGCAGCCCTTGCCCGTTGCCTCGTCGCCACGGTTTTCTATTTCGGCTTGAACTCCGTTCGGAGGTCAGTTGTCGGACAGGCTCCAAGGTGGGTCACGATCGTCGCCGGGGTTGCCTTGGCCCTGCATCTATGGGCATGGATTGCCTCGGTTGGACTGACTTCAGTCCGCAACTCCGCACTCTTGGTGAACAGCACGCCCGTATGGGTGCTCCTCATTGACTTGGGTTTGAAGAACATCTCCGACGTTCGCCGGGTACTGCTTCCCATTGTGCTGAGTACGCTGGGCTTTGTCGTCGTGTCCTTTGGTGACAGCGGTGCGGGGAGCACGCTATCTGGTGACCTCTTGGCATTGGCTGGAGGGATGCTCTTGGCGGTGTTTATCGTGGCGGGAAGGGAGGCGAGGAAGACCCTCTCTGTAACTCAATACGCCCAGCGCACCTACCTCTGGGCAACGCTCGTGTTACTGATTCCCGCCTTGGTGCAGAGACCCGAGCCCTCCTGGGAACCGCTGCGCGTCGGAGCCGTCCTCGCCATGTGCGTATTCTCGCAGATCATTGGACATACCCTCGTCGCCAATGCTCTTGGCAGGGTTTCAGCGAGCGCTGTGGCCCTCATCTTGCTCATGGAGCCGGTGCTGGCTTCCTTGTACGCTTGGCCTCTCTTTGGCGAAAGGCCGAGCATGAACTTCTTGTATGGTGGCACCTTGATTCTGATCGCCGTTGGGTTGGCTGCCTACGGACAGGCCCGTCAAACGGAATCTGCGCTCGGATAACTGCCCAAGACAGTCGCTTCGAGGGTCAAGTCCTTGAGTGCTTCAATCGCCCGGCCGACATTCTCGTCACCACGGTGCCCGACACAATCGCAGAAGAACATGTACTCAAAGGATGCTCTTTGGGCCGGTCGGGACTCAATCATCATCAAGTTAACTCCTTGTTCGAACAACGCTCCCAAGGCATGATAGAGTTCACCGGGCCGGTTTCGTAGGTTGAACATCAAACTGGTCTTATCGCGCCCCGTTTTCGCGGGTTCGTTGAATCCGACAACCAAGAACCGCGTTCGATTGTTCGGCTGATCTTGAATGTGCTCGGCCAAGATCGAAATGCCTACGGTCTCCGCTCCCAGACGATTGGCGATTGCGGCACCTTCTTTGTCTTGCAGCGCCATCTCTGCGGCGCGGGCAGTGGGCATCACGTCAACGATCTCGGCCTGGGGAATGTTGGCTCGCAACCATTTTCGACACTGACCAAACGGTTGTGGGCCGGCATAGACGCGTTTAACCTCAGCGAGGGTGGGGGCAGTGCTGACGAGATGATGCTCAATGGGCAAGTAGAGTTCCGCGCAGATTTTTACGTTGGTTTGGGGGAACATATCGAGTGTCTCGGGGACGACGCCAGCGATCGCGTTTTCGACAGGAACGACCCCGTAGTCCGCTTCGCCATGATCGACGCTGAGAAACACGTCCGAGATGGATTCACGTGCCTGAAGATCGGTACTTGAGCCGAAGGCTTGCACCGTGGCCAAGTGGCTAAACGTTCCCATCGGGCCCCAAAAAGCCGCGCGGAGAGGTTTCTCGGCGGCGCGGGCCGCACTGATGATTTCTCGGAAGATTCCGATCAGTTGGCGGGTTTGAAGAGGGCCAGGGTTGATCGAGGCTAACTTCTCATAGATCGCTCGCTCTCGCTCTGGCGTGAAGAACGGCTTTCCATCGAGTCCTTTGATCAGGCCAATTTCTTGGGCGAGTTCGACTCGTTTGCTGAGCAACTGAACGAGTGTTGAGTCGATCCCGTCGATGTCCTGTCGGACGGCGTCGAGACTGCGTTTTGAAGGTTCTGACATGGCGTTGTTTCCCAATCGCCTCGGCAACGCTGCAGTGGCGGTCCCAAAATCCAGATTATGGCAGGCGTCTTAGGCTAAAATGACCCCAATCGATTGGAAGAGATCCTAAGGCACCTCAATAGCCTCTGGACGTTGAGTTTCAAGAACCTGATCAACGTCCTTGATATTCTGTTGGTTGCCTACGTGATCTACAGGCTGCTTTCGCTGATTCGAGGATCCCGCGCGTGGAGAATCATGGGCGGAATTTTGATCTTCATCGTCGCTCTAGTGGCCAGTTCGGCGTTTGGAATGGAATCGCTTCACTGGGTCCTCGACAAGGCCACCCTTCTTGCCCCTGTCGCCCTTGTGATTCTTCTGTTGCCGGAACTGAGGCAGACCCTTGAGGGCTTCGGCAAACTGCGCATTTGGACTCAAATCGCGGGTGAACGGTCCATCGAGCCCGGGACCATCGAGGAGATTGTCAAGGCGGTCAGTTACTTCCGGGGCCAGCGTATTGGTGCGCTCATCGTGATCGAACTGGGGCCGCCCTTGGACTCGATTGTTTCGAACGGTATCCACATTGATGCCGAAGTTTCTGCGCCCTTGCTTGAATCGATTTTCTACGAAGGTAACCCGCTCCACGATGGCGCGGTGGTGATTCGTGGCGACGTGCTTGTTGCCGCTGCCTGCCGGCTTCCGTTGTCGGATAACCCCAGGGTTGACGCGATGCTCCACATGCGTCATCGGGCCGCACTTGGCATTACTGAAGAGATGGACTGTTTGGCCGTCGTCGTCAGTGAGGAACGGGGTTCGATCGGACTGGCGAGAGATGGACACCTCACGATCATTGAGAGTCCGTCCGACCTTCGCGAACTGCTAACCGCCAACCTCAGGCCGGAAAGCAACGGGAAGAACCGAAAGAAGGAGGAACCCAGTGCTGACGTCGCTTAGAAAGAACTTGCTACTCAAAATCGTCTCGCTCCTTATCTCGCTCGGAATCTGGCTCTATGTTCAGTTGAGTAAGCCGCAAGTCGCGCAGCAAACCGTGGCGTTCGACGTACGTTTTGTGAACCTGGATCGCTCCAAGTTCATCGTCACCAGCACGTCGTCAACCCAGGTCAAAGTGCTCGCGTCGGGCACACCCGAGGAACTCAAGAAACTGAAGGGCAAAGAGTACAGCGCCTACATTGATTTGCTGGATGCGGAGCCGGGACTGAAGGAATATCCGGTTCGCGTGAACTATCCCACCGAAGCCAAGGTCGACTGGGAACGCCCGCCAACGGTCTTCGTCAACTTGGAACCTTTGGCGCACGGGGTTCGACGTGTCGAAGTCGTCCAGGACGACTCCCTTGCCCCAAGCGGCTTTGCCCTGGGTGAACCTACGGTCATGCCGGAGATGGTGAAGATTGAGGGCCCACAGAGCCGAATTGATGACGTCGCCACGGCGCGAGCCTTGGTCCTGGGAACGAAGGCGATCAAGCCCGGCGATCAACTCGTTGCGCCGGTTGAACTTCTGGATAAGAACAACAAGATTGTGCCATTCGTAACTGCAGAGCCCAATGAGGTGACCGTGAGGCCAACCCTGGCCCCAATTGTTCCACGGCACAATCTTCTTGTCACTCCCAACTGGCAGGGTCAGCCTGCCTTTGGCTTCAGAGTCTTGTCCTATACGATCACACCGAATCAAGTTGAGGTCTCGGGAGACTACAAACGTTTAACGACGATTGCGACGCTCGAAACTGACCCTATCCCGTTGAGCGAGTTGAGCGCGGACAAAACGGTAACGGTGCCATTGCGAGTGCCGAGTGGCCTCTCCCTGAAGGGAAGTCGAAATGTGACTGTTCGAATCAAAGTGGGAGCGATTGAAACACCGACACCATGATCGAAGCCCGACCGATCCTTTTGGAAGAGGCTGATGAGTTCCTCCAGGTTCTGTGCGAGGTCTTCGAACTTGACTTTGCCAGAGCGCGCCCGGTTTTCTTTTCAGAGCCGTTTTATGATCTGAAGCGAAAGTGGGCCTTGTTTCGGAGCGGGAAGATCGTCTCCGTCCTCACGACAGTTCCGCTACGATTTGGATGGGGGATGGCATCAGGAATCGCCGGAGTGGGTACGTTGCTCCAAGACAGGGGCCAAGGATTAGGCAAGCAACTGATCAATGCCGCTCTCGATGATGGAACTCCCGCCTTTCTTTTCGCCAAACGAACTGATGTTTATGAGGAAGTCGGCTTCAAAGTGATCGACTCGGTGATTCGCGGTCCTTTCAGGCCGGAATCTGAGGTCCTTGACCAACCTCTCGACTTTGAAGAGGTCCAGACCATCTATTCAGCATGGAGTGAGTTGGGTGACAACCGGTTGCGACGTGACCTTCAGCGATGGTCCTACTGGAAGTGGCATTTGCGCCTTTGTGATCGCTTTGGATCGGGCTACATCTGTCGTGAGCCCGGGATGATTCGCGAAGTCATTCCTGGAGAGGGTAACTGGCCTGTATCAAGCAGTGAGGAGTTTTTCGGTCTGAAGTCTATGGCTGAGTCCCTGGGCTTGCCTTTACAGTCTCATGAGCACGACATGCACTTGATGGCCTTGGGCACCGACCGTGTCCCCGAGATGTTTCTGACGGATCAGTTCTAGATGAGCAAAAAGCCAACCATGTTGATTGGGATTGCGGGCGGCTCCGGCAGTGGAAAGACGTTTCTCACCCGGGCCGTTCAAAAGGGAGCAGGCGAACATCTTGTGTCGGTTCTCAGCATGGACCAGTATTTTCAGAACCTTGCCGAAGGTTCGAGGCCAGAACACACCAACTTTGACCATCCCGGGCACATCGATTTTGAGCACCTGATCAACGACCTTCGCTCGTTGAAATCTGGGTCGGATATCTTGGCACCAGACTATGATTTTGCGAATCGTTGTCGTCGGCAGGAGCCTCTCTTAGTCCGTGCGCACCCAGTGGTGATTGTTGAGGGACTCTTCGTGCTGGCTGACCCGATTCACCATCTGCTTGACCTCACTTGCTACTTGGATGTTGCCCCCGATCAGAGGCTTCTAGGCCGAATTCTCCGAGATTCCAAGGAGCGTAGCGCGAACATTGCCCAAATCGTTGACCGATACCAAAGGTTTGTTCGTCCCGCTTACGACGTCTTTGTCGCTCCGACGAAACATAATGCGGATGTTGTTGTGGACTTCACCTACCGGAGGCAACTCTTTACCGAGTTGCTAACCCACATTGCCAAAGACTACGTCTCGGGTGATCTTGATTTTCAGGCTCTGGTTAAGAGGGTAAGGGTGGATACGATGCACATGGGTTACCAGCCAGAGGAAGGAACCATGCCATTCTCGGTGGACATCCGCAAACTCGCCAAGGCTTACCCGCCTTCGATGATCCCCCATGGTGTGCCAATGAACCCAGGTGAGACTCCGAATCTGTTTCTTAGCGAGAGTTGATGGGACCGCCCTGAAAGGAGGCTGATCACCTAAGGATTTCAAAACGCTTACCTTGAGGTAGTTGAATGAGTTCTCGGAGTTTCTCCCTGTGCCCGTCAGCAACTCCGAGCAAAGTCAGTTTTTGAACTTGACTGCCTTCAGCCCACTTAGCCGTGATCCTCTTCGCCTGGTCATCGTCCCGATTGCTCATTTTCTCGACCCCGCAATCGGTCATGATCGTTACTTGAACTGGACCGTCAAGAGCGGCCACTTGTTTGTTTATCAGCACGAGAAGTGCCGTAAGATTGGTCCCATCAAAATTTGAACGATGCTCAAGAACCTCGTTCAGGAGTTGTGCAACTCTTTCTCGGTTGCCGGGAGGTGGTTCAGCAAAGACCTCCGCTGGCTTGGAGTCGAAACGATAGAGGTAGACGGGCCTCTTGCTTGGGGCACGCTGAAAGATGCGAACCGTCTCTTCGAAGAACCGACGGTGCTTTGGTAGTGCTGATGAGGAAGTATCAACGGCGACGAGTTGAATCGCTTCAGCACTTACTTCAACGTTCCTTCCTCCACCCACTGACTCAGCTGAACTGTTTAGGTCGCTCGGAGAACCCATAGGTGCCTTCGCAGACCCGGTTGTTGCGCAGCCATTCACCAGGGCAAGCGACGCGACGACGAGGCTACAGAGCAGACTTTTTCCCATGACCCCTCGAAATACTGTCATTTGTCATTTCCTGCTTTATCTCTCGAATTCTCAGATTGATTGTATCAACTAGACCCATGCATTTACAGAGAGCTTGAAAGTCGGGAAGGTTCCGGAAGGACTCGTACTCTTCCAATCTCGCCGATCGCTCTCTGATCCCGAGTTCATGAGCCTCGCCCGACCTCACTCCATCCTCTTTGTAGGCCGCAAGCGCATCGGCGTGCGCACTATGAATGTCGGAGATTCTTGCCTTCTCGGTATCGTGAACCAGTTGGATCAATTCTTCTTCCCTTTCTTTCGCAGCCAACCAGATTGCCTTTTCCTTATCATATAGTGAAGTTTGCTCCGCACGCGCTTCATCATAATCTCTCATTTTGAGCTCGTGTAATCTCGCTTCTATGTCGCTCTGCGTGATGGATCGTTGTCCTTTCTGGTAGCCCACAAGTCCGGAGTAAATAACCGTGGGAGTAGTAATCGCAGTCGCTAGCAAGAATGCGAGGCCAAAGGTCAATGATCCCTCTCCTTGAAAGCTTGACTTCGTTGAGTACGTGACGAGTGCCTGTCCACCCAACCCTGCCTCAACGGCAATCAGGATAATGGACAGGCATGTAAGTAGGAATGTTGTCCTCCAATCGGACGAACCCAACACGTTCCTGCGACCAACCGAGTACCACATCGTATCGAACACGAGTTTGAAGACGCCGACCGTAGAAATGCCAATCAATGAGAACAGGTACAGGTTGAGTCGATCCTCTTCGCGCTCGTAAGGCAACCCAGTAAGGCTAAGCAATCCGAACCCTACAAACCAACCGACAAAGATGGAGCCCAGCCACGCGATGCCGCTCTTTAGGTTAGTTGCAAACTCCCACTTCTTGTCTGGATCCTTCGGAATTGGTGCTGACGGCCGCTCAGGCAATTGAGGAGGCTTGGGAGGCTCGGGAGGCTCGGATTGTGAAGCCGTCACCAGTGTTTCCTCGCTAAGGTGGGACTCGCTTGTTTGAGTTTCGTCTACGATCTCGTTTGTTTCCGAAGTGTCGTCGTTCGATGGACGGTCACTGTCAACTTGGCTTGCACCAGGCAGAGAGGGAAAGATCGGACGTGGGCCAACCCTGTGCTGATCGTCAACGATAACAACCCGAAAAAAGGTATTTGTTTCGGCCCTATAGATTAGCCCTAAGTTGCCTGCGAAATTGCTTGCTTGGGCCATTGCATCTTGCCTAGCCGCATGCAGTTCATCGAGCCTTCTTTCAAAGTGAGCTCTTCGCTCAGCGGTCTCAGCTAAAAATGCTTGCTTTCGACGCTGTTGTTCATCATAGGCTTGCCGAATGGGGCCGATACTTCCCATTTGAACCAAGGCACTCCCATCGGTAATCTGTCCATCTTCCTCAGGCATTATCAATCTCCGCACGAACTAATACAAGTTCGTATTATATTGCGGTTTCGCGGAGGGCACGAACGCTCTAGGTCTTTAGGCCTAGCCACCATCTCTTCGATGTCGAAGAGTGGGCTTAACCGGAGGGGCAGATTCAATATTCAAGTAGTAACGGTTGGGGGCTTCAACCTTCATGAGGAACCCTTCGTAACTGATGAACGCTTTCAACGTCCCCTTTGGTCCTGTGATTTCCACGCAGCGACCCTCGTGAAGGTCGCCGGAGAACTTCCCGCTGAACTTGCCCGAAACCTTGGCGGTGTACTTCTCTGGGGTGCCCGTGTAGGGGTTGAGCGAATAAAACTCCTTCTCTTTCAGATGGACATCCTGGCCCTTGAGCATGGGTTTGAACATCATGTTGATGGCTTCAATCCCGCATCCCGGGTTTACCGTCAACTGGCGGCGCCCGTTCTTATCGCGAATGACCAGGTCAAAAGAATCCTTGCCGTAAGTCGCACTCATTGCATACGACCCCTGACCATTCTCGGCAGTCGCCTCCTCAAAGAGGAGATGTCCGCTTTCATCGACATAGAACCGGCGCATCATGGTATTGCGCGTGTCACTTTCCAAGACTTGATTTCGACCCAATCTGACCTTGGCCTTCTGCATTCGGACGCCATCGACTTCGATGACATGTCCGATGCTGCTTCCGTAGACCGAAGGTTTGACCGACCACGTTGTATTGCCCACGCGAACGCTTTCTTCGATCTCTCCAAACGTCGCGGTAATGTTGTCCAGGCCCTGCGATGACACAGCACCGATGGTGAAGGAGTGGTACAGACCCAGTGATTCGGACGATTTGGGTGAGACACCGAGAATGATCTCGCGTTGGAGGGCCAAAATGGGGTCCTCAACTTCGACACGGTAGGGGTCGCGCTGCTGGAGGGTTGCTACCAAGAGCCAAGCAATCATGTCTATCCTCAGTGGTTTGACGCTCCGACAACTTGAAAAGTTAGTATGATTGGATCATGAGGTTGATCGTTTTTGCATTTATCGTCGCGCTGGCTTCACTTGGTCAGACCCAAGACTGGGCGAAGAAGAGGCTGGCTGATTCGCCTCGTCACCAAGAATGGGTGGAGTTGAAGCATGGGAGCCGCACCCTCAAAGCGTTTGTCGTTTACCCCGAGAAAAAGGAGAAGGCCTCGGTTGTTGTGGTCATCCATGAGATCATGGGTCTGACCGACTGGGTCCAATCTGTTGCTGACCGACTCGCAGAAAGCGGCTACATTGCCATTGCGCCGGACTTCCTCTCGGAGATGGCACCAAACAAAGGGCGCACCACTGACTTTGAGGATGTGGGCAAGGCTCGAGAGGCAGTCAGCGGACTCTCACCTGCTCAGGTTACGGCCGACCTAAATGCATCGGTTGACTATGGTCGAAAGATTCCCTCGGCTAATGGCAAGGTCGCGGTCGGGGGCTTTTGTTGGGGCGGCACGCAGGCTTTTCGCTATGCCACCCAGCGAAACGACATCAGTGCAGCATTTGTCTTTTACGGAACTGGACCGACGGCGGCGTCTGACATTGAGAAGATCAAAGCGCCCGTCTACGGCTTCTATGGAGGTAACGACAATCGGGTCAACGCAACGATTCCGGATAGCGAAAAGGCGATGAAGGCGGCAGGCAAGATCTTTGAGCCCGTGATCTACGATGGGGCCGGTCACGGATTCATGCGAGCGGGCGAAGCGCCTGATGCATCCGCGGACAACAAGAAGGGATTCGAAGCCGGTTGGAAGCGGTGGCTCGAATTGCTGGGCAAGATATAGGGCTTTAGGCGGCGGCGGCCAGTTCGTCTTCCCCTGCTGCCTGGAGGGCAAGAAACGCCTCCACTACTTGGGGGTCGAAGTGGCTTCCCGCAGACCGTTTAATCTCGGCGATGGCATCTGTTCGGGACATCGGTTGCTTATAGGGACGCTCGCTACATAGCGCATCGAACACGTCCGCTACCGCACAAATTCTGCCAACGAGTGGGATATCGTGCCCCTGGAGTTT
>CALMEF010000296.1 GCA_937862825.1 uncultured Armatimonadota bacterium
CGATGCCCTCCAAAGCCGAAGCATCGCGCGCCAGCCGCGAGGAGTCCGAATGCTGTAGATGGGCTCGGAACCAAAGCCTTCAAAGGCGAGTCCAGCTCGCGGGGCGACGACTGCCTCTTGCCCTCGGACTGAGCCAAAGTAGGCAACGTCAACACCTTGCTCTCGAGCGTAGCGGGCTACCTCAAGCGCGGGAAAGACGTGGCCACCGGTTCCGCCTCCGGTTACGACCATCGACATAGGCTTCCTCCGTTACCGAAACCGGGCGTGCTGCTGATTGAGCGAGCCCAATCGCCATCCACAAGGCCAACAAACTCGAGCCGCCGGTGCTCACAAAGGGCATGGGAATTCCGATCGCTGGCAAAACCCCGTTTGCCATGACCACATTGACCACGGTTTGGATCCCAATCCAACCCCCGACCCCATAAAAGATGAGCATCCTGAACCGGTCTTTCGTTTGATTTGCAAGCACGACGAGGCGACCGACGATTCCCCCGAGAATCAGAATGATGCCGCATGATCCCCAAATCCCAAGTTCTTCTCCGATCGTGGCCATGATGAAATCGGTGGTCGCGGCTGGCATAACGTGCTTGGCTCGGCCCGACCCTACGCCGACCCCCAACGCTCCGCCACTTGCCTGAGCGATTTCACTTTGAACCGTTTGGTAGCCAGTGTCGTCTTGTCGCTCTTCAGTCCAGCGTGCAAAATGGTGCTTGAACCGCTCAAGTCGGTACGGTTGCTGGATGACCATGACAGTTGCGCCCATCCCTGCCAACACGCCTGCAACTGCAAGTGATCGCCAAGAAACTCCGCCCACGATACACATGAGCAATGCAGTGGCACCCAGCACGGCAGCCGTACCAAGGTCGGGTTCTTGTTCGATCATAAAGACGGCGAGCAACACGAAGAGGCCGGGCCAGCAACGCTTCAGTTTAGGCCACGCGATACGATCAAGGTAGTCTACGACATCGCGCGCAGGTTTGATCACCTTTGGCCAAGCCTTGCGGTTCGCCAACATGGCTGCCAAGTACAAGATGGCGGCGGTTTTGACGAACTCTGCCGGCTGAATCATTGGCAACTTCCAGATCTTTACCCATCGGGCGGCACCGTTGAGTTCAAGACCGATGACGGGCATCATCGGCAGAAACAGAGACAGGAAAGCGATCCACCAGATCAACTTGGCTCGTTTCTTGAGGGTCTCAGTTCCTCTTGATCCAATCCAGATTGCCACTGGTATGCCGATCAAAATAGGCAGGATTTGGGCCGTAAACTCTCTCGGAACGGGACCATAGCCGTTCTGGATCGACCGGGCATAGCCCGCGTCAAACGCGAAGAAAAGTCCGATCCCCGTAATGAGGATCGACAACCAAAAAAGAATGGGGTCTCCAACCCGCAGTTGTTTCATCTTTCTAGCCACTCCTTGGCTAACCGGGTGAAGACTTCGCCCCGATGAGCAAAATCCGTGAACCGGTCCATACTGGCGCATCCTGGCGCCAACATTATTGTATCGCCACTTTGAGCATTTTCGAGCGCTTTTTTTGCGGCATCTTCAAGTGAGGTGTAAACGTCAACTGAAAATCCAAAATGCGAGGCTATCTCGGGTCCCGATTCCCCAAACACATAAGCCTTGTGACCAGAGGAGGCGATGTACTTTCCGACTCCCGCGAAACTCGCCCCCTTGTTGCGACCACCGATGAGGAGGTGTTGGGGACGGTCAATTGCTTGCGACGACGAGATGACCGCCGCTGGGTTGGTGCACATGGTGTTGTTCACGATCTGGATCCCATCACGCTCTCCGACAAACTGCAATCGGTTGTCAAGGGGCTTGAAGGTTCGTAGTCCTTCCAGACAGTCTTGGGCAAGGTGCGGACCGGCTACTGCGGTCGCGAGCAAGACCGCGCACTCGGCGTTTCGGTAGTTATGGGGCTCGTCAAAGGGGAGTTGGTTAAGCGCGATCTCACACCCGGGCGCTACCAAAAACTGACCTTCAATTCGGGCGTCCGACATGATGTCTCCGAAGGTTCGCACTTTGCAACCCATTGGACGAGGCTCGTAGCCGTCAAAGATAACCGCTGTGTCATCCTCCCACAGGTTTTCGAATATCCGTGCTTTCGTTCGCGCATACTCCGAGAACTTGTGGTCATAGCGGTCCAAGTGATCCTCAGAGAGGGACGTAATGCCCGCTGCGGCAGGTTTGAAGTCGTCAATCCACTCCAGTTGAAAACTGCTGATCTCCGCAACGATCGCTTTTGCGGAACATGTGGATTCTCGGGTCAACATCGCTGCTTCGACAAGCGTCTGCTCCGGGTAGCCCGAGCCATAGATGTTTCCCGCCAGCAACGGATTCAAACCCGCTTGGCGGAGGCACAGCCACGTCATCACGGTGCAGGTTGACTTCCCATTTGTCCCGGTGATCCCAACGATGGGAACTTTCGCTAAATGGTAGGCCAGTTCAATCTCACCAATGACTTTCAGGCCATTCGCGAGGCTTCCCACCAGCACATCTGCATTCCGAGGAACTCCAGGTGAAGTGACCACCATGTCTGCTTCAGAGAGTGAAAATGGGCGGTCCCAGCCTCCGACGACTGCGAACTCTGGGTTCTCGACGTCTTGAGATTTGTCGTACAAGGTTGGGGTTGCGTCGAGGGCTGAGAGGGCGCGAGCGACACCGACGCCGCTTCGCTTGGCCCCCAGTACGGCAACCCGACGACCCGCGAGGTTCAACTGATCGAAACCACCGGAAGCATTGAGATCGTCCACGCCAACGCGCCAAGTGCCAGGAGAACCTGAACCCACAGGAAGGTCCAAGTGACTCTCGATTCGGGCCAGCCCTTCTTCTCGAATGCGTGATGGATTGGGGTCATTGGGAAGAGCCGTTTACCCTTCGTGGCTTTGTAATAGGCGACTTGGAGCGGAACGGGCACGAGTTCGGCGATCATCACGATGCTTAGAACGAGCAGCGGAAGGATCATTGCTTCGGGAGCAACGATGACCTTGATGTCCTCCGCAACGCCCTGAACCGGATCGGCCAGTCGGACCAGCAGGTCTCGAACGGGAGCGCAAACCCTAAGTACGAGCAGCGACCCTACGGCAAGCGACCCGACATCGCCCATGAACACCTTGGCGGGGGGTGCATTGAGGAACAAGAAAGCGACGAGTCCTCCGGCACACGCCATGATCGGTCCCAGATTCGCGACAGGTTGAACTAAGGCCACCATTCCTGCGATGGTCAAGCAAAGCACGAGTCCAAGACTTCCCGCCAACGAGTCGAGGCCGTCTGCGAAGTTGAATGCGTTGGCAAAGAAGATGACGACGAACATGACGATCCCCCATGCGACGGGGTGGAAAGGAAGTCCGATTGCCATCGGAGCGAGGGCAGAGGCTCCAATCTGAAGCAGAAGTTTTGGTCCCCAACTTAGCCCGCGTGAGCCGGGAGTAGAACGAGGGACGACGTAATCGTCAAGGAAGCCGATGATGGCGAATCCGGCCACTAGTGCCAAGATCGTGTAGACACCGCTTCCAACCGATAGCGCGTTGATGACCAAGGCGGGCAACAAACCAGCCAGGATGATCAGGCCGCCCATTGTTGGTGTCCCCTCTTTAGCCTTATGCCCTTCTGGCGCATGGCTATGGATGCTTTGCTTGGCTTTCAAAGCGCGAAGCAATGCCATCACGGGTACGGATAGCAACGCGGACAGCAGGAAGGCCAGGCCGAACGACTTCAGCCCCTCCAAAATGGTCTCTTTGGGAACGATAAGCATGCGTTAGGCTCCGACCGGATCAACCAAACGCTCAAGTTCCAGGCTGCGACTGCCTTTAATCAGAAGGACATCGCCCTCCTCCAAGCCCTCGACAAGCCCCCTTGCTTCGCTCAGGTTCTCCGCTCGTTCAATGGACGTTCCAGAGGCACCTTTTGCCGCGTCAAGGACCCATTTCGTCGCCTCGCCGAGTAACAGCACTTGATCGAGGCTGAGCCGTCCGAGGGTTTCGCCCACCCAGCGGTGCATTTCCTCGGCTACTGGCCCGAGTTCCTTCATTTCACCAAGAATGGCCAAGCGTCGCTTTGCCGGTAACTCAGCAAGCGTCTCCAAAGCGGCGACCATGGCGGGTGGACTGGCATTGTAGGCGTCCAGAATGACGGTTCCATGGCCAACCTTCAAAACTTCCATTCTCATCGCGGGAAGGGTTGCCTGCCACAAGCGAGAACTGGCTTCATTGAGAGGGACACCGCATCGCACAGCCACGAGCAATGCGGCTAGCGCGTTGGCGGCTAAATGTCTTCCGGCAACGGGAAGCCTGGCTTCAAATCCAACACCATCAACTGTGCCCCGCAAAATAGATTCGGACCAACTGATTGCTTCCCATCCCATAGCCTGTGCATCAAAGCCGTCGCCCCAGCCGAACGTCGCGACTGGGCAGTGCGCAAATGATCGAAGGAGATCAAAAAAAACAACACCACCAAAGAAAATTACCAAACCATTTGCAGCCAGTGCTTCGATCAACTCAGACTTGGCACGGGCAACCCCCTCACGCGAACCGACGTGCTCAATATGGGCCACCCCGATGTTGGTGACGACACCGATGGTCGGAAGAGAGAACTGCGCGAGGTGTTCAATCTGACCGAACCCACGCATACTCATTTCGACCACTGCGGCGACCTCGTTTCCCTCGAGGTTCATCCAGAGCAGGGGTGCCGTGTATTCCGTATTTCTGTTCCCTTGGGTTTTCAGAATTGGGCCCAGCGAGCTCAACGCTGCGCCAACGAACTCCTTGGTCGTCGTCTTTCCAGCGCTGCCAGTGATTCCGACCACAGGTCCTTCAAATCCCTTTCGGACCTCAAGGGCCATTCGCGCCAGCGCCTCGACCAAGTTCGCTACGCGGATATGGGGGACATTGACTTCTCGCTCGGCGACACACGCCACCGCCCCCGAGCGTGTCGCTTGGTCGGCGAATTCGTGACCGTCAACCCGATTCCCTCGAATGCACAGAAAGACATCACCTTGATTCACTTCGCGGTTGTCGGTCGCGAATCCGGTCACTTGGGTCTCGGGTGAGGCGCCGATCAACACGCCTCCTAAAAGGTCTGCCAGTTCACCGAGTCGCCGACTTTGCACGTCGAACCTCCAGAGCATCTCGGGCAAGCAACTT
>CALMEF010000297.1 GCA_937862825.1 uncultured Armatimonadota bacterium
AGCTGACCGATCGCTTTGGTCGTACCGCTCTTACGTTCGCTGCATTCAGGGGGCAAGCGCGCGGGGGCGCGGACGCTTTCTCACCAGCGTGCGGAGGCGACTCGGTCGTATGACGCGTTCGGCAATGTTACGGGCAGTTCTGGGACTTGGCTAGGGCCGTTCGGATATGCCGGACAATTTGATTATCAGGAAGATAGCGATGCTACTCTGCAGTTGATGGGCCACCGGTACTACGATCCAAGTATAGGCCGATTCATGAGTAGAGATGCGGCCCAAGACGGACGAAACTGGTACGGTTACTGCTCAAACAATCCACTAGCGTTCATGGATCGGCTTGGGCTTGGCGAAGAGCCGTGGTGGAGTTTCTTGGGTAGCGGAGAAGTCTGGCGAAAGGGGTTGGGTACCTCTTGGGCTGCCTTACGTTCGAGTCTTTCCCTTGGCTTCTGGGATGGTGGGGATTGGAAGACCGAACCTGGATTTAACGAAAGCAGGACGGCCTGGTTCGTTGCTGAGGTCGCGCTTACGGGCGGAGGCGCGGTAGTTAAGAAAGCGGCTGGCCGTACGGTTGCTTACTCGACGAGCAAGTTGCAGCACGTTTTCAAGCACGCCAAGGCATTTGACATTACCGGGCCGTGGAGCAAAAGCGCCGGGGAACAGCTTGCCAAGTCTCTCCTAAAGTTCATCCGAGACCCGCGACGAAGCATCCGCAACATCTCGTACCGTGGCCAAAAGGGCTTCAAGGTTTATGTGGATCCAAAGACGCGCAAGGCTGTAATAGTGGATTCAAAAGATAACTTAGTTAGTGCTTGGAAGTTAAGCGAGAAACAGTTTGAATCAGTTATGCGCGGTGGTGACCTGCGATGAAACCTGGTGACGATTCGCTGATAATTGTAAGTACTTTGCTGGAGTTTTTTCTAAACGGCGAGATGACTCCGAACGCTTTTGCATCTATCTATGTCACGATGTACCCTCGATTTATGGATGGCTGGAGTAAGGCAGTAGAAGAAGACCAAGAAGAACTTTGGATGGCATGCCAAGATCATGAGGGACCTGAAACTGAAACCCAGTTAAGAAACTGTGCACTCAACGCATACTATTCCCTTAGAAGGTTCTTAGATGCATCAAGTAAGTAAAGGACTTAATGAGAAGGGACGCCCCGGTCGCCTCACAGGCAATCCGGGGCGCAGCGGCTGGTGGAACAACAAATGGGCTCAGTTCTTTAAGGAGAGTCCGAGCGCGTCCAAGAAACAAATTGAAGAGTTTCTTCAGAAACTACTCGATGAGGCAAAGATCGGAGATATTCCGATTGGGAGCGGAAAGTGATGATAAACGAACTAAGCGCACCCCACGAGTTTACGGCAAGTTGCAACTCCGCCATCTTAGTGCCTGTTCTTAGTAAAGGTTGCATCAGTTTGCCGATCGTAGAAGACCACAATGAGGGTGAGCAGCCCATCCCAGAGTTTGCAAAACTGCCAGAAGACGCTTGGGCCGTGCGACTTGTTCATCACTATCATCACATGTTAGTAAAATCAAGTAAAGAGGATGGACACCTTCTAACAATAAGCCTGTCTGAGTTTAGACGGGTGACAAGTCCACTAGAGGAGTTACTCCTGCAGTCGCAGGGTGTAAAAGTGAACTGCACTAGTTGTGCGAGAGTTGGTCCACACTACTTCTCCACTTGGCTTAGGCGTGACATTCTCAATGCCGTGATACGATTCCTGGATGAGCAGACAATGTTTGTGAAGTCGTTCATAGCTCGAGAGATGCAGGAAAAGAGAATGATCGCAGATGTCCTTCCCGTCTATCTCAAGGGCAAGCCTCTTGACGACTGGCTCGAAATCGTGCCGTTTCGAGTCCAAACTATGTATGAGGTCGACCGGCAAGATGAGTTTCGGATATGCCGTTATGCACCGCATCGGTACCTGCTTGCACCCTCCAAAGGCCATGAAATTTTTGATTGGACTAAGATCTGGCCAATCGAATTGAAGCCATTTGAGGGTGATGAGTAAGCCTAATCCGAGAGACGGGTTGGGCGACAAACTGACGAGTGTCACCTGGTCCGGTGGGTCGAAGGTGTTCACCTACGACGGACTGGGTCGCCATAAAACCATGGGATCAGGATGGCCAGGCCGAGGAATAACACATGGGAACAGTTCACAAAGGATCCACAGGCGACCATGAAGCAGATGGAGGACTTTCTCCAAAAACTCAGTGACGAGGCATGAATCGGAGACATTTCGATTGGAACGCATTTTGGAGATTTTAAACGCGAGTCATCAAGTGAGTTTGTCGTCTTCGGGTTGGGTCAAGTCCTTCAGAGTCTCAAGCATCGTGACATGCATCCTATCCCTTTCTCGATTAGTTCCCGTCTTAAGTCGGATCAAGTCCTCAATCGCCGCTATACAGATTGAAATGCCTTGGACGTCAACGTCAAGCGCGTTTTCATAGAGGTGGTCAAAAGAGGCGATGTTGGGCAGGCGGTTGATGAGGGCCACTGGACCTGCTTCAGGCTTGAAAAAC
>CALMEF010000298.1 GCA_937862825.1 uncultured Armatimonadota bacterium
CCGCGTCGACTCGGTTCTTGTGGACCGGGGAGAAGTGGTGCGAAAGGGTCAGGGCTTGGCCGTAGTGAACGCACCCGAGGCTGCCGGAGCCCAATCTGATGTCGCAGCAGCGAGGGCCATCCTCATTCAAGCCGAGGCCAATCGACAGCGAGCGATGAAGGCTGCGCAATTGGCGCGGCAGAACCTCGCTCGGCAGGAGGAGTTCGCAAAAGCAGGTGCCTTTAGCCAGCCTGGTCTGGCTACGGCCCGTCGGGAGTTCCAAGGGACAGAACGCGAGGTCCGAGATGCCCAGAGCGTGCTCAATCAGGCGATTGTGAAACATGAAGCCCATGAGCGGGAGTACCTTCGAATCAAGCAACTCTTTGCAGACAAACTGGCGTCCCGTAGGGACCTTGAAGAGGCCGAACTTGAAGACAAACTCGATGAGGAGGCCATCGTTCAGGCGAGGTCTCGCCTTGCAGCCGCCGAACGACAGCACCAAGTATCAAAGCAGGAAGTCGCACGGGAAGAGAAACTCGTTAAAGACGGTCTTTACAATCGCCGAGAGATTGAGGTTGCTCGCGCTGAAGTCAACCGGGCAGAGGGCGAACTCCGAGCGTCAGAAACTGAAATACGGGGGGCAAGGGCAACTGTTGATGCAGCGCTCATGCGCGCTGGATCATTTGGTGGTCAAGGTGGGAGAGTCTCCCTGGTTTCACCAATCTCTGGCACAGTTGTAATGCGCGACGTCAATCAGAATGAAGCCGTAGAGCCTGGTAGAACGCTTATCGAAGTGGTTGATACTTCGGAAGTATGGGTTCACGTCGATCTATTTGAGAAGGACATCGCCAGCGTTTCCCTTGGAATGCCAGTGGACATTCGCACTGACTCGAACCCAGATAGAGTTTTCCGCGGAAACATCGCGGCGATTGGTAAGGTCGTTGATGCAGAAAAGCGCACGACTCAAGTTCGAATCAGAGTTGATAACGAATCGGGCTCACTTCGACAAAACGAGTTTGCAACCGCGCTGATCTTAACCGATGGCAAGAGTGGAGTTTTGTCGATTCCAGTGGCTGCAGTCCAGGATTTGAGGGGGCAGAAGGTTGCCTTCGTCGAGATGACTGTAGGCTTTCGCGCCACCCCAATCAAAGTTGGCACTACTCAGTTGGGCAGGGTGCAGGTCATCAAGGGTCTCAAACCAAGAGATCGCGTTGCCGTTCAGGGTGCCTATCAACTGCGAATGATGGCGGCGAGCCAATGATCGTCAACGAGGGGGCCTGTCAATGCTGAACAAACTCATTGCCTGGTCGTTGCGCCACAAAGTCATTGTTGTGGCGGCCACGGTGTTCCTATGTTTGTACGGCATCTTTGTGGCGCTACGTCTGCCCGTTGACGTACTGCCAGACCTCAATCGGCCGACGGTAACGATCTTCACCGAATCGGCTGGCATGGCTCCAGAAGAAGTTGAGACTCTGGTCTCATTCCCCATTGAAACCGCCATGAATGGCGCGCCAGGAGTTACCCGTGTGCGCAGTGCAAGTGGAGTTGGCCTCAGCCTCGTCTACGTCGAGTTCGACTGGAGCGAAGACATCTATCGTGCACGCCAAATCGTGAGCGAACGGCTTCAAGTCGTCAAAGAGCGCATGCCGGATGGCATCAACCCAACAATGGGGCCGATTAGTGGCATCATGGGTGAAGTCATCCAGGTGGGCATGTTTAGCAAGAACCGGCCCTCTTACGAAGTCAGGGCGGTCGCAGATTGGGTGGTCCGTCCTCGATTGTTGAGCATTCCTGGGGTCGCTCAAGTAAGCGTAATTGGGGGCGGTGCGATGCAGTACCAGGTGCTCGCCAATCCAAACAAGTTGCGGCAGTTCAATGTCAGCGTTCTCGAGTTGAACAAGGCAGTCAGCGAGGCCAACGTCAACTCAGGAGGCGGCTACCTCATGACACCGAATCAAGAGGTCATCATCCGCAATGTTGGTAGGGTTGAGGGCTTGGAGGACATCAAGGCTTCCGTCATCAAAGTCGTTGATGGCACACCGATTACCGTCAGAGAGGTTGCTGAAGTTAAGTTTGGACGCCCTGTCCTTCGAGGAGATGCCAGCGTTCTGGGAAATCCTGGCGTGGTGCTTAGTGTTCAGAAGGCCCCAGGAGTTGATACTCTCAAACTCACGGAGTCGGTGCTAGAGGCATTGAATGAAGTACGTCCGAGTTTGCCCACCGACATCGAACTGAATGACAACCTGTTTCGCGCGACACATTTCATCAACACGTCCCTGAAAACGGTTGAATCGGCGATGCGGGACGCGTTCATTCTCGTGTCAATCGTCTTGTTCGCGTTTCTGCTCAACTTTCGAACGACTTTCATCTCGCTTGCCGCCATACCGGTATCCATGTTGGTCGCGGCAATCACCTTCAACTTGCTTGGACTAGGTGTCAATACCATGACCCTCGGTGGGCTAGCCGTTGCAATTGGGGTCTTGGTGGACGACGCGATCATTGATGTCGAAAATGTGTTTCGGCGACTAAAGGAGAACTCGCACAAGGTCAATCCAGACCCCCCGTTACGGGTTATCTATCGAGCAAGTCGGGAAGTGCGTGGGAGCATTTTGTTTGCCACGCTCATCATCGCTTTGGTGTTCCTGCCTCTCTTCGCCCTTACCGGGTTAGAAGGCAAAATCTTCACGCCTCTAGCCATCACATTTATCGTTTCACTCTTTGCTTCACTGCTAGTGGCGTTAACACTCACACCAGTTCTTTGCGCTTATCTGTTGCCGACGATGAAACAGATGGATCACGCTGAAGATCCGAAGTTTGTTCGATGGTTGAAGAGAACCAATAACCCCTTGGTTAAGTGGTCGATTCGGAACAATGGCCTGGTGATCGGTCTTGGCTTGTCCATGCTGGCAGTCGCAGTTGGAGTTGGCTCCACAATCGGAAGTTCCTTTCCCCCGCCGTTCAACGAGGGGTCTTATAATGTCAAGTTGATCTTGCCCCCTGGAACTTCGCTGGAGGAGACTAACCGCATCGGAGGAATCGCGGAGAAGATTCTCTTGGGGTTACCCCAGACCGAGACCATCAGCCGGAGGACGGGTCGGGCTGAACTTGACGATCATGCCGAAGGTGTCAATACGACCGAGATGGAGTTGCGTCCCAAGCCTGGAACTCATCGCATGGGGTTTGAGATGGAGATGCGGGAGCAATTGGCCAAACTGCCTGGAGTCAGTGCAAGTATCGGCCAACCCATCAGTCACCGCATAGACCACGCTTTGAGTGGTGTTCGAGCCCAGATTGCAATCAAGGTGTTTGGGCAGGACCTGGATAAGTTGCGGCGCATTGCGAGCGACGTGGAAGGGCAGATGCGGGCAGAACCAGGCATCGTTGATCTCAGCGTAGAAAAGCAGGTTGAGATTCCGCAGATAAAAATCACCATAGACCGCAGTGCTGCCGCGCGCTACGGGCTCACCGTTCGCGAAGTTTCTGAGACTTTGGAAACGGCCTTTAATGGCCATCCGGTGAGCCAAGTGATTGAGGGGCAACGAACGTTTGATCTGGTCGTGTGGTTTGACGAATCCAGTCGAAATGACCTCAATGCGATTCGTAACACCCTCGTCAAAACCCCAGTCGGAGCCATGATCCCGCTGAATCAGTTGGCTTCCATAACCGAGAGTACAGGTCCAAACACAATCTATCGGGAAAACGTCCAAAGACGGATCACCGTCAGCGCAAATGTGGCAGGGCGGGACCTTGGCACCGTGATCAACGCGATCCAGTCGAAGGTATCGGCCAACGTCAAGATGGACGAGGGTTACTACGTGACTTACGGCGGTCAGTTTGAAAGCCAGCAGGCTGCTTCGCGGACCATCACTGTACTTGGCATTGGGGTTGTGGCGGCGATCTTTCTCCTGTTGTTCGTGGCCCTGAAATCTTGGCGGATGGCGCTCCAAGTTATGGTGAACTTGCCGCTGGCGTTCGTTGGGGGTGTCGTCGCCCTTAAACTGACCGGACTTGATCTGAGCATTGCTGCGACGGTTGGGTTCATCACGCTCTTTGGTATTGCAACGCGAAACGGCATCATGATGCTTACTCACTACGTCCACCTGATCAAAGAGGAGGGCGAGCGTTTTGGAGAGGACATGATTTTGCGGGGAACTCAGGAGCGCCTGTCTCCAGTGCTCATGACCGCGATATCGGCCTCCTTGGGAATGGTTCCATTTGCGTTGGGCGGGGATACTCCGGGAAAGGAGATCATGCACCCGGTCGCAGTGGTTTTGTTGGGTGGGCTGGTCACGTCCACGCTACTCAATCAGGTGGTGACTCCGGCGTTGTTTTGGCGATTCGGGCGGCGTGAGTGGGCAAACTTTCACACAGTACCGCGGAGTGACGAAGATCACGCTTTCGAGGATGACTGTTAAAGTGGCTAGCGCAACTCTTCGACGAGGGCTGTAGATCCCATCAGAGACTCTAGCCTGGCTTCATCCAGGTTCGAAATGATCGTCGCCAGGCTGTCGTATTCGGCTCGCTGGACGCCACGAATCTCGCGCCGTAACTTGCCTTGGAGGAATCGAACCTTGTCGTCTTGGGTTTCGCAGACAAGTCTGGGAACTTCGACCGGTTTGCCATCCTTGATGGCAACCATCGTGACCCTTGCCGTATTGGTGTGCCGGCGGTCTCCAGCAAAAACATTCTCGGCGTAGACTTCGATGGTGACCTCAACCGAGGTGCGACCGACGTAGGAGACGAGGCCTTCACAGATCACTAACTCACCGACTTCGATTGGAGAATGGAAGTCAACCCGATCAAAACTCGCGGTGACGCAGATATTTCCTGCGAATCGCGACGCTGTCGCATAGGCCACCAAATCGAGCAAAGACAGAATTGAGCCGCCAAAGACCTTGCCAAGAAAGTTGGCATCGGTTGGTTCCATCACCTTCGACATGGTAACTCGCGACTCGGTGATGGTCTTCATTCGACCAATAGTGTATCGTCTTTGCCGATGCTCTACATCTTCGACCTCGATGGTACGTTGTATCGGGGCGTCGAGGCCTGCCCACATGCCGTGGACGTCGTCGAAGAGTTGAGGCGTCGTGGACATCAGATACGGTTCCTCACGAACAACTCCTCAAAGACCCAGGCCGACCAGGCGCGGAAGTTAACTGCAATGGGCATTCAATGCTCGGCCGAGGACGTCATGACAAGTGCTGTGGGTGCTGCCAGGTTCCTACAGCAGAACGGGCTGTCTTCGGCATTGGTCGTTGGCGAACCTGGCCTTTGCGCGACACTGGAAGATGCGGGAATTTTGGTCTCAGAAGATGGCGAGGCGGTCGTCGCAGGTGTTTGTCGCACACTGACCTATGATCGAATAGACGTCGCGTTACAGAGGCTACTGCTAGGAGCAGAGTTCATAGCCACCAACACCGATGCCACGTATCCGCTTGAACGAGGGAGGTTACAACCCGGTGCCGGGGCTACCGTTGGAGCGCTGACCGGATGCTCTCAACGGAACCCAATCGTTATTGGGAAGCCAAACCCCTACCTGGTTAACCTCATCTTGGAACAAGCAAAACAGAGCGCTGACGACGCTGTTGTAGTCGGTGACCGGTACGAGACCGATATCGAAGCGGGACTGGCTGCGGGGTGTAAGGTCCACTTGGTGCTTACCGGAGTCACAAAAACTCCGGTAAGCGGTGTGCCATGGTCTGAAGACCTTCGGAGATTACTTCTTTGAGAAGATGAGCTTGCCAGGCATTCCCATACTGGCTCCATCAAGAGTCAGAGTCTTGCCGTCTCCGCTAAGCGTGAGATTCTGAGTCTCTCCTTGCTGACCACTGACGGACTTACCGTCTTGCTTGGTCGTCTTCATCGTCACCTTGTTGCCTTTCTGCGACCAAGTGCCTTCAGCGTTCGAAGCCTTGGGCATGGGTCCGCCAGACATGTTGATTGTGAAAGTCTTGTTAGCCTTGAGGCTAAGGCTGATCTTCATCTGAGCAACCTTTGCAAGGCTGTCGTTGATCATCTTCTGCTGTTCGGGGTTCTGACCCTTGGGCAGTTTCGACTTGTCAAGGATGATCTTGCCCGCATAGGTTCCGGCAGCATCAGCGGCGAATGCGACGGCAACCGTGGCCAGCGTCGCGCAAATGAGCATTTTCAAGCGCATTGCAGAATGATACATGAGTGGGCGGCTCAAAGTCCGTCTTTCGATTGAAATCCTAGGCCGCTTTTGGAGCAGGGAACCAGTCATCGAACTGTTCTTCTGACACTCGCCCATGTTGGAAGAGAATCTCACCCGCGAGAGCAAATCGGCGGGTCCAAACATGTCGCAACCAGGTTCGGGGAGTTATCACTCCGTCGTGCATCAGTTGGACAAGTTCGTCCAAACCAAATCGCCCGTGCTCAACGCCTTTGTCGTCAATTGACCACTGGCCCCAAAAGTCTCGCAAGCCCAAGAAGTATGTAGGCATAGCAATTGAATTGACGCCTTGGGCAGCGATGTGGTTGCTTAGTGCTCTTCAGGGAGCCTGCCGTGCGCTTCGACAAACTTCGCGATGTTGCTCAGCTTAAAGCGTCGCTGACCGCCCTCAGTCCGGTGATGAACAAGCCATCCGCGGTTGGTATACCTTCGAACGGTTGCAGGGCACACGCCCAAAAGCCTGCTCGTTTCTTCAAGAGTCAGTTGTGGATCAAGCAGCCGTCGGATAAGCTCGTTCCGCGTTTCCTTGAACTCACCCCGGTAGTAGTTTGCGGTTACGGAATCATCGTAAAAACTGCCAAGGAAGGTGATCATTTTGGGGAGAACTTCCAACGCCTCCTGAAGCCCATCATCAAGGGGTTTCTCTTTGATCCGAGCCTTCGAACGCCGCGGGCGAGGGGCGCTCATCGCGGTCTTCTTGAACTTAGTTTTGGATTTTCCGTTCGCATCGTGTCCGTTGGCCAGGTACGTGCCAATATCGGGCAAATCGACGTCAAGATCAGGAGATGGGGCCTTGCTGAGTGGCGGCTCGACTTCTTTGTCCAAGAAGGCACTTTCGATATAAGCGAGCGGGTCAAAATCCTTTTTCAATGCCGTGTAACTTCCTCGTGACGCGTTCCAACCTGCCCAGGTCCCTCCAGACCCATATGGGGAAGATCGGTGCCGATAAGTGTACTTTACAGAATGAGCATGGAGTCGCCAAAACTTAGGAATCGATACCGGTTTTCAACTGCGATCTTGTACGCATGTAGCAGATTTTCTCTACCAATCAGCGCAGACAGCATCACCATCATGGTTGTGCCAGGTAGGTGGAAGTTCGTAAACATGCCGTCGATGACCTGAAACTGGTGACCGGGACGGATGAACAAGTGCGTGCTCGTTGATCCTGCACGAACTGCCCTCGGCTCGACCGCAAGTGATTCTAACGTACGAACAACAGTCGTGCCGACCGCGATCACGCGTCCCTTTGCTCTATTGATGATGTCAGCGGTTTCAGGCGTAATCGTGCAAGTTTCGCCGTGCATCTTATGCTGATCCAGTTCGTCCACCAATATGGGTCTGAACGTGTCGATACCCACATCTAAAGTGACTTTGACGATCTGGATGCCTCGACTCGCCAGGTCTCCAAGAAGTGTTTCTGTGAAGTGCAAGCCCGCGGTAGGGGCTGCTGCGCTGCCTCCGTGGCTTGCATAGACGGTTTGGTATCGCTCAGGCTCTTCCAAGTGACGATGAATGTAGGGCGGCAACGGAACATTTCCAACTGCTTGGATGGTGTCATGAACATTGGGACCCTCAAACTGGAGGCGCTTATGGCCC
>CALMEF010000299.1 GCA_937862825.1 uncultured Armatimonadota bacterium
TGGACTGGCGGTTGAAGTCCGCATCCAAAGTGCGCCCGATCCTTTGTATGAGTCCGAGTTCGTGGTTCGAGAGTGCGCCAAACGCATTCGCGACGGTGCCGATCCAACGAGTTTGGCTATCTTTGCCCGAAACTTGGACGACTACACGCCGTCGATCACCTTGGCAGCGAGCCGGTTTGAAGTACCGCTGTCCATGCCGCGCCGAGTGCCGCTACTGACCAACGGATTGGCTCAGGTGGTCTTGGAATCCATACGATACTGCGCCGGTCACGATGTTCGCGCGATTATCGACTTGGCGCGAAGCACCTACTTCCGATTGGAGCCCGATACCTTCAAGGACCTGATCGCGGGGGCTAAGGCAGCATTTCGGGACGGTACCGACCAGTGGGAGTCGCTTTCGAAGTGGGCCGCTCTGAACGAGGAACGCTTTCAGTGGCTTATTGATCTGCTTGCCTGGCGTTCGCAAAACGTCCGCGAGGGGCACTCGCTACGCGATTGGGTCGACAAGGTTTACGAGTTGGGCACGTTGCCCTGGAATGGAAACAGTGTTGATTCGCCTGTCTCGGTGCGGGATGACCACGCGAAGACAGCGCTGATTCGCCCACTTAGCGAACATGCCTCGGTGGAGATGGCCGGGCAAACGAAGCAATATTCTCTGTCCGCATTTGCGCACCTTTGCGAGAAACTCTGGGAAGAGGAAACGGTCACCATTCCGTCCGAGCCTGGTGGTGTTCAGGTCACCAATTCAGCGGCCGCTATTCGCGATGTAGGTGTCCTCTTTGTGCTCGGTCTCCTAGAAGGCGTCTTCCCTCGTCGGCGATCCGAAGACCCCATCCTCTCGGATGCAGACCGCGAGGCGATCACGACGATCATGGGCGGTCCAGCGTTGTCCAGTTCCTTTGACACTTCCGCTGAAGAACGCGACGAGTTTCATCGGCTCTGCTCGTCGGCGGGCAGTGCCCTGGTCTTGTCCTATCCGTTAACGCAGGACGACCGCGACAACGTTCCTGCGTTCTACTTAACCGAGGTTGAGCGAGCGGCACCTGAAGTGCAGAAGGTTGAGTTGACCCGGCAAATGCTCGCCGGGACTGAAGCGTTTGGTACCGAGGCGGATATTGCACTCCGAGACGCAATGCTAGCCCCCAAGGACCCCGCTCCTGATTTCGATATTGTCACCGAAGAGGCCTCGGTTGCCATCGCCCCGAGGGAAAACGAAGCGTACTCTGCCCGAGATTTCCGACGCGTGCTGGAATGCCCATTCCAGTTTGTCATGCGTAGTCGTCTGCGCCTGAGGCCCTCAGACCAAGGGCTCGCGTGGTTCGCATTGGCCAACTTGCCGTCAAGAGGCCGACTTTACAATCTGGCCGACGAGCAGACTGCCGAGGTTTCCTTGGCCAAGGCGCTGGA
>CALMEF010000300.1 GCA_937862825.1 uncultured Armatimonadota bacterium
ATCATGAGGCCATTCCTTGCCAAAGATGCGGAGGTTCACTTACTCCTGAACCCAGTTGATCTGGAGAAATCAGATCCGGTCAACGTGGCGGCAAACGAAAGATTGCTGTTCGTCGGCAAACTGGACCACCAAAAGGATCCGGTTCGGCTGGCGCAAGCCGCAAGAGTGGTTGGCATGCCGGTCACGTTTGTCGGCGATGGTCCGTTGATGGATGAGGTTAAGGTCGCCAACCCCGATGCGCATGTGACTGGTTGGGTAACGCCTAACGAAGTGCGCGAGCATCAACGATCGGCTCGTGCTCTCGTCATGACCTCCCGTTGGTACGAGGCTGCCCCGCTGGTCATCTTTGATGCGCTAGCAGCGGGCCTACCCGTGGTCGTTCCCGACATTTGCGCGGGTCGCGAGTTCATTGAACATGGTAAGACCGGGTTCATTTACGATTCCAAGAAGCCGGACGGATTGGAAACGGTTCTTGAGCGATTGAAGGATCGAGATTTGGTGGCGGCTATGGGCAGGGAAGCCTTCGAGCGTTTTTGGCAAGATCCGCCTACGATGGCGAAGCATGTCGAGAATCTGAAGCGACTTTACGCCGACATCCTAAAGCACCCATAATCTCGTCATGTTTGTCGAATCTGCGGCAGCGTCGTGGCAGCGTCGGTACGGTACTGCTGAGCCCAAGGGAATCGACCCTTTCGCCCCGCTCCTGCGTCACCGAAGCGTGCGTCGCTATGAGGACCGTTCGATCGAACCCGAAGTCATGCAGGGGCTGATGGCGGCGGCACAAAGTGCTTCGACCAGCAGTAGCCTACAACTTTGGTCAGCAATTCGAATCTCAGACCCCGAGACTCGACGGGAAATCGGGCTACTTTGCGCTGATCAAAAACAAGTGCATCGCGCACCGGAGTTCTTTGCCTTTATTGCTGATCACCGGAGGCTTCAGACTGTCGCCAATGAGGTGGGAGAGGCGTGTGAAGGCCTTGACTACGCGGAGTTTTTCATTATGGCTTGCATTGACGCGGCCCTTGCCGCCGAACGCATGGTTTGTGCTGCTGAGACATTGAATATCGGGTGTTGCTACATTGGAGCCTTACGCAACGACGTGTCTGGGGTGCAAGCGCTCTTGAAACTCCCAAGCGGGACGGCACCGCTGTTTGGGCTTTGCTTGGGTTACCCACGTGGAGAGGCGGCGATAAAGCCCCGATTGGGTCAGTCCACCGTGTTTTTCGATAATCGTTACCCAGATGAACCCGGTATTGGCGACTTTGACGAACGCATGACCAAGTTCTATGAGGAGCAGCAGATGAGCGGTGAGACTCGTTGGTCCAAACGTTCTGGCATGCGCGTTGATAACGACCACCTCACGGGAAGGGAAGCCTTGAAACCTTGGCTTGAAGGACAGGGCTTCTGGCGTCGCTAAACAACAAGGCCCCTGGACCGTGTGATCCAGGGGCCAAGTCTCCTACGCGGGATCAAGCCCGCGCCATCTTACTGGGGTTGAACGGGCTTAGCGTCGCCGCCGCCACCGGTTTCCGGTGCGCCGTCAGGCTTCTTTGCGCCTTCCATTGCGTCGGCAGCCTTGTTGGCGTCGGCAGTGCCGTCGCCTGAACCGCATCCGATCAGAGCCATTGTGCCTCCGACCAGCAAGATGAGTGCTAGTAACTTCTTCATATTTCTCTTGTTTACCTCCGTTGTGAGCACACCCGGCAATGTTGCCGTGAGCGACCTATGTTATATGACGCATCATTGCGCCGGTTTTGACTCTCGAATGATCGGCAGTTTGTGAAGTTTCCTTCAATAAAGCCTCAAATTCTCAAGTCTAGAAGGTTAGTGTCCTTCCAATCATTAAACGTTCATTGATATAGTGTGGGTTGCTTTTTCCAGTCCTTTGACTTGTCAAATCCCCAAGTTTCCACTCTAGGACGGCGTTCGCGAAGTCTGACCGACTCAACTCCGAGGAAGTACCCCTCTGACTTCGCCGACTTGCCGACGCAGTTCAGTCGAACCACGTAGTCGCCGGGCTCGGGCCAAAAATCGAGCAGGTGGAGTTCCTTTGATTCCACCTCTGCTGAATAGAGATCGAAGGTGCCCAGGTTGACGAACTCGCCGCCTTTCTCTTTCAACTGAACTTGATACTTGCCGAAGTCGTATGACGTTGTGGCGTTGACCAGCAGACGTAGGGGTTCCTTTCGAGCAACCTTGAACGGCACTTCGAGCCAGGCTCCCTCGGCAGACGTGGGTTTGTAAAGCAATTGCGAGGTTTCGTAGAGCCCAAGTTTCTGTTCGACTTTGGTTCCGGCACCAATGGTGCTGCCGTCCTTTGCATACGTGACGACACGGTCGATTGACGGTAACGCCCGATTCTCGGGTGCTCTGGCCTCAAAGGTCGAAGGGCCTTGCTGATACCAGAAGGCCACGCTACTAAAGTCGTCCTCGCGCTCGTTCCAACTGTTGGTTTGGTTCTTTGGGTTCTCGTCCGGTGAAATCCAGCCGAAGTGTTCGAAGGTCACCTTGATGCCCTTTTGAAAGACGATTGGGTCTTGGATGTGCCAGCGATAGGCGCTGGTGTGACCGCCGACGATGCCCCATTGGTCAAAGTAAGGCGTACCGAAGTAGGGCGTCGAGGTTTTGAGGAGTCCCCAGGCCGACAAGAAGTAATCTTCAGTTCCCGTTCCCCAGATGGACGGTGATGACTCGCCATCAATATAGATCTTTTCGTCACCCTCACCAAACCACATGGGGCTGCGCGTGCGAACGGCCAGCACGGTACCGACGAAGTGGCCCTTGCCCTTGGTGTCCAAGATCACATAGTCCTTTCCAGACTGCACTGGGTATTCCTGCCGGTACTGTGCGTGAAACAGTGGGGCATCTCGAGCGATCGGCATTTCAATCCAGTCGATGTTGTAATAGAGCAAGTTGATCGGCTTCTTGCTTTGGTTGACGATTTCGATCTTTGCTGACTTGCGGAATGGCATCTGCCAGAAACAGTTGTAGGAGTCGGCATCCTCGACGGCAACCGGAATCGAAATGACGGCGCTTCGCTTACCAAAGCAGTTGGCAAAGAAGTCTCCCACGGGTGCTTCGACTTGTGGCTTCTCGGCCCCGTCCCAGGTCATTCTGAGGAGCATTTCTTGATGGTTGGCACTCCCGTTGGGTGCCCACCCTTGTGGTTCTGGAGCAAGGAACGTGATCCAGATGTGGGTGATCACTCCCGACGTTTTGCGATCCATCAGCACATGCGTTTCCCCAGGACCAACTCGATAGTTGTCAAAGTTGCTTCGCTCTTCCAAGTCGCCCTTCGGCGGAGCGGCCTTGTTGGGCTTGCCATCCGGCCCCTCGCGGCGAGTGGAAGACTCCCTGCGGCTGATCCCCTGCATTGGCTGGGTGAGTTGACTTAACTGACCTTGGGTGACGGCGAGGAAAACGAGCGCGCTGATCATGCCTCATTCTAACTGAACACGCAGATAACCAAACCATAACACTTGGCGCGCTATCCTATAGGCATGGGTGCTGAACTCTCTCGACGTTCGCTGTTTGGCGCAGGAGCGCTCCTGGCTGTGCCAAGCCTCGCTTTTGCCCAAAGCAAGGCCAAGGCCAAGAACGTCATCTTCTGCGTCTCCGACGGCATGAGTATGGGGGCGCTCACGTTAGCCGATCAACTGAGCAAGATCCGCGACGGCAGGCCGTCCTATTGGGCGCGGCTCATGAGCCAGGCCGGAATGGTCAACGGACTTCAAGACACGCGGTCGCTGAACTCGGTCGTCACCGACTCCTCCGCGGCGGCAAGCGCGTGGGGAAGTGGACGGCATATCTGGAATGGCCAAGTCAACATGTTCCCCGACGGAACCAAGTTGAGAACCCTCACGCAACTCATGATTGAGGCCGGAGTTCGCTGCGGATTGGTCACCACGGCGACGATCACCCACGCAACGCCTGCCGGCTTTTGCGTCAATGCTCCGTCGCGCGACGACCAAGATCGAATCGCCGTTGAGTACCTCACAAGCGGGGTTGATGTCCTGATGGGAGGAGGTTCTCGTTACTTCGACCCTGCCGAGCGAAAGGACAAACGCGATCTGTTTGCTGATTTTAAGGGCAAAGGTTACGAAGTCGTTCGCGATCGCGACGGATTGCTCAAGTCGTCGGCCAACAAGGTGCTTGGCCTTTTCAACTCCAGCCACGTCCCTTACACGGTTGACCGAGACAACGATCCCGCCCTGGCCAAAGTCACGCCGACGCTGGAAGAGATGGCCAAGAAAGCCATCGAGAACTTGAGCAAATCGCCCAAAGGATTCCTACTTCAAATTGAAGGAGCGCGAATCGACCACGCCGCGCACTCCAACGACGTCGCTGGCTTGGTTTATGATCAACTTGCGTTCGAGGACGCGGTCCGCGTTGCGATTGATTTTGCCAAGCGAGACGGGGAAACCTTGGTCGTGATCACGTCGGACCACGGCAATGGAAACCCCGGGCTGAACGGTTATGGTTCCGCTTATGGCGATGCCAACCTTGGCTTGCAGTCGCTTCTGAATCACAAAGCCTCCTATGGCACGATTCTGAAAGACCTTGGGCTCAAGGCGACTCCCGCCAAGGCCGCCGAAGTTGTCGAGAATCGGCTGGGAGTCAAACTCACCGCCGCCGAGAGCGAGATCGTTGCTGGCATCACCGATGGGAAGACGCCCTACGGGTCGTCCATCTTCTACCGAGCCGCGAACGCAACGCTTGGCGTGGTGCTAGGGAACCACTCCAAGGTGACGTGGACGAGCACCAACCACACCTCCGACCATGTTTTGGTGACGGCATTTGGGCCGGGAAGCCAAGCCTTCCACGGGCTGACCGCGAATACCTCGTACTTTGACACGATCCTTGCTGCTAAGGACCTTCGGCACGAAAACCCACGGATGACCTATGAGGTGGCAAAGCCTCTGTGGGAGAAGATGAAAGAGAAGACGACGGATGGCTAGGGCTCTGCGATGCGGCGTCTCCCCCGTCTCGGGGGAGTCTTGTGAGCGTTAGCGAACAGGTGGGGGTTTAGACTGTTTTGGTCTCCCCCGCTAGGGGGGAGTCAGTGAGCGCTAGCGAACTGGTGGGGGGTTGGGCGCCTTAGCCCCTACCCGTTCCCTTCGTTCACGGACTTCCCCTCAAGGGGAAGATGTTCGTCATCCCGGAGTTCTTGAGTGCATTCACCCGCGTTTGTTGGCCAACAACGCGGAGCCAATAGTGAATTTCTCTCAACCCTAAACCAACAACGCTGCGCCTTAGTCCAACAACGCCGCACCTTAAGCCAACAATGCTGCATTGTTGATGAATTTCTCCCAGCCTTAAGCGAACCGCGCGGAAAAGTTCATCAATTTCTCCCAACCTTAAGCCAACAACGCAGCGTTGTTGGACTATTTTGCTCGCCGCAACAAGAGAAAAGAGGCGCGGTTGAACCTAGCCCGCAGAAGTTTTCCAAAAAACTCACGATATACTCTAAGGTTTTCGAAAGGTCCTGCCAATAGATAAAGTGTTATGACGATACAAGGACTTTACAGACTGGGCGAAGGCCCCCTCTCCGATAAGATCAATCAGATCTCCGCCGCCATCACCGCCAACCCAACGCGTTACTCGCTGACTGCGCCTATTGCGACCGAACTCGCGACCGTGGCGGAACTCTACAACGACTCTTTGATTGCCCAAGAGGCAGCGCGAGCCGCTTTTGCCGCCGCCGTTCAGGAGAAACTGGCACAACACGAGGCCGCGCTCTCGCTGTTCTCGCAATACCTCAACGTGATCTACTCGGCGCCAACGGTGAGCGATGCCGACATCGCTTCTTTGGGTATGTCACCGCGGTCCACGACGCGCACGCCGGTCACGCCTGTCGAACCGCTAAACCTTATCGCAACCCCAACGCCTGCGGGTACTGTGACCCTGGAATGGGATCGAAACGGTAACCCCTATTCGGTGAATTTTGTGATCGAATCGAAGACTGCCGAGACCGATTGGGAGATCGTCGAAATGACCACGAAGTCGAAGATTACTTTGTATAACTATGTGCCCGGCCAAACCGCCTGGTTCCGCGCCTATGCGCAGAAGAACAACGAGAACAGCGTGCCGTCAAACGTGGCAGTGATCTACGAAGGTGGCGAGTTCCTGAACGTGCAAATCGCCGCTTAACTCCGACTTGTAACTGCACCCGGGGGCCGTCTTATTAGACTTCAGCGGCCCCTCTTTGTTGCCGACCTCGGTCTTAATGCCTACTTGATGCCTCGATAGGCAACTACTCTCCACTGGGAAGCCAAGCAAACCCATGCCAATGAGACTTGAAAGTTTGGAACGATAGGACCTAGTCAATCGCATGAAGGAAGAGCAATAAGAAACTCAGGCTCACCAAGAAAAAGTTCAAGAAAAAGGTAAGGACGCGCGAAAGGGCTATTGCCCTTGGCGATAAGATCGAAGCTGCCATACCAACTGTCCCAAAAAAGAGAATGCAGACGACTCCGACTTTTGTTTGGATTTCTCGAGGCACAAATGTGATGAACGGTGCTCCAGCAATTGTTGCGATCAATCCCAAACACCGTAGACAAACCCACCAAGAAGGCTCTTTCAAAGGCGAATCGACTTTGTCATTCACAAGACTTAGGCTAACTTACCCGAATGACCCTCCCCCATCAAGGATAAGGGAGGGAGTAGGCGGCCCGCGCACCGCTCCCGGTGTATGCTATCGCGCATGCGACGATGCCTCGCTCTCCTCGCGCTGTGGTCAACTGCGCACGCTGCCGACCTCCCCACCCCGGAAGCCTTCCTCGGACACAAAGTCGGTGCGGACACGAAACTCGCCGACTGGGCCACGATTCAAGCCTATTTTCGAACCCTCGACAAGGGCTCTGACCGCATGAGCATTCGCTCCATCGGCAAGTCCACCGAAGGGCGGGAGATGATTGTCGCCGAGATTAGCAGCCCCGGCAACCTGAGGAATCTCAACAAGATTTATGAGCGGGCTGCGAAGTTGCATGACCCGAGGAAGATCAAGGACGCGAAGGACGAAGCCGACCTGCTCAAGAACGCCAAGACGACCATTTTGCTGAACTGCAGCATGCACGCGAGCGAGGTCGCCGCTTCGCAGATGTCGATGGAACTGGCGCACGGGCTGGTGACCGGTCAGGACCAGGACACGAAGGACATACTTGAGAACACGGTCGTGCAACTGGTGGTCTGCGCGAACCCGGATGGGCTCGACATGGTGAAGAGTTGGTACGACCGCAACCTGGGCACCAAGTTCGAAGAAGCGCCCATGCCTTGGCTGTATCAGAAGTATGTTGGGCATGACAACAACCGCGATTGGTGGTTGATCTCGCAGCAGGAGACGATCAACGTCAGCAACTACCTGTATCGGATGGCGTTTCCGACGCTGCTTTATGACATCCACCAAATGGGAGGCTCGGGAGCGCGACTGTTTGTCCCGCCCTTCCACGACCCGGTGAACCCGAACCTGGACCCGATCATCAGCCAGTCGATCATGATGCTTGGCGCGCATATGGCGAACGACCTTGCGGCCGCGAACAAGAAGGGCGTCGTGTGGGGCGCGATTTATGACAACTGGTGGCAGGGCGGGATGCGTACGACGCCGCAACGGCACAACATCGTCGCCATTCTCACCGAGGCAGCGAGCGCGCGAACGGCTTCGCCGGTGACGATGCGACCCGCAGACCTTCGCGGACATGATAGGGGACTTCCCAACTACGAACTTCGGGTGAACTTTCCCGATCCTTGGCCCGGTGGGACTTGGCGGTTGCGCGATATCGTCGAATACGCACTGATCACGGGCCGGTCGATGATTCGAGTGGGGGCGCGATATCGGGGGATGGGGGTTCGGAATCAACTTCAGATGGCTCGGAAGCAGATTGCTTTGGGCGATTCAGAGGCTCCTCGGTCGTGGATCGTTGAGCGGCGCTGGAATCCAGAAGGAGCGGACCAACTGGTGCGCAGCATGATGCTGGCGGGAGGCGAGGTGCATCAGGCTAACAAGGAGTTTGGGGTTGGCGAACTGACTTACCCCGCTGGGACTTATGTGATTCAGGCGGCTCAGCCGTATCGGGCGCATATCAAGGACCTGATGGAGCGGCAGAAATATCCCGACCGTCGGGTGTATCCGGGTGGTCCGGTTGACCGACCCTATGACGTCGCGGGCTGGACTGCGCCGCTGTGCTTGGGGGTTGATACGCTTCAGGTTGGGGCTCGGTTTAATGCTGACCTTCGCTTGTTGGATGAGATCCCTTCTGGGAAGAAGGCCTATCCCTTGGGTTCGCTGAAGCCTCGAGTTGGGCTTTACAAACCGTGGACGGCGAGCATGGACGAGGGGTGGACGCGCTTCACCTTCGAACAGTATGGGATTTCGTTCAACAGCATGACCAACGAGGACATGCGGACGGCGGGATTGAACTCCAAGTACGACTGTATCTTCATCCCTGGCGTGTCGCCGAACTCGGTTTTGAACGGCGTCAGTGCGGAGAGAATGCCTGCTCCGTACGCGGGTGGCATCGGGACCGAGGGTTTGGAAAATCTGAAGTCATTTGTCGAGGCAGGTGGCACGCTGGTGTTGATGGATGAGTCCAGTGGGCTGGCCTCGCGGCTTGGTATTGGTATTCGCAACGTGCTTGAGGGTGTTTCACGCGACAAGTTCTTCTGTCCGGGTTCGATTCTTGCGGTGCAAAACACTGCTGGCCACCCGTTGGCGGCAGGGATGAACGAGCAGAACATCGCTTACTTCGCCGGAAGTCAGGCGTTTGACGTGGCTCAGGATGCTCCGGTTCGGGTGGTTGCTCGCTATGCTGAGTCAAACGTCTTGTTGAGCGGGTTTTTGCTCGGCGAAGAGCTGATCAAGGGCAAGGCTTGCGTTGTTGAGGCCACTTTGGGCAAGGGAACCGTGGTCGCTTATGCGTTTCCGGTCCAGCACCGTGGCCAGACGATGGCGACTTTTCCCTATATGTGGAATGCGATGCGGCATTCCGTGCAAAAGTGAAAGACTTCTGAAAGACCTCCGGGAATATCTTATTTTTGGCGAGAAAGATGGTTGACATTTTTCTCTGCCAAGGGATGTTTTTTGGAGGAAATTTAGAATGCCAAAAATTTTGAACTTTAAGGGCGGTGAGAAGTCGTTCGAGAATCTGAAAGCGGTCATTGACGATGGAAACTTGATAGCCGTCATTTGCCTGGGAAGCAGTTCCAATGCTAACCAGTGTTACCAGGACATGCGGGGAGTGATCGGTAACCAGTCGAACACTGTCGTGACTTACGTGTCTGACGACGCAGATGCCAAGCGCGTCAAAGACGACATCGCGGGGCTGAACGGCCCTGATCCCAGGGAGGCGACAATCTGCGTTGTGGTCGGGCATGATAGGGTCGTTGAGGGCACTGTTGAGCCTCCAAACGGTTCTGGACAAGCATTGAGTCTGTGGCTGGGCGCAGTCATTAGGAGAGGATTGTGAACAGGCTCGTTTTAGTTAGCACTTTGATTCTTGCATCGGTGTTTTGCCCTGCCCAAAGTCTGATTGAGAGTCTTTCAGAGGTTCACTCTGGAAAGGAAAGACTAATCAATCGCGATACATTTGACTCCCGGAAGAATCTAAGACTAAGGTGGAACAGCGAGCTACTTAGAACACGTCTGGCCGAAGAGGGGCAATCAGCTTCAGTTGCAAGCGAGTTGAAGGTCGCAGCAGAACTGAGCGTGCTTGCCAAGGAGGGCCTTGCTGCGGTCGAAAACGCGCGAGCTCAAATGCTCGAGGCGGGCACAGACCAAATTAGCTCCCAGGTTGCTGGGTTACTAAAGCCACCTCTTGATCGTGCCTTGAAACTAAGCGATTACACAGATCGAATCAACTTGGCAGTATCTCGAGGTGTTGCGAGGCTTCGGCCTGGTGACATACCAGTTCTATCCGTGCTGAATTCGGTTTTTCAGGAGGTCGATTTGATTGGGACGGAAATCGCTGCACTAACGCTCGGTAAGGGAAGCCAAACGAGCGTCAACTTCTGGATTGGAGCCACGGTGAGTCGAGATTTCGATCCGACCAGACGGCGGAACGTTCCCTTCCTAAGCGAACTAACCCAGCAGGATCGTGAAAATCTCGCTGCGGTCAAGGAGTTTGCGGACAAGTACGCGGGGACTCCAAGTGCCTACCTGAAAAACGCGATCGCAGACCTTCGAAAGCGTGTAGAGGAGTTGATAACCGAGTTGGAGGTGCTCGTTAAGGCAGACGCGAGCCTAGCTAAGAAACAGATCGATGATCTGGTCAAGGCTCTGAAGGACATTGTCAGTGAGCCGAAGCCGAGCCTCGTCACGCTCAAACAGGCTGTCAATGACCTCAAGACTGAACTTGATAATGTTGCGAGTTCGCTGCGAACGTCACTGTCTGGACTTGGTTCGGTAACGGAAAGCCGAACGGATGCATTGGCTACCCTCGGTTCTTTTGATTCGGCGCTGGCTGGTCACTTGAGACTCTTTGAGGCTTCTAGCCTGCTAAAGGCAAAGTGGGAAGCGGTCCAGCTGGCGGTCGGAGCCGTCAAAGAAGACGCTGGAAACGGCGGGGAGGCGGCAGTAGCAGTTTTCGAGAAGTTCGTTAGCGACCTGAAGACCCACATCGAAACGTCTGCCGCGAAAATAGAGACGACCCTCAAGGGCTCGGTGAAGAACCTCGTTTCGAGCATGGGCTTGGCCGAAGATATGCGAGTCATCGCTGAATTTGTTGAGAAAGGCGATCTTGAGAAGGGTTATCAGGACATCAACTTCATAGGTGACAACGGCAAACGGCTTGACCTCAATGCTGGAGACAAGGTGACGATAGGGATCAAGATCTCCAAAGCCGCAGACCCTCCTGCGACCTATGAGGAGTCACGTGATCTTTATGCCTATCCCAGTGGGGCGACGAGTGATCGGCTGTTTCCGATTGTCTTCGTGCAACGAAATGACACGGATTCGAGCGGCAATCGGCGTCGCGGTTGGCGGTTCAGTCCCACCTACATGGATGCGCTCAAGTTCTACAAACCCGGGCGAAGTTATGCCCAGAACAAGTGGTTCACTCCTGGATTTGGGATTGCTATCAGCGCGCTCGACCAGAACGGTGATGATGCTTATGAACTGGGGATCGGGGCAGGCGTTACCCTCTTTGACGACCGATTGGTTGGCGGGATTGGGTTTAACCTTCAGCGGAATCAGTCCTATGCCTTCTTTGGCCTTAGGCTTCGCCTTGGTGATTTCGGAATAAAGAACTAGGCGCTCTGCCGGGCTTGTCAGGTCACCCTGCCTGACGAGCCCGGCTTCTCACAGAAGTGAGGGAGTCTGCTGAGTTTCCAAGTGGAATCTGGAATCGAGCACTTAGCCGCCACCAGATTTTGAAGCCAAATTGAGAGGCTTGGCATTTGGCGGCGGTGTGAATTGGAACAGGGCTGCTTCGGGCATGGTCTCCAGGGACACAACGGTCATCTTTGCTGTTTGAGCTCGGCCGCGTTGTTGTTCATTGAAGTGGATTGCGCCGAGAGTCCATGCGTCTCCGGAGGTGGATTCTTGGAACACGATCTCAAACATGATCGTTCGCCAAACTGGGTCACCACCTTCGAAAACCACATATGCCTTGGTTGGCGTTGGCTTGTAGACCTTATCGTCCATCGGGTTTCGGTAGCCGGGATTCGGATGGAAGACGTCAACCCGGCGAGACCCAGGAATCCAGGGCCTAAAGAGTGGGAAGGGGTTGGCATAGACCTCTTGGACCAGCCTGGCACCCCAAGCGTCCAGACCTTGAGTTGACGCGCTCAGCGCGACGAGCAGTTGTTGTCTCGGTTCAGGAGCGTTGTTTCCAGCGAGTTTGTAGGGAGACGACAGATACTCGTTGGGAATCGGCCGGAAGTCAAAGAACGTGGTGCCATTTGCGGCGCATCGCTGTCGAATGACGTTGCTTCGTGCGTTCACCAGGTTGAGATAGTATCCGTCGGTAGCCTCAAAGTAAGTCAAGTCGGTTTGAAACGGTGTGCTGTTGTCGGTTCCGCTTATGCGAAGGAACACTCCAGGATGTGATCGCAACGCTTGGTAGGCGTCGAGGATTGCTTCCGAGTTTGGAGCAGTGACGGACATCAGCAGTGGAAGCACGTTAAATTTTGACTGCCACTGGGGGTGGAAATGTTCGGCTGAGGTGGAATTGCGCTAGAAGAACCCGGGTAAGACCTTGTCGCATAGGTCTCGGTAGTCCTCAACTACCGACTGGACGACGCTGGCTGCTTCTTTCGAACTGTCGACTCCCCGATGCTTGTTGTTTGCGGCAGAGGCCAACTTGATCATTGCGACCTGGTCGGTCTCCAACTTCTCAAGGGAGTTTGAAAAGCCAAGGATCAAACCTTCCTTGACCACAACATGGGAACGAAACTCCTTGAACTCAGGGAGATTCAGGTCCAGCGGCTTCTCTTTCAAGTAAGCCCTGCTCATTATGAGAAGGCAGGCATCGTCAAGAGTTGTGGGCGAACTCGTTCTTGACCTCACCTCTCGCCACCGAATAGACACCGATCCAATCGCTCCTTGGGAGTCGACAACTTCGCTCAGGGCTGCGGGAAGGTCAAATCCATTGTTTGGTGACGCCATCGCCGCAGCAGGCTCTGGTTGAGGTGCGGCGCCTTGAGGCTCAGGCTCAATTATGCTCGCACCAGGTTCCGCTGGTGGATTGCTTGCATTTTGTGCCGTATGCACTTCATTTGTTGACCCCTTGCTTCCGCCTGTCAGTCTATTCGCGATGAGCAGGACAGCCACAATGGCTGCCAAGACCGCTCCCCCGATGGGAATCCACGCAGGCAAGTTGTTTGATTGCTTGCCTGTGACATTGCCTGAGTCCACGTAACATTGTAGCGCTTCCGCGAGTTGGCGGAGCCTGTTCTGGTGGATGCAAGAGGTTAGTGGTCGTGGAACTCGATCCGTCGATCGATGTTGTGCATGCCAGGGTAGTCCCTATCTGCCAAGGTTCGACTGAACCGGAAGAACTTGGCATGGCCATCGCCAAAGCCATAGTTAGCACCTTGGGTGAATGCGGTCTTGAAGATTCGTTCCTCAAACCAGTTTTCGCCATCTTCTTGATAAGCAGTGGGATCGTCCCAACTCGTGCCATCAGCGGGCCAGGGATGGTAGTCATCATCGGCAACCGGTTGGCGGCGCAAACTCAGGGCGATCTGATTTGAGATCTCGCTAAACTGAGTTAGGCTGGCGCCGTGGGCGAAGAGCCCGTTCAGCAAGTAGTCTGTTTCCGGCTCGCCGACCTCAGCCTGGTAGGCGGGGGTTCGAAACACTTTGCGATCCTTCAGATAGGGGTAGAGGTTGGGGTACCAGTCGTAACCCTCCTCCTCGTCCTTGACCACGGAACGGTCATCGTTGTCTCCGGAATACAGATAGAGTCCAACGGTGATCTGCTTGACGTTGCTGAGGTCCTGCGTCTTCTTCGCGGCTTGCTTCGCTTGGGCAAACACCGGGAAGAGGATTGCTGCCAAGATGGCGATGATCGCGATGACGACCAGGAGTTCGATCAGGGTGAAACCACTGCGGCGGCTCATATCTCTTATTGTATACCCTGGTAGGGTATGTTGCTGACTGTTCACAGCCAAATTGTCGGCAAAAATCGAAGAAACTTTAGGTCCGCATCGACACTGTCTGTTCGACGTAGGTGTCCGACCGAAGATGCGTAATCGGGTCCTCGGGAACTCCGAGTTCTGACCGGACCTCCCGCAGCAAAGGGCGGACGTCGGTCTCGAAGGCTTCCATCAGCACTCTGTGGGCGCCTAGAACATCGCACTCAGCCTGCGCCTTGTTCAGGGCAACGCGGTCGACAAGTAGTGCCTTCGCGTAAGCGGTTTGGCAGTTGAGCACGCTTTGGAGCATCGCCTCAATCTTCGGCTCGATGTTGTGGCTTTGGTCGATCATGTAGGCGACGTTGTTGGCCAGGTCTCCCGCTCCGACGAGTTCGGTGAAGATGACAAACAACTCCCAAGGATTGGTTGAGCCTACGATGAGGTCATCGTCGGCGTACTGTCGCGCGTTGAAGTGGAAACCTCCAAGGCGACGCTCGTCCAGCAACTGCGCCACGATGTAGGCGATGTTCGTGCCTTGGGGATGGTGACCGGTGTCAACGAGCACCTCCGCATTGGGGCCAAGACGCTGGCAGAGCGCGAACGCTGTGCCCCAGTCGGCGATATCGGTATGGTAGAAGGCGGGTTCGAAAAACTTGTACTCAACGAGCATTCGACTGTTCTCCGGAAGGTGCTCATATACCGTGCCAAGGCTGTCGAGAAGTCGGTTCTTGCGCGAGCGAATGTCGTCTTGGCCTGCATAGTTGGTGCCGTCGGCGAGCCACACGGAGAGGATGTCACTATCCGTGGCACGCATGATCTCGCAACACTTGATGAGGTGGGCAATTGCCTTTTCTCGAACCGCTTT
>CALMEF010000301.1 GCA_937862825.1 uncultured Armatimonadota bacterium
CAATCATCCATGCGAGGCAAATCCTTGTGACTATGCACAGAAACAAGATCCGCCACTACCGCCAAACTCCATGGGTTTTGTTGCGTGTTGTCTAGGTAAAGCGTACCCGTGTTTGGGACCTGGTGCCAAAGACTTTGATGTGTCTGTAAAGTGGTGCATACTTGAGCATGAGCGAAGTCACATTTCTAGAAACAAATGGTGTAACAACGTGGGAAATAGCGGTTGTCGTATGCCTTGTATGAAGGGACGCGACTTAGGAGGCGGTTGGTTTGACAGTAGCTGTGACAGAGATGAGTGCATGGCTTATAATGTTGGAATCGTTTGTTTGGCAAGTGCCTTGGCCAAATATGGCTGCAAGCCAAAAGATGCGCCCGGATTTGGAAATCTCCCGCCAGGCCAGAGGCGGAAATGTCAGGACTTGGTTCGTGGTATAGCCTCGGAGTGTTCCGACGGTCGCGGGGCTTGCGCAAGAGCAAACATGCCGATTTCTCCACAATGTGACAAGTGGAAGCAGTGAATGCCTCCCGTGCTCTATGGACCTTCGCTGCCGTGGCCCTTCTCGTCCTGATCTTTGTTGGAGGCAGGTTGTTATCGAGTTCCAAAAGCGGGAAAGCACAGCTCGGGCAGTTTTATGTCGATACTCTCTACGCTATCGAACCTTTTGTATCCGGCTCGTTCGACGGCGAATGTACATATGAGCCAGCCGATTCTGAAATTGGTTGCTCCTTTCCAGCGGTTAAGACGCAAACAGTTGTTCGCCTCCAAGGGGGCGATAGAATGAGCGTCTATGTAAGTCGGCCAAGGCGCAAAGTTGAAGGTGTTTCTAACTCGGGAAGGTTGGATGCCGTCTTAGCCCACCAGAGTACGTTGAATGCGGAGGGTACAGGCGAACGGGTTGTGCGGTTGAGGTTTTGGGATAAGAGTGGTCTTAAACGTGTTACCGTTACAAGCTGGCGTCGTCGTTCGCTGCTTGATGTTATTCTGTTACGTAGCGACGACTACCGGTCATTTACAAGTATCTTTAACTCTCAGTCTGGATCGTGGGAGATTGGGGGACCAAGATGACAGCTTCTCATAAGATGCTTCGAACTTTGATTTACCGTTTACGAACACATGCCGAGGAGATGGGCAATGTCGTTGTAGAATTACACACGACGGTGTATGCTTTTGACGCGGATGGACGGAATACGACGATCATTGATGCTCGCGGCAACCCGATTTTGCAAATCTATGACGCTCGGTCAGCGATGACCGCGATTGTTGACCAGAACGGCAACCGCACGAGTTACACGTTCGACGAGATCAATCGAATGGTGACCCGCAAGTTCGCGAGTTTGGACATCACGATTTACGGCTACGACCTGAACAGCCGCCTGGTCACGACACTCTATGCGGACGGCACGAGGGTGACGCAGGCATACGACGCGAACGGCAACCGCACGACCTTGCAGGATTCGACGGGAACGACGACGTTCACGTTTGACGTCCTTAACCGTATGACGGGGAAAACCGACCCCGGAGCCTTGAGCCAGGGTTACGCCTATGACGCTGGTGGGCAAAGAACAACGCTTACCGATCCTGATGGGGGAGTGTTCACCTATGTCTTTGATGACGATGGGCGGAACACGCTCATGATCGATCCCGATGGAAAGCGGACGACGATGCAGTACAACGGAGCCGGGTGGCCAACTACCAAGGTTAACCATAACGGTACGACGCTTTCGTATGAGTACAACGCGCGCGGCGACAAGACGACGCAGATCATGAATGTTGCTGGTGTTAAGACCACGATCGTGGACGGTTTCGATGCGGTCGGCAACCGCTCATCCCGCACCCAGGACGGGACGACATACGATTGGACTTATGACGCTGCAAACAGGCTCGTGAGCCAGACGAGTTCGACGAGCGCACGTTCGACGTTCGTTTACGATCCCGAGGGCAACACGCTTGTGAAACACGAGCAAGGCTCAAACCCGCTGTCGATGGCCTATGACGCGGCGAATCGCCTGACGACTTCGGCGTTTGGCTCGATTATTACAACGTTTACGTTTGATGCCAATGGCAATCAGACGGTTGAGAATACAACGGGTGCGTTGACGACGAACACTTACGATAAGGAGAACCGTCTGGTTGGAACCTTCTTAGGTGAGGCTGGCGCAACGACCAATACTTATGATGGCGACGGATTGCGGCGTTCGCGGCTGACTCTTGATAGTTCGGGTGATCCGCCGATTGTCCAACTGACGACGTTTGTTTGGGACGGCACGGACTATCTTGGTGAGGTAATTTCGTAATGGCTTTGAGTGTTCGCGTTTCGAATATGAACGGTGAGATTGTTGGTGAGAAGCGGGGCGGGCAACATCGTGTTTTGACCTCTGATCCTCAGGGCAATGTGATTGACGTTCGGGATTCGAGTGGCACGCAACTCGCTTCTTACAACTACTGGCCGTACGGCGGTTTGCGCACTTCTACTGGGAGTATCGTGAACCCTTGGCGGTATAGCGGTGCCTGGGGTGCGTACTTTGACGGGGCCAGTTACTATATTCGTGCGAGGGTGTTTAGACCCGATCTGACACGGTGGATGACCGTTGATCCATGGTGGTTGTTAGAGCGGATTGCCTTCTCGTATTGTTTCCAAAATCCACTCCGCTACGTTGATCCTACCGGAAAGAAACCCGGTAAAGACAAGAAAAAGAACCCTTGTGCTAAGTTCCTGCCACCAACTCCTGTTATCTCTGCACCTTGGGACTCGCCCTGCGGAAAGATTTTTGTGCCTAGTGGTCTAAAGTGGCCACCTACTAAGGGCGACAAGGATGCGTTTGAGTGTTGGATGCTGCTCATTCAAGACAAAGTGCCAAAGCGGTGCATTCCGGGAATGGCGGGAGACTTTGGTTATTTCCAAGGGAAGAACTGGTTTGGTGCTTCAGATAAGTACATACATTGCGTCCTAGGTTGTATCGCCAATGAGTTCTTTGGTAGTTGCTGTGCCTTGTACTTATCACTATGGCTGGAAATGAAGCCATATCCACCCGGTAATCAAGATCCCGAAGATGTGCTGGCGACACTTGAAGGCAGTAAATGTGCAGAGGCAGAGGATTCAAAGGTACCAGCTTGGTGTCGCTGGATTCCTCCATTGAACGATCTAAATGACTTGTCCATACACGAGATGTGCACATCGTGTTGCAGTAAGAAGCATAAAAAGGGAGTGCTGGGTAAGTAGCGATGGGTGTTGCTTGGAAGTGCGTTGCTGTGCTATTGCTAACATACACAGTACTCCTTTATGTACCTATGCCCGGCGAACACCGTTTTGGTGAAGGTTTGAAGATTGGCTATCCTGGGTCCGATTATCGGATTACGGATGAGGGCGATGGCCGATTCCAACTAGTTGCTGGAGGGAAAACAATTAGTCTGATCCCATTTCACGGGGCCCATGATGATATCGCGTTCTCGAAGTTCTTGCAGCGCGAGTGCTCGAATGCAAATGCTGGCAAGAATCTGGTCGTAACTTCTCCGTACGTCGGTGATTCACTTCATAATGAGGTGTTTCTTATCAGGGGCGGGGATGGCCCATACTGTCACGCAGTCTTATATCCGCAAAATTACGCCCTAGTTGAAGAGTCGTCGTCATCTGAGCTGCCTAGCTCAACTGCACTTGCCGCACAGACATTTGCGAAGACCGACGTTTATTGGGTCATCAAAAGGATAATTCTAGTCCTGGCGTTTGCCATTCCAGCAGTTATTGCTGGGCTTTTTTGGGAACGGAGAGTGAGGGGTCGAGAAGGGTACCAGAGGTGACAGCGTTTGATGCGCGGTCGGCGATGACGACGATTACTGATCAGGGCGGCAACTCGACGGTCTACGGATTTGACGAGATCAACCGAATGGTGACTCGCAAGTTTGCGAGTTTGGACATCACGAGTTACGGCTACGACCTGAACAGCCGCC
>CALMEF010000302.1 GCA_937862825.1 uncultured Armatimonadota bacterium
AGCGGGGAAAAGGGTGGGAGAAGCGGGCTCGTTTGGGAGCGTCCCTTTCGATCACCTCACCATTCTGCCAGCCACGCCGCCATCGTTGGCGGCGGCAAAAACCCCAAGCCCGGCGAGGTCAGTCTCTCTCACAAGGGCGTGCTATTCATGGACGAAATGCCAGAATACGATCGGAGTGTACTGGAGGCCCTCCGACAACCTTTGGAGGACGGCGTCGTAACTGTCGCACGGGTTCAGGCAACCCTGACTTTCCCAGCGGAATGCATTCTCATTGGGGCGATGAATCCGTGCCCCTGTGGGTTCAAAGGACTGCCCGAGCAAAACTGCGTCTCTTCACCAAATGTGTGCACGCGTTACGCCGCAAAACTTAGCGGCCCTTTGCTTGATCGAATCGACTTGCAGATCGACGTTCCCCGTCTCAAACCCGATGAGTTGTTGGATGCTTCCACCGGTGAACCAAGCGCGAACATTCGGGAACGGGTTGAGGCGGCCCGAGCCCGCCAGTACGCTAGGTTGGGAGTCGGGCGTGTCAACGCGAAGATGAGTCCACGTGAGATTCGCGAACTCATTGTGCTGAGTGACGAGTGTCAATCGTTCATGAAACTCGTGATGAACCGAATGAACATTTCAGCCCGAGTCTTTGATCGGATTCTCAAAGTCGGTCGAACCATAGCGGACCTTGCCGGCGAGGACGATGTGCAAAAAGCGCACCTCGCCGAAGCGGTTCAGTATCGCGAACGAACCGAACTCTGATATTCCTACCAGTTGTCGGCACTAATGGACTTGCCGATGATCCTTTCGAGGGGATTGAGGCAACATGCCGAAACGGTTACTTGGCGAGATTTTGGTTGAGCAGAGGCTCATGACGACCGCTCAGTTGGAGGAGTGCCTCCAGACTCAGCGATCGACGGGAGAACCTCTCGGAACGATAATTGTCCGTCGAAAAATCGTTACGGCTCACAAAATGCTGCAAGTCCTTGCTGCCCAAAAGGGAGTCAGCCCCTGGTTTCTGGACAAGGATAAGCCAGCCACCGATGCCTTGGACCTGGTGCCCATCGGTCTTTGCCGACGGTACCAGGCCCTTCCTGTGGCAGTTAAAGCGAAGTTACTTGTCGTGGCGATGAGAAACCCAGCAGACTTGGATGCGATTGATGCCCTTCGAAACATCAGTCGTCTTCGGGTGGAGCCTGCCCTTGCGGACGAAACACTGCTTGCCAAGGCAATCGAAGACCTAGCCAGTTCCGGAACAAGTTCGGTTGCCACACCAGACGACGATCTTGGCCTCTTTGTTGGCAAGGCAATGGTCGAGTTGGAGCGAAACAAGACCAAAGTCGAAACCGCAAAACCGTTGACTGAGGCCGACACCAGACCAGTCATCGGTCTCATCAATGAACTCATCAACCAAGCGTTCAAGAGACGCGCGACCGATATCCATTTGGAACCGCGCGAGGACAGGGTCGACGTTCGATTACGCGTTGATGGCCAGATGTTGGAAGTGAAGAGCATTCCCATCGACCTTCAGAGAATGGTGGCCGCGAGAATCAAAATCATGGCGGAACTGGACGTCGTGGAGCATCGACTTCCGCAGGACGGCCGAATCACCTACGAAGTCGAAGGCAAGTCCATTGACCTGCGCGTGAGTGTTCTGCCAGTTCAGTTTGGTCAGCGCATCGTTCTCCGAATCCTCGATCGGACGGTTCCCTTGCGACGCTTGGGCGAACTTGGACTCAGCCGAACCAATGCCGACATATTCCGACGCATGATCCAAAGGCCTTACGGCTTGGTACTGGTGACAGGGCCAACGGGCTCTGGCAAGACAACCACGCTTTATGCCGCTCTCAACGAGTTGAAGTCTCCCACGACAAACATCATGACCTGTGAGGATCCTATTGAGTACTCGATAGATGGAATCAACCAGAGCCAGGTTCGCGATAAGGTCGGCCTCACATTTGCGGCTCAACTGCGAGCGATGCTCCGTCAGGATCCAGATGTTGTCCTTGTCGGCGAGATTCGAGACCAAGAGACTGCGGAAACCGCCATCAGGGCCTCTCTAACCGGTCACTTGGTGCTTAGCACACTTCACTGTAATGACGCCGCGAGCGCGATTCCGCGCTTGCTGGACATGGGAGTTGACCCATTTATGCTCTCAACGTCGTTGGTTGGAGTCTGTGCACAGCGACTGGTGCGACAACTTTGCCCACATTGCCGGACACTGGGCGTGCCTGACGCAAAGTCTGCTGACGCCTTGGAAATTTTCGGACTCAATCAAGCCGAAACTTGGCTGGCTCAAGGTTGTGCCGAATGCTCATCAACGGGTTACTTAGGCCGAACAGCGGTCCACGAGATGCTGCCCGTGCCAGACGAAATCGCAACGCTCATCGCGAATCATGCACCAGTCGAACAGATACGTGAAGCGGCCAAGCCTTGGGGGTTCCGCGCGCTTCAGCAGGATGCGCTTGATCGGGTGTCCGCGGGTCTGACCACCGTCATAGAAGCGAGGCGCGTGATCGCGTTTGCTGACTTCAAACGCACTGACGAAAGCCCCACGCTTCGATTGGCCGCTTAGGTTCGAAACCTCCTCAGTCTGCTAAAATTAGCGGCTTTATGAGTTTCTCCGCCCGCTTGGCAACTGAGACGATTTCGATTGAGGCTGGGGTAACAAGCCCGCTTGGGATTGAGATCGCAAACCGAGGGGATGAGCAGGATCGCTTTGAACTAACGGTTGAAGGACTCGACCCAGAATGGACGGCTATTCCGGTTCCGACATTTGCCGTCGAGGCCATGGAGAACTCAACGGAGCGAATCTTCTTCAAACCCGGGCGAGTCAGTGAAAGTCTTGCCGGGAACTACCCTTTCGTCGTTACAGTTCGTTCGCTGATCAGCGGAGAAGCAAGAACACTCCAGGGCGTTCTGGAGATCAAGCCATTTAACCACCTCAGTATGGAGGTTGCGCCACGTCGAGGAATCGTTTCCGCATTCAAGAAGGACAACGAGTTCACGGTGTCGGTGGTCAACCTTGGAAATACCGAGCACGTGCTCCAAGTGTTTGGAAACGATCCTGATGATCAGTGTTCGTTTGAGATCAGTCAGGAACAGATTTCGGTTGGTCCTGGACAACAGCGAGATATCTCGGTTACCGTGAATCCGGTCAAATCCTCCGTACTCGCGTCAAGCCAGTTGCATGGATTCGCGGTGAGCGCGCGTAGCGTTTCGAATCCGTCGCTGGTCTGTTCTGCTCAGGCGCAACTTGAAGTCAAGCCACTGTTGGCTCCCAGTTCCATGCTTGCCCTTCTCCTGGCAACCATCCTGGCCCTCGTGTGGTGGGCTTTTCGACCGCAGCCCCCAGCAATAGAAAGCCTGATGCTCAGCAAGTCAAGCGTGCAGAAGGGGGAAGACATCATTGTGACTTGGAAGGCCTCAAACCAGACGAGAACAGTCCTCATTGAGGTGAATGGCGACGAACTCTATCGGGGCGCGATCACCGCAGGGCAGAAGACTTTTACAGCAGAAGAATCCGGAATGGTTGTTGCCACCGCATTTCGCGATGAGAAGTCCAGCAACCCTGCTTCGGCACCTTATACGGTGACGACGCCTGTGGCTATTCCAGATCCCGAAATCCGCGCTTTCGATATTCAACCGAGAAACCCCGGAGTTGGGCAGACGGTCACGGTCAAGTTTGGGTTCAACGATTCGGTGACGAAAGCCACGCTTGCCCCGAGGGGTGTTGCTCTGGATCCCAAGGTTGGAACCTATCAGTTCGAGATTGATGAGCCCGGCGAGGTCAGTTATCAAATCGTCGCGGAGAACGCCGAAGGAAATACCGTAAAGAGCCGAAGCATCACCTTAACCGTTCAGCAGGTGAGTACAGCCTCAATAATTGTCTTCCGAGCGGAACCTGCCGAACTCGCTGGGGTCGGAACGGTGAAACTGACATGGCAACTCACCGATGCCGTTCGCGCAGAAATCAATGATGGCGTTTCTACCAAGCCGCTTCCCGATATCAAAGGGGAAATGGAAGTTGAGGTGACGAAGTCAACCCAGTTCATCCTAACCGGCTATGATTCCAAGGGCGTGATTGTTCGCCAAAAACTCTCGATCCCCGTGAAATCTCCGCCTCCTCCACCCACCACTGGAGGCGACCCTACTGATGACTCGATTCCGCCAACAACTTCGACCGGGGGCGGAAACTAGTGAGGGCGATTCTTAGCGTCACCGACAAAACAGGAATCTTGGAGTTTGCGCAGGGTCTTGCAGAACGCAACTTTGAACTGGTGAGCACGGGCGGCACCGCTAAAGCAATACGGGAAGCAGGCCTCTACGTGATGGACGTCGCCGAGGTTACTGGTTTCCCCGAGATGTTGGACGGGCGAGTAAAGACCCTGCATCCCAAAGTCCATGGCGGTCTACTTGGCGACGTGCGTCACGAGTCTCACCGAACCGCCATGGCTCATGCCGACATCCTGCCGGTTCATATCCTCGCTGTCAACTTGTATGCGTTCGAGCAAACCGTAACGTCGCCGCATACATTTGAGGACGCCGTAGAATCCATTGATATCGGCGGGCCAGCGATGATTCGGGCCGCCGCAAAGAATCACGCCAATGTCTGCGTCCTTGTTGATCCAAGCGATTACCAGACCGCCTTGGAGAATCATGCTGACCCTGCGTTTCGACGAGAAATGGCCGCAAAAGCATTTAGACACACCGCCTTTTACGACTCGATGGTGAGTCGATACTTGTCCGGAGAGACCTACGGGGAAACCTTGACGATCGGTTACCGTAAGATTCAAACGCTCCGCTATGGCGAGAATCCGCACCAAACTGCTGCCGTCTATGCCGATCCAATGGCACAGCCGGGCATCGTGCAGGCAAAGCAACTCTGGGGCAAGGAACTGAGTTACAACAACCTCCTTGACGCTGACGCGGCTTGGGAGTTAGTCGCCGATTTGCCCGTTGGGGCCTGCGCCATCATCAAGCACGGCAACCCGTGTGGAGCCGCTGTTGGAGGCGATCTAGGGGAAAGTTATGCAATTGCGCGAGCCAGCGACCCTATTAGCGCTTTTGGCGGTATCGCGGCGTTTCATGGCGAGGTCGACGAGTCAACCGCCAACGTCGTGACCGAGAAGGGCAACTTCCTCGAAGTCGTTATCGCCACAAAGTTCACCGAACCCGCTATTGAGGTGTTCAAGAATCGGGCGGGATGGGGCCAAGACGTTCGCCTCTTGGAGGCACCTCTACCACCGGAAGCAGCCAGCCTCTCACTTCGGTCCATTCGCGGGGGTGTCTTGGTCACACAAACCGATGAGGACCCGGCTCCCGAATGGAGGATTGTGACCGAGCGGTCCCCGAGCGATCATGAAATGGCCGCGCTCAGGTTCCAGTGGAGCGTGGCACAACACGTGAAATCAAACGCGATCGTGGTCGGGACGAAAGATCGGTTGCTCGGCGTTGGAGCGGGACAAATGAATCGAGTTCAATCGGTTCGGCTTGCCTTGGAACAAGCGGGCGACCAAGCCAAAGGCGCAGCGCTGGCAAGTGACGCCTTCTTCCCGTTTCCCGACTCCATCGAGGTTGCAGCAAAGGCTGGTGTCACGGCCGTTGTCCAACCCGGTGGAAGCAAGAAGGACGTCGATGTCATTGCCGCAGCCAATCGGCTAGGCCTGGCAATGGTGCTGACGGGCGTCAGACATTTTCGACATTAGCGACTCTTTCCAGCACCGTCCCTAGCACGCACATAATCAGCCAGTCTGGTCTCAAAGTCCGCCCTTGCTGCGGAGTTAGCATCCGCAGCAAGACGGCCAATAGCCTTCTTCTGGGTTGTTACGGCCTCGGCAAACTTGCCATTTCGCCAATATGCACGGGCGAGGGTATCCAAAATGTTAGGGTCCGTGCCTCCCGACATCTCGTTCGCACGCAAAGCGATCTGCTCGGCCAACTCCAAGTCCTTCTGGGTGGCACCTGGGTTATCGACAACTTCCCAAGCCTGGGAGTTGAGTTGCTGGGCATTGAATCCCGAAGAGTCCTCAGTGGCAATCGGAGGCACGCTCATGATAACGGGCGCATCTGGAATAGGCGGCATCGGCGCGGTTGCGAAGTCCACCGGCGTGCCTGCTCGCTCAACACGAATGGAAGTAAAGAATAATCCGCCGATGATGACCATCATGATGCCTACGGCTGCGGCAAAGCTGATCCAAACGCCCTTGTCAGGTTGGCGCTTTAGCGGTTGTTGGCTCCGAACCTGAGCAACGAGTGCCTCGGCCTCTGACGTTGAGATTCTAAGGCTCTCTGCCAAATCGTGGATCGTCGGCCCGTTTCCGCTCGCTTGATGTTCGCTCCAGATGCGGACCGCTTGTTCGGCTTCCTGCTGGGAGATATTGCCGAAAGCATTCATGGTGAATGGAGATACCCGAAACTGACCAAGAAAGTTTCAATGGCTGCGACGAATGACCCGCAGGTTGGTTTCGACAAAGTAAAGGTTTCTGTGTCATTTACGGGAATCTAGCAAATGCGCCGAAATCGTCTTAACCTTCGACCGTTCAACCATGATGGGATTCAACCGACAATGATGAAGAGGATGTTTAAACCGATTTCGCGACTAACTGCTACGTTTGGGCTCAGCCTATTGGCGGCTCTTAGTTTTGCTCAGTCTTTCACCCAGGCCGACCTTGAGAAGATGGTCAAAGAACTTGAGGTCTACAGCCCGAAGTTTCCTGAATACGTGTACCCAATCAAGGCTTCGATTGTGGAAAACGAGGAGCCGAACGCGTATGCCACGGTCGAAAAGAACAAAGATGGGAAATGGCAACCCGTCATGGTCGTCTTTACGGGATTCGTCAAGTTCACGAATGGCGATCCGAGGCTGATCCGTGCCTGTGTCGCCCACGAGATTTCGCACCTTTCAAAGGGCCACTGCACAATGCCAGGATGGAAGCCAAGCGACCTAAACAACCTTTGGACGCGCCAGCAGGAGTTCGAGGCGGATGTCGCCGGGGCGTCGCTCCTTCAAAAAGCCGGATATTCGAAGCAAGATATGGCTGACCTCATGCTGAAACTAGATGAACTCAGCAAAGGAAGCACTTGGCTCGGCCGGTTAACCGGTGACCATGCGTCTGGCAAGGCGCGTGCCGCAGAAATTTTGGATAACCCAATCATCCTGCGCTCGCTGATGGACTATGAAGTCGGACTTGCATTCATGGAGAGTCGCGGCTATCAGCAGGCGATGAACGCGTTTGATCGTGCGATCGCGAAAGAGCCGAAACTTGCGGAAGCCTATACGAATTCGGCCCAAGCGGCGATCATGTTCTACTATGATAACCTGCCTAGAGACGTACGGGCGAACTGGTTCAAACCGGATTTCGGGCCAATGCTCGCCCCTCCGCCAGTCGGTTCGCGGGACCCGTTCATCCGGGCTGAAGACCGACAGCGATGGGAAGCCGCTCGCCAGCGAGTAGCCGCGGCGATGCAGGTTAATGAGGATGATCTGCGTACGCTTGAACTCGCCGCTCTAATTCTGGTTTTGGATCCCGACGGCAATCCTGCAAACCTCAAGGCTGGCACCGACGCGCTTAACGCGCTCGTCAAAGAGGCCATTGTGCCTGACCTAAAACTTCGCGTAGCGAACAATGCGGCGTTGGGCATGCAGCGCTCTGGCCAACTCAAAGAGGCGGTAGACCTTCTGCTTAATGCTCAGAAGGGCGTCACACTCTACAATCCGTACCTGGCAGAGAATCTCGGTGTAAACGAGCTCTCAAAGAAGGCTGACGATCTGAACACCGTGGCCGAAGCCGTCCTTGCCACATGGCTGGATAACACGGCGCCTGCTCACCCAGGATATTCGAAGATCAAGGACAACTATGTGAAGTTCTGTTCTGTCGCTGGTTTCAAACCACGTGACTTCAAGCAGCAACCAGTTTTTCTCAGCCGAGTCATGTCAGTTAACGACAAGGGAACTGACCTTGGCATGTTTGATCCCTTCGAGAAGTTCCTCGAAACTCTAGGCAAGCCTGAGGGCGCTCTCAAGTACGATGATCGTTATCCTGACCTCATGGAGGTTCGATGGAACGATGGCCTCTTCGCGGTTCTCACCGAGCGCGACCAAGTTCTCCGCGTGACCACTTACTCGCCGACGGGCTCAATCACGTTGAAGTCAGTTGACACGACTCTGGACTGGTCTTTCAAAGTCACAGTCGGCATGAGCATAGCCGACTTTGCCAAGGTCTTGAACCCGGACAATGCCCGAAAGGTTAATCTGATTAAGGCTGGCAGCATGGAGGAATGGCACTATTGGTCCAACCTCAAAATGGGGGTCCTGTTTAAAGACGACAAGGTGGCTGGGTTAACCGCTGCCGCAGCCGGTAAATGACCCTAACTAGACCGCTACTATGCGCTCTGCTCATTCTTCTGAGTGGGCTGAGCGCAGCCCAGGATATTCTGAAGGTTACGACGCCGTTCGTTGCCCCAAAGCGATGGGCGCTGGTTATCGGTGCATCCAAGTACGAGCACTTCGGGTCGCTGGACTACGCGGCCGCAGACGCGAATTCCTTTGGGAAGGCACTTGTCGAGGCTTACGGATTCGAGCCAGGGAATGTTCGATTGCTGACCGATGCCGACGGGGCAAAACCTGAAAGCCTTCCAACTACGGCCAACATCTCTGCAGAACTCGACAAGATTCTCAACAATAGGGCTCTAAACAAGGGAGACCTATTCGTTTTCTACTTTGCCGGACACGGCATCGGCACCTCAAATGGTGACTACCTGGTTCCCGCAGACGCGACCAAGCAGAATGCGGAAAAAGTCGGTTTGCCAGTCAAAAATGTCATCGCTCAAATCGTGGCGGCAGGGCTGAAAAACGTTCTCGTAATCTGCGACGCATGTCGGGCAGGTAAAGAAAATCCATTTGGCGCGGAGCTTCAAACGCTTGGAAAAAAGGCGAATATCGCCGTGCTACTTGGTTGCGCGCCTGGGAGACGATCTTACGAGTATCCCAACCTGGGGCACGGCATTTTTACCTATATGTTGGAGAAGGCCATGCGGTCTGAAGCGTTGCGAGATGCTCGAACTGGCGCGCTGTGGGCTTCGGCGATCGCCAAGAAAGTCCAAGCTGATGTCTCTGCGTATACGGAGCGAGACTACGGTCAAGACAAGCAGGTGCCCTCTACGTGGAGTGAGGCCTCAACCTTTGATGTGTTGATCGGTGCCTACATTGGAAAGGACCAAATTGCTCAACTTGGTATGGCCGAACTGATGAAGATGGGTAAGGGGGTGAACAAGCAGTCCTTTGCCTTCTACCTTCGGGCTCTCGGCGTGGTGCTGTTCGTCAATGGCCAGTTCCTGGAGGCGGTTGAGTCGTTTAGGACACTCGAGCAACTTGGCGAGGCTGCAGTTGATGATCGCGTGTCGCTTGCCTCCTGCTTGATGGCATTGGGCCGCGATGGAGAGGCCACTAAGATCTACTTGGAGGTCATTAAGACAGATCCTGATTCAAGTTCGGCGGATATGGCGATTTTGTCGCTTGGTCGAACCCATACGACCGAGGCCCAGCGTCGGCGTGCGGCGAAGAACATTTGGACGGCAACGAAAACGTGGATCAACGCCTACACTTACTGGATTACTCTCGCCTTTCACGATCCTGTTGAAGCAAGGGACCGAAAGCCCATCCTGAGCGAACTCCTCGCACATTTCGGGGCCGAAACCCGAGCGGGGTTTTACTTCCAAGCATCGAATGCCTATCTGGAAAACGACCTTGCTACGGCCATGAGCTATCTCTCCAAGTGTGTGGACGCACCGGGAACCGAGCCAGAGCGCAACGATACGCTCATCCTCTTTTATCAAATTGCCGATCGCCTGGGCGACGAAAAACTGATTGATCGGATCATACAATCCGCAAAGGCGGATCCAAAGCATCGGCTCTTCTGGCAGAACATTGAGGTCATGCGACTTGACAAGATGGCCGCTGCAGAGAGAATCCGATCAATTGAGACACTTCTCGCAGCGTCTCCCAGTGCCCAATCATTGCTTATGCTAACGGTGCAGGCAGGACGGCAGGCCAGCGATTTGCTTCCAAAGATCCGCGAAGTGGCCAAGGCTCACCCCTTTGCGTGGGAAAGCCACTTGTCGATTTGGCTAGCAGAAGAGGCATCAACTGGGTTCAAGTATCCGCCACGGGAAATCAGCCCCAGTGTCTTCAAGTACGGTCCTTCGGACATCGAAGTCAGAAAACACGCCTGGAGCAACTATGCAGAGATGCTTGAAGTTGCCGAGACGACCTACGATGTCCGCAATCAGTTCAATCGGTACTTTGCTCGCGATCTATTGAGGGACCCTAATGTTCTTGGTCCGCGTTGGCAAGTTTGGGACTCGGTTCAAAGCTACTTGAACGACATGTGGCTCCATCTTGAACTGGGGTGGATTGGCTCGAAGCACATCGCTCCACTCGTGAAGAAGGGTGAAGGAGGACTGCAGCTTCGAGAGTTGCTCCTGGAATGCTACATCGGGGCATCGATGTGGAAGGAGGCGGAAGTGCTCGTCAAGTCCAATGAGTGGCATGGAACTGAGGCCAGAGGCGGTGATCTGCGATGGGCGATTTCGCTGGCGATGCTAGGGCGCGACGCGGAGGCCCGACAGCAACTGTCAAGGTTTAAGCCGATTGCTCAGAAGTCTGTCGAAGAGATGGCCCAGGCACTAGGCCTTTTGCTGGATGCTCGCGAAGGCAAGGCGGGCACCCTGGAGAAGATCAAGTCGACAAAGCCCAAGAATCTGATTGCGCAACAACTCCTGGGTTTGGGCCAGTTCCAATTGGAGATGCCGACGGCCGCCCAACCATCCACCACAGATTTGGTGAACATGCTCGGGCTGTTTAACACGCTGACCCCGCTGGTGATCAACGTCAACGAACTCTACCGTGATGTTCACGCTGCCTGCCTTGTGGCATTTGATAGGCTCTCCCGATACTCCGACTCAACCTCGAAAGACCCCAAGCCTGATGACCTTCCTGCTGCTATTGCGATGGAGCACTATGGGAACGGACTCTATGCCCAACTGCACTTCGGACTAAAACCCGGTCTTGACCAGTTCGTAGGTGAGCAAGTTTGGGAAGGGACGGTACGGGCGAACTTAAGCGACGAGGTTGAAGAAGGCTCGGCCCGAATCAACGTCTCCAAGTTTGGCGTGGCTCAGGTTGTGATGGGGCCCTCGGTCTTCAAGGGAACCGTGGACGCATTCGGGACGCTTCGTGCCGCAGGATCGGTAAAAGGCAAGAAGGCGACCCTCTACGCGAAGATTCCACCACCTGGACATGAGTCAAAGAACCTAAAGTCAATCGCTCCCCGGCTGCTCATCATCTCAGAGGATGGGCAGTTTGGAGAGTTTCTGAGAAAGTCCCCTAAAGAAAATTAGAGATCACCCGACAATCCTACTGGGCCAGTTTTGAATTGGCCACACAAACCTAAAGTGGATTGTCAGGTATGCAAGCGAAAACCCTAGAGTGCCAACTAGCACAGGCTCAACTCGGCCGCTATCTTGCCGGCGAGATGATCTCGCCTGAAGCCGAGCAGCAACTTGAGGCTCATGTCAGCGAATGCCCGCTCTGTAAGCAAGAGGTTAACTTGCGCAAGCAGGCGCTCCAAGCAGCCGCCAATGGCTTTGCGGTGATCAATGCACCCGAGGGCAAGGCTCCGAAGAACCCCAAGTCAGTTCGTATCAACCTTCTGGATGCGGCCAAAGAACGTAAGAGTCCGCTTACGAAACCAGTAGTTCTCTCTTCGGCGCTTGCGGCTGTTCTTTATGCGATGTCCGTTTTCGCCAACGATCCATCCAAAGTCTTTGGACCAAGGCTCAGCGAGAACCCAACACCGACTCCAGCCGTTTCGACGCCTCCTGTGGTTGATGCAAGTATTGAGAAGCCTAAGACAGAAGTGTCGCAGCCTCTTGGTCCCACTCGCCCCGAGGGCTGGGTTGAACCCACTCCGTCAAGCGATCCTGAACCAGTCATCAATGCTCCGAAGCCTGCAAGCACCCCGCCCGCAGCCGTTTCTATCCCCACGCGAAAGCGACAACCCTCCGTTCGAAGAACCCAAGCGCCCGCGGGATCGAGCGGAATCCGAGTTTACGATCCCAATGGCCAACCCCTAGGAGGAAACTGAACATGAAACTACTCTCAACTGTCCTTTGTACACTTGCCTTTGCTGTTTCGTCCCTGGCGGCGATTCAAGAACCAACTGTCTCGGTCAACTCCAAGGGCGACGATGTTCGGTCCGTGCTTCACGGACTTTTCGAGCAAGCCAAGAAGAACTACGTCCTTGAACCTGGAGTCAGGTTTGTCCTCTATCTCTCGCTGAAGGACGTCGACCTCGAAGAGGCTCTTGGATTGATCTGCGCTCAGGCCAATCTGTCTTATGAGATTCAGAATGGTATCTATTTCGTAAACCGGGTGAAAGCCGTTGAGCAGAAGCCGGCTGTAAAGCAACCTGCCAAGCCCAAGGGCAAACTACCTGAGACGGTGCTCAACTCGAAGGTGACAACCCGGCTCGCCAAGACCGACCTCCGGGCCGTGTTTTCCGAACTTGGGAAGCAGTCTAAGATCACCATTGAGGTCGCTGCAGACGTGCCGGGTTACAAGTTGGACGCTTTCCTTATCGACACATCTCTCCGATACGCACTCGACAACATCACGAAGGCAACTGGCCTGGTCTACGTCTTCACCGACAACCAGACGATTGCCATCAAGAAGCCTGAGAATCCGAACCGAGTAAACGTTTACAAAGATTAGGCCGAGCGCCGTCCGCGCGACGAGAGCAGTCGGTTCTTGTCCCGATACTTGTTCACCGTTCGCCTGGCGATGAAGACCCCCTTCTTCGCTAGGCGGACGGCAATCTGTTCATCAGACATGGGCTCATTTGGATCTTCCTCGCGAAGCATGTCCTCAATCATCTTCTGGATGCGCAGTGCCGGTTTGAAGAACAGGTCAAAGGGCACGACCTCTCCGTTGGCAAGTTGCACATACTTGGCCGCCGTAGCGCGGCTAATCGTGCTCTCATGCAGGCCCAAATCCTTTGACATCTGAGCCCGTGTCAAGGGCCTGATGAACTCGTAGCCTGCCGTCTGGATGAAACCGCTCTGTGTAACCAAGAGGTATTCGGCGATACGAGACAGAGTTCGTTGTCTCATTTCGAGTGCGGTAATGAACGTCTCGGCGCGATCAACAAACTCTTGCAAATGCTTACGCTCATCTGCCTGGGGCTTGGCACTGGCTCGAATTTGTTCGAGTCTTTGCCTGTACGAACGCTCAACCCTCAGAAACGCTGCCTGAGCACCGGTCACCTCAATCTTCCATCCCGCCGGATCATAGGTGTAGATAATGTCTGGCTTAACCGATACGCTTTGTGGCACCTCGTGCGAGGAGTCAAAATCCTCAGCAGGGAAAGGCGTCAGGCTGAGGATCAGAGCAAATGCCGCTTCCACGACCTCAGGCATCACCTTGTACCGACGGGCCAACCTCATGGTTTTCCGTTGCCGAAACTCTTCCAGGTGGTGAGTCACGATTTTGCGGGCGAGTGCAGCCTCTACGGTTTTTGTTCGCTTAAGTTGGAGCAACAGGCACTCCTTCACGTCAGAGGCTCCAACTCCGGCAGGCTCACAAGTCTGCAACGCGAGTATCACCTCCTCAACTTCCTCCATTGAGTGGTTCGTTTCCAGAGCAAGTTCCTCTACATGCATGGTGAGAAAGCCGCGATCGCTCAGCGACTCAATCACATACTCGGCCAGCAACTGCAACTCCTTTCGCACACGAATCTGAGCCCGAAGGTGGTCGCGAAGACAAGGTGTCGAACCCGCGAAGTCGAGCCAATCGGCTCCGTCTTCATCTGGAACGCGACTCCGGACAACTTCCCAGTCGTCCGTCTTCGGACTCAGTTCATGGGGCGCAACCGACTTCAGGATTGCCGCTTCGGTAAGCGGCTCTGTGTCATCTGCGAGACGCTCCAAGGCCGGATTATCGGCGATCTCGGCAGAAATGGCTTCGTCCAGTTCCTGCTGCGTCAACTCAAGCAGTTTGCTTGAGACGAGGACTCTCGGATCGAGCCTAAGCCCAACCGAAGTCTGTTGCCGCTGCGTTTGACGAAACCCTTGCATCCCGCTTTCTCCTTTCCATGATTGTCGGATGTTCGAACCTAGCATCCTTTCGCGCATCCAACAATCGCATGATAAACTGCCCGGGTGCCCACGTTTGCTTACAACTCTCCCGTCGGCTGGCTGTCTTACGAACTGAGCGATGGTGGTGTTCTGACCAAACTTTGGTTCGCCGAGGGGCAAGAGGCCCCGACCTCGCCAACCGAAGTCGCTAACCAACTCGATCGCTATTTTCGGGGTGAAAGCGACGCCTTTGCGGTTGAAGTTGAGCCTGCCGGGACTGAGTTCCAGCGAGCCGTATGGAGCCAGTTGGTTAAGATCCCGTTTGGTGAAACGCGTTCCTATGGGCAGATTGCAAACAGCCTTGGCAACCCGGGGGCAGTTCGAGCGGTGGGCGCTGCAAATGGTGCAAACCCGATCGCCATAGTCGTTCCCTGCCATAGGGTGATTGGTGCCAGTGGCGCCTTGACCGGCTTTGGAGGAGGGCTGGATCGCAAAGCGTGGCTACTGGAGCATGAAGCAAAGCAGGCAAGGTTGTTCTAACCTGTAGAGAGTAAACTCTCATTTGACCTATGGCCGAGATCATTTACCTCACCGTCCAAGACATGCTCTGGATAAACCTCCAGGTCACGCGTAAGGTCAACTCATTTGAGTTCATGCCTCTTGAGCAGGGGACGTTTTATCAATATGCTTACGGGTCGGCTCAGGGAGTCATTCCACAAGCCATTCGATTTTATGAGGGCTTTCTTAAGAACGCTCCGTTCGCGGAAGGCAACGAAACCACGGCCAAGGTGGGATTTCTCTCCTTTCTTCGCTTGAACGGTTACGCCTTTCAAGCCAGTGATCCATTTGACGCGAAGCGGATTGCAGAAAGTGCCACGTTGGATGAGGGCGAGCATCACTCGACTCACCCCGAGACCCAAACCGTGATTGCGTCTGTGCTTGAAGACCTTGGAATCTATGCCAACGCATAGCGAGACTCTAACTCGTCCCAGGTGCCGTCGGTAATCGCATCCCGAATCTCCTGCATCAGCCGGGCATAGAACGCCAGGTTGTGTAGCGTTGCCAACCTTGCGCCGAGAGGTTCTCCTGCTTTGAAGAGGTGCCTCAAGTAACCGGCGCTATAGCGCTCAGTCTGAGGGAATACACTCTCTTCCTCAACCGGCCCTTCTTGCTCGGCCCACCGCTTGTTCAAAATGTTCACCCTCCCATTCAGCGTGTACAGCGCATGGTGCCTTGCCATTCTCGTCGGCAACACGCAGTCAAACAGGTCAATGCCGCTACGAACCGCGTGAAGAATGTCTTTCGGATGGCCGACTCCCATTAGGTATCGAACCTTGTCCCTTGGGAGCAGTGGAGCGGTGAACTTGACCACCGGGTATTGCATCTCGGTGGGTTCGCCAACGGAAACTCCCCCAACGGCGAAACCTGCAAAATCAAACTGAGAAACGAACTCAGCAGACTCTCGCCTGAGATCTTCGTGTACTCCCCCTTGGACGATGCCAAACACGGCTTGACCGTCTCGGGCAGCGGCTAGGTTCCGTGGCGCCCACAAATGCGTCCGCTGCATCGCGCTGGCCGCTTCGTCCCGACTGCAAGGGTACGGCGGGCATTCGTCGAGAACCATGCTAATGTCAACCCCGAGTTCACCTTGAATCTCGATGCTTCGCTCGGGAGTGAGGAACACCTCGGTGCCATCCAAGTGGGACTTGAAGCGGACTCCTTCGTCGCTGATCTTGCGCATGCTGGAGAGGCTCATCACTTGATAGCCACCCGAGTCGGTGAGGATTCCGCGCTTCCAGGACATGAACTTGTGCAGGCCACCAAAGCGCTCAACCAGCGCAGAGCCAGGTCGGAGGCTCAAGTGGTAGGTGTTCGACAGCACCAGTTCGAAGCCAAGTGCCTCCAGATCGTCGGACCCGACCGTTTTGACCGTTCCCTGGGTGCCGACTGGCATGAAGGCTGGGGTCTCAACCGTGCCATGGGGCGTGTAGAGCCTCCCACGGCGTGCACCGGTCGTTTGACAAACGGACAGGCACTCCCAGTGGACAGAAGCCATGCCTAGCCCGCGAATTCGCGGATGCACTCGATGGTCCAGTCAACTTGCTCATCGCTGAGGTGCGGGTGGATGGGCAGGCTGAGACACTCGTTCGACACTCGCTCCGTCACTGGCAGGCTGCCTTCCCCATTGGCGAGATGCTTGTACGGCGAATGGAAGTGAATCGGGACCGGATAGTAGATCATCGAGTCGACTTCCTTGCCTTTCAAGTGATTCTGCAATGCGTCTCGGTTGGCCGTTCGGATCGTGAACTGGTGATACGTATGGTTGTTACCGACCAACGTGCTCGGCAAGTGAACCGAGGTTCCGGACAAGCCTGCATGGTAGCGTTGCGCCAGTTCAACTTTGCGCTTGACCCAATCGTCAAGTTTGGTGAGCTTCACTCGAAGAATCGCGGCCTGCAACTCATCAAGTCGAGACGTGTACCCAAGATAGTCGTAGTAGTAGCGTTCGCGGCCCATGCCATGAACGCGAATCGAGCGGCACTTTTCAGCCATCTCGTCGTCGTTCGTCAAGATGATTCCGCCGTCGCCAGCCGCGCCGAGGTTCTTGGTCACGTAAAAACTGAAGCCGGCGGCCCGGCCGAAATGACCAGCGTAAGTGCCATTCTTGTGGCTACCAAGCGCTTGAGCCGCGTCCTCCAAGATCGTCAGGTTGTGCTTATCAGCGATTGATTTGATCGCTTCGATATCGCACAACTGGCCAAACAGGTGGATCGGAAGAATCGCCTTTGTGCGTGGCGTGATCGCCGCTTCGACCTTGACCGGGTCCATCTGGAACGTGTGCTCGTCAATGTCGACAAACACCGGCGTCGCACCCGTCTGCATGATGGTTTCGACGCTTGCGACGAACGTGAACGCCGTCGTAATGACTTCATCGCCTGGTCCCACACCAGCGGCATCCATGATGATGCGAAGGGCGTCCGTTCCACTGTTCACCGCAATACCGTGCTTGCACGAGTGATAGGCAGCGAGTTCTTCCTCAAAAGCCTTGTGGTGCTTGCCCATAACGTAGCCACCACTGCTGATGACCTCGTGGACCACCTGGTCCATTTGGGCGGCGAGGTCATCGTACTGACCCTTGATATCGTAGAACGGAACTCGCATGGCTTAGCCGCCGTCCCGAATCCGCTCTGACTCGGTCTTGTTCTTTTCGATGTAACTCTTCCAATCTGGCGGGACGTCGGTGTCCACAAAAATCGCGGTTACTGGGCACTCGGGCTCGCAGAGACCACAATCAATGCACTCATCGGGATTGATGAAGACCATGTCTCCTGCTTCGTAGATGCAATCGACTGGACAGACGGTCATGCATGACTTGTCCTTGACGCCAATGCAAGGTTCGGTGACAACGTACGGCACGAAGGGTATTTTACTTGAAGTAGGTCACCCGATCCATCTCGCGAATCTCCACAGTAAGGCCCGCCTCACGGCTCCCAAGCGATTCAGCAAATCCTTCCTGAAGGACCTTCACGATTGCCGATTGAATCTGCTTTCGAAGGTCCTCATCTCTCCCGGTCAAAATCATAACCGTGCAGTGGACAAATCCCTGGGGGCCGCCCTCTCCGATCACCCATACCGGTCGAAGTGTATGGTAGGCCTTGACCGATTTGCTGTCAATGGTCGGACAGGCTGAAAGTGCCTCAACCAGGTTCAGCAGAATCTGGGCAATGTCGCCATTCTCTGAGACATTTGTCGTCGTTTCCAGGTGAATATGGGGCACGGTCACTCACTCCAGCGTTCAGCCAGTATTGTGGCAATCTCTTCCAGGAGCGCCTCGTCTGATTCTCCAAACGCACCGACCTCATGCCCGTCAATGTCAATCTGACCCAAGACCTGGTGATCTTCGCTTCGAATGAGGACGACGATCTCGCTCCGAGTCTCAAGACTGCAGGCGAGGTAGTTGTCCAAGGTTCGAACGTCTTCGACCACCACATTTCGGTTTTCGGCAACCGCTGTCCCGCAAACACCCGTTCCGATCGGGATTCGGTTGTGGTCCGTCGCCGCGCCAACGTACTCATCCAACAAGAGGTCAGCACCTTCCAGCCTGTACACGCCTGACCAGTTGTAGCCCGGAAGTTCTGAGAGGAGTTGCATCGCTTGCTGCCTCAACTCACGTCCACCGTGGGGGGTCTCCGTTAACTCGCGAACGATCCGAACGGCGTCTTCTTGGCTTACCACAAGATGAAGTTTACTTCTCACGAGTTTGCCCACAAATCTGAACGAACTTTGAACCTAAAAGTGAACAGAATTCTAGGTTCAATTTAGGTTCCCCGTATCATCATTCACAACACATTTTTCGTGACGATGCTCGTTTTAGGTTCAAAACTCCGTGGCAATTTTCACAAGATCGCTATGAAGCGCCACTATCCGTTCAGCCGCGTCAGCAATGCCAACGTGCTGGTCTTC
>CALMEF010000303.1 GCA_937862825.1 uncultured Armatimonadota bacterium
ACCTTCTGATTGACGATGATTGGTATTGCAGCGAAAGATCCGATACGCCGCTTTATCGCCTCTTGCTGAGGAACCCGCGAGTCATCGCCTGTCTGAAAGATCGCTAGGTCCGGAGCTCCGGAACGAAGCCAACCTAGAACGCCTGGGCCCGTTCCAAAACTCATGGCATCGAGAAGCCGGAGAGGCTCACCCTTCGTGCAAGTTGGTAAGGCGTCGTGATCATCCAGGAAACTAGCCCCCACATGATCGAAGGTTCCTCGGTCATAGAGTGACGTAACAATCCGTTCTGCGCAAGCAAGCGGAGTTGCCGCCCCCTGTGTCAACGTGGCGACTTCATAAAGCACTTCCATCTCAGCAAGGCGACGTGACTGTTGAACCTTTTGCCTGATGTCAATGAGCAGACTCGCGAGAACGGAGCCTATGGATTCCAACCTGCGCTTGGCCTCAGCACATCGCTCATGGTCGAGATCATAGAGGGCTAACACTCCAACCACCTTGCCTTTGAGGGCGAGAATCACATTTTGGGCTTGCGAGTGCTCACTTTGAAAGGCCCTGTCCAGTTGTGATTTCAGTTTTGAAAGGGAGTGGCGAAGGTCAACCTCAATCGCTTGCTCGTCGGTTCCATGTGTTGTGCCACTCACCGCCTTTACAACTAGTCTCGGACCGAACGTGGCAACGCCATAAAGGACACACCCTTCAATGTCAAGCGTGTCCCTAATGGTCTCGACAAGGGATGGCTCGGCAGTTCTGGCGGGCAAGAAGCGGGTTGGAAGAATGCTTGACAACAGTCGGTCATCCTTTGAACGTTCCGCAAGGTTTTCAAACTCGTCGCGAAGGCTACGAAACTTCTCCCGTAGCACGAGTGAATCATCAGCCTCGACCGGGGCGAACTGAATGGTCGGAACTTCTTCCACCAATTTGCCTTGCTCTGCTCCTGACTTCCGACGGTCCGACCTTGGGAGCAATAGGGCCAAACCCAGGGTGCCTAGAGCCTGACCAAGGAGGGCACTCGTTGGGTCTGCCGAGTTCCACACTGCGTTCGAGATCAGGATTGAGCCAGCGCCGAGCGGTGCCATAGCCAGAGGGTCGGAGCCATAGCGCGATGCGGCGTAGACAAGGGGGAGAATGGCAAAGAATCCCATCGTCTCCAACCTCGCCACTGAGCCGATAAAGAGGGCAAGAAAGCCCGCATCCAGAACGGCCAAGATTCCCGCGATTCCGGAATTCAAAGGTCGCTTGCACCCGAAAATGAATGCCGCGAGCGAATAAAGTATGCCGATACCGCCAAGGATTATTGCCCCTCCAGGGAGCCAGCCAGCGATTCCGGCAAGGCCGGTTACACACGCGATCAAAAGACGTAGGCCAAGTTCAGCCATCAGTTTCTTTTCGGCAGTTCTGCCAGGTATCTGGAGGACTTTCGAAAAAGATTCGCTACATGGCTACCTATCATTGGACTTTGCCTGCTAACATTGATGAATGTTTTGGCGTTATGCATTTTTTGCGGCTTCTGCTCTTCCAACCATCGCCAGTGCCCAGGTTCTTCAGACGACTGGCGGGGAGGGGAACATCATCGCCCAGGCGAGAGCCCACACTGAGGAAGAGACCCACAACAACTCTGGGTTTTTTGGGGGCTCCAGTGTTGAGATGAGCCTGACCGCATTCAAGGAATACTCTGATCCAACCCAAGGGTACTGCTATGCTCGAGGCACCGCAGGGTTGTTCTGGCGCCAAACAGACAATGGAACCGTAAGCGAACTAACCGGTGGGGCTGGCGGTATCGCCGAGGCCTACACCGAAGGCCTTGATACGCTGGCTCTGGGCGCGGCTTCGATTTCGGTTTACTTTGAAGTGTTGACCGACAGCATCGCCGAGATTGACTCTCAGGGCACCTACAATACGGATCTTTATGCTTGGGATGGAAACGGTTGGGCCGCCTTTTACACCGGATTTACGGGAACAGAGACGATCAACATCAGTGCGGGACGCTATAAGTGGGATGCTGCTGCCGGCGAGATGGTTACGGGCTACAGTTACTATTCATCCGGGGTGAATTTCCGCATCACTGCCCAGGCCGTTCCAGAACCGGGTTCTGTGGCCGCTGTGGGACTCGGTGCCTTGTTCCTCATCCGAAGGCGCAAGCGCTGTCTCAGACTTTCGAAGGGTCGCTACGCACCATAATAGAGGAACTTTGCGCCTCACGAAGGTTCGCATATTCGGTTTCAAGACCTTTGCTGACAAGACCGACTTCTCGCTGGATGGTGGGACCGTCGCGGTTGTGGGCCCAAATGGCTGTGGCAAGTCTAACCTGGTAGATGCAATCCTTTGGGGCCTCGGTGAGGGCAATGCTCGGCAACTTCGAGCCGCATCCGGTCAGGATGTCATTTTTAACGGCAGTTCGAAGCGAAAGCCAGTTGGCTTTGCAGAGGTTGAACTCCTGTTCGATAACTCGGATGGCGCGCTACCGGCCCCGACGAGCGAAGTCTTGATCACTCGACGCCTTACACGGGGTGGCGACGCAAGTTATGCCATCAACAACAAGAATTGTCGCCTTAAAGATGTCCTCGACTTGTTGGCAGACTCGGGACTTGGTCGTGCCGGTTACTCAATCGTGGGCCAGAAAGAGATTGACCAGGCACTCGCCGCGTCACCCGAAGATCGACGGGCTTGGATTGATGAGGCTGCTGGCGTTCAGCGGTATAGGCTCCGGAAGTTGGATTCACTTCGCCGTCTGAACGCCGCCCAAGGCCATCTGCAGCGAGTCACCGACATTCTTGCGGAGATTGAGCTTCAACGAGAACCGCTACGTGAAGAGGCGGAAGTAGCCAAACGATACAAGCGTGCGCAGGAAGCCCTTCAGGGAATCGAAGTTGGCTTGTTGGCCCGTGATCTCCTCCGAACACGGGACACGCTCATTTCGGCAACTGAGAAGATTCAGGCAGCATCCAGTCTGACCGAGAAGGAGCGAGCACACGCAGTGGCCTTGGAGGAGCGTCAAGGCAAACTCAACAGAGAACTTGAGGGTTTACGGGCTGAGGCTAACTCGCTTCGAGATCAACTCCAGGCCGCAAGCGAACGGCTTCTTAGGGCAGAGTCCAGCCGTCAACTTGCTGAGCAAAAGCTTGAGTCACTTGAGAATCTTGAAGGCAGTTTATTTGAAGATGAAAGCACGACGAGATCCCGGCTGGAGTCTTTGCAAGCCGAGTTGGAGCAATCTCGGATTGACGAACAATCAGAACTCAAGGTCCTGGAAGAGTTAAAGGACCAACTCACCAAGGGGGATGCTGATGCTAAGGCGCTTTCCGCTCGGTTGTCCGAAATAGACTCGATACTTGGCGAAGCCAAAAAGCGGCAAGCAGAACATGCCCGATTGGTGGCTGCTGCTGCTCACGCCACCGAACGAAAGCGAGCGATTCGACGCGAGCTCAAGGGGATTGACGAGACATTGCCAGAACTTCGACAAGGAGTTACCGAAAGCGAGAATCGAGTCTCCGGCCTGAAGGCAGAGGTCGGAGAGTTGGAGAGCGCGCTGGAGGTTCAAGAGGCAGAACTTAAGCAAGCCGAAGACGTTGATCATGCGAAGCAGCGCGACACGCTTTCGTTGCGATCAAGCCTGGAGGGAAGGCTTTTGGGCATTCGGGCCACGCTGGAGTCTCACGAAGGGCTCCAAGTGGGGGCAAAGGCGGTAATGGACGCGGTTGATGGTGGCCTTCTAGCGGGGCACTACCGACCGGTAGGTGAGGCCATTCACGTGGAACGGGAGGTGGCAGTGGCGATCGAGAGTGCACTCGGTGGTGCTTCAAACGACCTGATTGTCGATTCGCCCGATGACGCCAAGCGCGCCATTGAGTTTCTCAAGGAACATCGGCTGGGACGCGCCACTTTCCAGCCAATCCCATTAATGCGTCCTCAAGCCGTTGAGCGAGAGTTGCGCGAACTGTTGGGTAGGCCGGGCGTAGTGGGGCGTGCAAGTGAACTCGTTGAATGCGAGGACCGAGTTCGACCGGTAATAGAGAGCCTCCTTGGGCAAGTCGTGGTGGTCGAGAGTCTTGACCGAGCGCTATCATACGCCGACACCAGAGGTTGGAACCGCTTGGTTACCCTTGAAGGCGAGATCGTTCACCATCGCGGCAGTGTTACGGGAGGTGTTTCAGCTAAGGCAGGATTTGGAATCATCCAGCGCCGCGCCGAAGTTGAGGCGCTTGAACGGGAACTGGAAGACCTTTTGCGGCACGAGACATCAAAAACAAAGTCGACCGGACAACTTGCGAAGAGACGAGAAGAACTGGTTGTGAAGAGGTCGGAGATTACCGACCGTCTACTTGAACGAAGGGATGAACTCGCTGATGCGGAAGATTGGCTGCAGTCCGTCAAGGGAGAGTTTAACGACACTGAGAGGGCGCGAAAGCGGCTCGAAGATGAGTTAAACAAGTTGGACGGTTCCTATGAATCTGCTGAGCCCGAAGACCTTGCTACGTTGGAGAACGAACGAGACCAAGTTATTCGGCGTTTGGCTGGCCGCTCCGCTGATGTCGAGCAGTTTGAGGTTCGATTGCGCGAGTCAGAAGCACGCGCCAGTCAAGCACAACTCCGGGCGTTGCTCGCCGGCAGGCGATTGGATGCGGCTTACGAAGCGGAGAACGCTCGCCAGCGGAAAGTGGGAAATCTCGGGCCAGAACGTGCCAAAGCAACCAGAGAACTTGAGTCGGCTATCGTTGAGGCCAAGGAAGCCGAGGTCCTCAAGGGTCAAGTTCAAGAGGCGCTCGCCCTTGCAGAGAAGGCCGGGCAATTTGTGCACGAGCAGTTGGGAGAAGTGCAGGATCAAATCAGAGCCTCCCGCTACTCTGCTGACGATGCTCAACAAAACCTTCAGAAGTGGGAGATTGATCGCGCCCGCGCTGAGGCTAAGCGGGTCGGAATCCTTGCACGGTTATTGGAAGAGTACGATATCAACGAACAGGCTGCGGACCATTTGGCGGTGCCCGACGATCTCCCAGCGGATGCGGGAACCGTGGTCTCGCAACTTCGCCGTGAACTACGCCTGATGGGTGACGTCAACGTAGGTGCCATCGAGGCATTCGAGCGGCTCACGATCCGATTTGAGGAGCTTCATGGACAACTGGAGGACATCCAGGGAGGGATCAAGGAAGTTCAGGAGGGCATACGTGAACTTGATGGCCTGACAAAGGACAAGTTCTTGGAAGCGTTCTCAAGGGTTGGGGAGGCGTTCAGCGATTTGTTTCGGCGAATATTCGAAGGTGGGGAAGCGCAAGTGCGGCTCACCGAGGCAGACAACGTCTTGGAGTCTGGGATTGAGATTGACGTGACCCTGCCCGGCAAGCGTCGTCAACGCCTCGAACTATTGAGCGGTGGTGAACGATCTTTGTGTGCCACTGCTTTCTTGTTTGCCCTCCTGAGGGTCAAGCCGAGCCCGCTCGTTGTGCTTGATGAAGTAGATGCTCCCCTGGATGGGCGCAACGTTGAGCGATTCATTGACCTGTTGGGAGAGTTTTCGGGCACGACTCAGTTCATCGTAATCACTCACAATGACCTCACGATTCGGGCGATGGAAACGTGGCTTGGTGTAACGATGAACGAGCCTGGAGTCTCAACGCTCGTTCCGGTTCGAATGCGCAAAGAGGAACCCGTTTCAGCATGAGGGAAGAACTCTGGACACTGCTGGCCAAGGTTCCTGCTGGCAGAGTTGTCGCGTATGGTGAGTTGGGCCGAGCCCTTAAGAACCCTGCATCCGGCTATATGGTCGGGCGTGCAATGGCCGCGTGTCCGCCTGAATTGCCATGGTGGCGCGTCGTAGGAAAATCGGGAGCCCTTCCAATTCACAAGCGGGATCCACACCTGGCGATGGAACAGCAAGAGCGACTACGGGCGGAAGGCATTGACTTCCAAGACAACATTGTCGATATGGCTCGATTCGGATGGGTATTCGACGCTGAATAGCGTACAATTGGTGGGCTCACATGCAAGTTCAGCAGCACCTCCTCGATGCGGTACAGCGCGCCACTCGTACGCTTGCGCAAAGTGGCAACTTCGACGCGCTGCTGAAGGACGTCCTTGCGATTTGTGTCGAGGCTGTCGGCGCGTCTGGTGGCACAATTTACTTACACGATCCCGTAAAGAACACATTACGGTTCCATCACGTGCTTCCCGAGTCGGTCGCAAACATCATCCGCTTAACTGACATTCCGGATGATCAAGGGGTGGCAGGAGCAGTTTTTCAGAATCGCCAAACTCGAATAGACGAGTTTCCCGAGGTCAAAGAAGACACTGCAGACCCCCGAGCACAGGTTCAAAAGGCTACCGGGGTTTATGTCAGAAACATGATCACCGTTCCGCTCATGATGGAGAATGAGCCACCGATAGGTGTCGTGCAACTGGTCAACAAGGAGTCTGGGTCCTTTAACAAGGACGACATGACGGTTCTAGACACAGTCTCGGCGGTGTCTACATTGGCATTTTTAAACTCACGCTTGGTTGAAGAGTCCTCTAGGGCATCAACCCTGCTGGGAATGGGCAAGGTGGCTCACGATATCGGCAATTTGGCCGCAAGTTTGTTCGCCAATCTTTCAGTGGGCGAGCACTCCTTAGCGGCACTCTCAGAGCAGATTACGACCGACAATGCCCTTCGAGATGAAGTCGAATCCTTGACAGAGATTCAAGACCAACTCCGGCGATCGGTAGATCGTATCGTGAGGTATTCGCGCTTGATGAGCGACCTCTCAGCCAACCGTGCTCTTCGGCCCACTATGGAATTCCAACCGATGGGGCCGGTCGTGAAGGGAAGTGCCTCTTATCTGGAGTCAGAGGCCCGAAAGAACGGCGTGAAGATTGCGTATGAAATCGAGGAGGATGCGCCGCACTGTCAGTTTGATGAGTTCTTTGTTTTCCGAATCGTTCAGAACCTGGTTGGGAATGCCATTAAAGCGGTTCGTGAAACCTTAACAGATGATCAGATTCGCGCGGCAGACGGGGAACCCCTTGGTGTGGTTACGGTTCGATACCGTCTGGGTGAACGGCAGCACGTTGTGGAAGTGGGGGATACCGGTCCTGGAATGTCGGAGGAAACGGCTCGCCGGATTCTAACAGGCAACAGTTATAGCCGTTGGGAAAAAGGTGGCGGATCAGGGTGGGGAACCAAAATCGTCCTCGAGTTGGCGACAGTTCACGAAGCGAAATGCGAAATTGACAGTATCTTGGGTGAAGGTTCCGTGTTTCGTCTTCGATTCCCGTGCCACGAGTGAACAGGCTCGAGGCCTTCAGACGTATGTTTAGTGAGTCCATGACACCGCAGCGCGCTAAGCCGACCCGCCTCAAACTTGTTTTGAGCTATGGGCTTTATGGCGTCTTTTGTGTCGGCGCCCTCGCTGCTGGAGCAGCCGCAGGGTGGGTTGGACAGAGCAAGGTTGGGTCCGCATACGCTCGCCAAACGTTACTCAATGTCAAACCTGCAGATGTCTTTGAGACGACCGAGGGCGTGAACCTTTTGATTCTCGGATGTGATGCAGATGTGTCGCCCGGTGGCAAAAAGGTTTTGCGCAAGCAGGCACGCAGCGATACCATGATCGTCGCGCGCCTCGACTTCAAGAACTCAAGAATCAGCGGCATTGGAATCCCAAGAGACTTGCTCGTCGAATTGCCTGGGTATCGTCCCCAAAAGATCAATGGGTATCACTCTATTGGCGGGCCCGAATTGGCCAAACAAGCCGCTGAGACCGTGCTTGGGGTGAAGATTGACCGTACGCTGACCATTGACTACGATTCGTTCCAAG
>CALMEF010000304.1 GCA_937862825.1 uncultured Armatimonadota bacterium
CCTGTCCCAAAATAAACCCCGCCGTTGAAGCCGCCCTTTCCTGCGTTGATTCTGAGTTATGGGTAGAAGCCATCCTGGCCCTTTCCGCAGCCTATTTCCATGCCGGCGAGTTCTCTGCGATGGCGGGACTACTCGATCGCGCGATCCGTGAACCCTCTTTCGAGCACCAGAGTAGCGATTATCGGTGCCAACTGTTGATGCAGCGGGCCCTTGCTCAGCGTTGTCTCGGTTCAGTCGAGAGTGCCATTCAGGGTTACCTTGATGCCCTTAATGCTGCCAAAGCGGAAGTTCAGCCTTCGACCTTGGTGAAATGCTACTACAACCTTGGAACCCTCCTCGAGTCCGAGGAGCGGCTCCCCGAGGCACTAAACGCCCAAGAAAGCGCTGCAGCAAACTTTGATCCAACAACAGACCCTCGAGTTGAGACACTTGTAAACACGTCTATCGCACGTCTTCGATATCGCGTCGAACGTGATTTGGTCGGGGCAAGCCTAATTCTCGAAGCCACCTTGGCCCATGCCTCGCACCGAAAAGACCGCCGTTCAATGGCTGAAGTTCTGCAGAATTTGGGACTCATCTATTGGGAACGAGAGATGCCCGCACGTGCGGCGCTTGCAGAACTCGTCGGAACTCGCCTCCTATTGGAGCACGGTTACACTCCTGAGTTTCGAAGACTGGCCCGCTCGTCCTTTGTGACTCTGGCATGTGCCATGCACATGCTGGGTGAGCCAGAGCCAGCAAGGTCACTTCGTGCAGCAATCGATCGTCTTGGAAACTCCCCGCTGTACACACCGAATCAAGCCATGTTCGACCAACTTGTGGAGTGGACCTATGCGTCTCCCCCGGGACTTCGATTGGCCATGGTTGCCGATCATGAGATATCGCAGACGCTAGCCTTCACACTTGAGCGACTGTTGACCCGACTTGAACATGAAGATCGAATCGGAGAAGTCGGTCGAGTGGCCAGTGACGTGCTCGGCTCATTGATTCCTCAAGCCCCACAATCGACCAACCAATCCAAATCCTCGGCATAATATCCCAATGCCAGAAGAAGAGCCAAAAGTCGAGTCCTATCCGCTCACCGTCGATACGCCTCCAGTAGCAACCCAGCACTCCTTGAATGGACTGAACTACACGGCAACAACGGGCATGTTGCCGATCAACGACGAGTTTGGTGAGGCGGAAGCAGGCATGTTTTTCATGGCCTACACGAAGGATGATCCTGAGCCTAACCGACCGTTGATGTTCTCGTTTAACGGCGGACCAGGCTCTTCCTCGGTTTGGCTCCACCTGGGCGCGCTAGGTCCCAAACGCGTCGCAATGTTGCCCGACGGAAACCTCCCCGAACCGCCATTCAACCTTGTCGACAATCCCAACACCTGGTTGCACCACACCGATCTCGTCTTTATTGATCCAGTCGGCACCGGATACTCAAGACCAGCAAAGAAGGACGGAGGAAAGAAGTTCTGGAGTCTCGAAGGGGATATCTCGTCCGTTGGCGAGTTCATTCGGCTTTACCTAACGCGATATAAGCGCTGGCGTTCACCGCTCTACCTGGTTGGAGAATCCTATGGAACAACCAGAGCAGCGGGTCTTTCCAGCCACCTTGTCGAGCGAGGCGTGGCACTTAACGGCATTGCTCTGGTCTCGTCCATCCTCAACTTTCAGACCGCCCGATTCAATAAGGGGAACGATCTTCCCTACATCGTCTTCTTGCCCACCTATGCCGCCACCGCGTGGTACCACAAACGCCTACCCCGAAAGCGCAGTCTTCAGTCGGTTCTTAAAGAAGCGGAAGAGTTTGCCCTGGGGCAGTATTCTCTCGCCCTCGCAAAAGGCGACCGCTTGACTCCCCGTGAGCGAAAGGCGCTCGTCACAAAGTTACACAATCTGACTGGCCTCTCAGGTGAGTATCTCGAGGCCACGGACTACCGGATCCAGATCCACCGATTCTGCAAGGAACTTTGCCGGAAGGACCGTCGCACCGTCGGCAGGCTTGATTCGCGCTTCCTCGGCATCGACGCTCAGCCAGTTGGCGATAACCCTGAGCACGACCCTTCAATGACAGCGATCTTGCCTCCATACACTTCGGCCATAAACGATTACGTTCGACGCGATTTAGGCTACGAGACCGATTCTCCGTACTATGTGTTCAACCCAGGTGAACTCTGGAAAAACTGGACGTACGGAGACGCCGGTCAAGGACATCCTGACACTTCAGAAGCCCTGCGAGCGGCAATGTCCAAGAACCCTCACATGAAGATCTTCATCGCGTCGGGATACTACGACCTTGCAACTCCATACTTCGCTACGGAATACACGCTGACTCACTTGGGCCTCGATCCCACGCTCAGGAAAAACATCTCAACGGCATACTACGAGGCAGGCCACATGATGTACATTGATGAAGCCTGCCTTTCGAAGTTCAGTGCCGATATCTCGGCATTCCTTTCACGTCAGTAGGCGTAGTTTCCGTTATGGGCGTCGTCGATGTACGCTGCAAGCAAATCAACGCAAGCATCGACGTCAGCCCGGTGGACGGTCTCGTTCACCGTGTGCACGTATCGTGTTGGAATGGATAACGTGAACGACGGGATACCGCCGTGCAAACGCTGTACGCCACCCGCATCGGTACCGCCAAGTGAGAGAATCTCCATCTGATGCTTGATCTTCTTCTTTTCAGCCAAATCCCTGAAGTGACTGACCACCTTGGGATGGCAAATTAGCGACGAGTCCATGATTTTGATCGCTGCACCTTCACCCAACTTGGTGATGTGATCCTGCTCGGGTATCCCGGGAATGTCGTTTGCCAGGGTGATGTCAATGGCCACACAGATGTCCGGTTGAATAGCCGAGCCGCTAGCCGCTGCCCCTCGCAACCCGATTTCCTCTTGGACGGTGGCAATGGCATAAACATCAACGTTGGGCTTCTTCGCCTTCTTCACGGCTTCGATCATCACGTACACCGCAACACGATCATCCATGCTCTTACATGTCAGCAAGTCTCCCATCTCTTGCAAGGTTCGATTCATCGTCACCATGTCGCCCAGTCGAACCTGCTTCTTGGCGTCCTCGCCGCTCAAGCCACAGTCTACAAAGTAGTTGTCGATCTGTACCGGTCTGTTAGCCTCTTCCGGTGTAAGCAAGTGCTTCGGCTTCGTGCTTGACATGAGAACACCGTTCAACATGCCGCCTTGAGTGTGAACAAAGACTCGCTGGCTCGCCATCTGGCGAGGGTCCCATCCTCCAAGGGGCTGGAGCCGAAGGAATCCCTTGTCATCAATGTACTTGACGATAAAGCCGATCTCATCCATGTGAGCCGCAAGCATCAACTTCTTCGCTTGCTTGGCCGAGCCCTTTCGGACGCAGAATAGGTTGCCCATTCGATCAGTTTCAAACTCGCAAACGCCTTTCAGTTCGTCCTTTACGATCTCACGGATTGCGTCTTCTTGCCCTGGCACGCCATGGGCTTCGGTCAGTTTCTTGAGGAGTGGAACATTCATAAGTTAAAGTAGGGTTTACCCCAGCAACCTCTAGCCAAACGCAACAATGCCCCGAACCCAGCAAGGATCGGGGCATCGAATCAAGAAAGATTTACTTCTCGGCGAGAAGATTAGCGACGGTCTTCTTCATGCCAGCCTCATTAAAGCCAACCATGACTTCCCGGACCGTGCCCTTGCGGTCAACGATGAAGAACGTTGGATAGCCCGGAACCTTCCAAGCCTTGCCCAAATCATCGTTACCGTAGGTGAACGTGTAACCATACTTGTGCTCACTTACATATCCAACCGCGTTATCCTTGGTTCGCGTCGGCTGGCGATCAGCGCCGCGCTCAGCAAGGTTGGCACCGATGATCATCAGTCCCTGGCTTGCCAACTCCTTGTGCATCGCATCCAGTTTCGGAGCAGCGGCCTTGCAAGGCCCGCACCACGTGGCCCAAAAATCAATGACCGTAACCTTGCCAAGGAGATCCTTGTTGGTCATGATCGTGTCATCAAGTCGAAGCATTTTGAAGTCAGGAAGTGGCTTACCTTCAGCCTCCTTCACGGCGTCAATTCGCTTCTGAAAATCGTTTTGCTGAGTGGTAGCCGGCGGAGCCTGAATCTTGGCTGCCGGTTGAGTAGCGCCGCCCTGTGCAAGGACAAGCATCGCTGCGAGAGTTGTAACCATGGCAATAGAACCTTACCCGTACAACGAACATCGAAGTTCCCGCTGAACCGGAACGGAACAGTCCTAAGTTCGCTTGAACTTCCGCATCAGTTCGTCAGTGCCAAGTGTAATCGTGATGGGGCGCCCGTGGGGGCACATGTACGGATTCTCTGTTGAAGCCAGATCAACAATCAGTTTCTCCATCTCCGCATGACTAAGAGGATCACCCGACTTCACCGCCATCTTGCACGACGTCATGATCCAGATTTGCTCTCTCGTCGGAGTCAGTTTCCGAGTCACCGCAGAGTCGACGAGTTCATCAACAAGATCGCGAAGGACTTTGATTGCTGACTTGCCTCGAATGGCAGCAGGCACGCTCCGCACGATGAAACTCTCTCCTCCAAATGGCTCAATGTCGAAACCGACTTTGACGACTTCGTCCAGGCGCTCTCTTAAAAGTACCGCGGCTCGACGATCCAAGTGCAGGGTCTCCGGAGCCAACAGCACCTGCTTCTCAATCGCGGTCGGCCCCTTTAGGCCACACAGATACTCGTAAAGAATCCGCTCATGGGCGACATGTTGGTCAATGATGACGATGCCTCGAGCAGTTTCGGCAACAATGAACGTCTTCATAGCCTGACCAAGGACCTTCAAACCTTCGAGCAAATCCATGAATGGAAACCGCTCACTTTGAGTTTGCATGGGTTCCAGCGAGGCACCAAGCGGAGCCTGGGCAACGAATGCGGCCTCGAACGCGCCCCTTCCCAACTCGGTGGCAAAAATCTCTTGCGGGGTGGACCCCAAAGACGGTTGCGCCTGCACCTGAGCCAGCGCTTCGTTTGCAGTAGCAATGCTGGTCGCCGACGGCATCATTCCGTGAGCCAGTAGGGCCGAGCGAATCGTATGCCGAATGGCATCAAAAGCAGCACCCTCTTGTTGGAACTTCACCTCGCTCTTGGTGGGCGAAACATTCACATCAACACGTTCAGGATCGAGGTCCAAGTGCAACGCGATCATCGGATAGCGTCGATCCGGAGTCAAATCTCGATACGCCTGATCAAGAGCGGCATACAACGTTCGAGACCTGACTGGACGCCGGTTAACGTAAAGGTACTGATACGCTCGAGTGGGTCTCGTCAGATGCGGAGGACTGACAAATCCGTGAACGCGAATGCCCGCAGCCACTGCATCAACTTCAGCTAGACCACGCGCATAGTCTCTTCCCCAAACTGCGGCAATCGCCTCGAGCAAGTCGCCGGTTCCAGGTGTGCGAAGCGCCTCCTGACCATTGTGGGTAACGGTAAATGCGACTTCCGGATAGCCAATCGCATAGCGAGACAAGAACTCGAGACACTGACCAAGTTCAGTAGCATCCGATTTGAGGAACTTCAGCCGAGCGGGTGTGTTGAAGAACAAGTCCTCAACCGAAATGGTCGTTCCTCTCGGCCCCGCCTCTCCACCCAACGGTTGAGGCTCCCCACCTTCAACGCGAATCACCGTTCGAAGACCATCGGACTCGCCGGTGGACATCGTCATCACCGAAACGGAGGCAATAGAGGGTATCGCCTCACCGCGAAAGCCCAAACTCGCAACCGTTCCAAGGTCGTCTATGGCCGTGATTTTCGACGTCGCATGTCGTTGGAGCGAGTTCAGAGCATCTTCTTGGCTCATGCCTCGCCCATCATCCGAAACGCGAATCAAAGATTTCCCGCTGTCAACGAGATGAACCTCAACCCGAGCCGCACCCGCGTCAAGCGAGTTTTCAACGAGTTCTTTGACAACTGAGGCCGGTCGCTCAACCACCTCACCCGCAGCAATCTGGTTGATCGTATGCGGGTCAAGAAGTCGAACTCGTGGCGTGGTCGTCATTCTCCGTGCCAGAGGTCCTCAGCCGATATTCGCGTTGCCTTCTCACCCGGAATGTTCCAAAGAACGTCAAGAGCAGTTCCTCCAGTTCGGTTGAACCACAACACTTCAATTACGTGCATCCCTCGACCCAGAGCGATTTGTCCCTTCATCGAGGAAGGGCTGTGTAGGCCATCGTGATCGACAACTACTTTTCCATCAATCAGCAACTTTGAGCCGTCATCTGAAGTCAAATCGAACGTATAGACCTCATCCGACGGCACTTTAAGGACGCCGCGAAATCTCGCTCCAATGTTCTCCTGCTTTGCCAGATCGCCCAACTCAAACGACGTCAACATTTTGGGTTGGCTTGGACGGGCCTGAAGCATCTCTGCGGTGTTGTCAAACTCACCAACGAACGTTTCCAACGTGACTCCTGGCCGCAGCGAACTCTTGTCGGCTGGAGCCAGTGGAGTAACCTTGTTCAAAACCAACGATGCGACCTCAGACACGGCGTTTCCGTTATGGAAGTTGACCGCTTTCACTGTCACTCGGCTTCCCGAAACCTTGAATGGTTTGGAATAAGCGGTTGACCGTGCAGTCGGAGTTGAGCCGTCGGTTGTGTATCGCGTCACTAGGCCTTTTGAACCCGGATTAATCGACACCAGCGCGTCCTTCACAAAAATCGTCGCTTCAGATTCCACCACCGGCGGCTCATAAACGATCGGTTCACCTTTGATCGTCAGCCGAAGAACAACCGGGTTACCATCCCACTCAATCTTTCCACAGTCAATCTCTATCCCGCCAGAAACTTTTTTGTCAACCACCTTTTTTGCGTTTCCGAGGATTTGAGCACCAACAACCTCGTTACCAAGCCCGCTCAAGGTCACCCTTCCATCAGACGGCCAGTCAAAAACGTGCAAGAACAGGTCAGTTCCACCACGCGTAGGTTTCTGAGTCACTCGGCCCCAAGGCACGGACTTGAACGGAGAGGCTTCGGTCCCATAAATCGCCTCGCCGTTCACCTTCATCCACTTCCCAATCCCTTTCATCCGCTCCACCGACATCGGAGGAATCGTTCCATCCGCCTTGGGTCCGATGTTCAACAAAAGGTTTCCGCCCTTCGAAACTACGTCCACGAGCAGGTGAAGCAGTTCTTTGGTGGACTTGTAGTTCAGATCCGCCTCGTTATAACCCCAGTTTCGGTTCATCGTGATGCACGATTCCCAATCCACACCGGGAAGACCAGTCGCAGGGACCTCTTGCTCGGGAGTTCCGTAGTCGCCAGCGTAACCTTTATCCGACATCCCCGCCATGCCTGCACGGCCGACGTCAACCCGATTGTTCACGATCACGTTGGGTTGCAGAGTTCGGCACAAGTTGTATAGCGGGACGCCACGTTGGGTGTTCCAAGTCCGCTCCCATTCGCCGTCAAACCACATCACCCCGATTGGGCCATAGTTCGTCAGCAACTCAGAGACCTGGTTGTGGAGGTACTTCACATAGCGATCCATGCTGGCGTCGGCTGGTTGCTTTGTGCTCCATTACCGATGCGGCTCATAGTCAGGATGATGCCAATCCATGATCGAGTGGTACCAACACTGCACCAAACCCTCTTTCCGAACCGCGTCGCTCAGTTCTTTCATGATGTCGCGTTTGAACGGGGTCGACATGATGTCCCAATCCGAGTGTTTCGAATCAAAAAGCGCAAAGCCATCGTGGTGTTTGGTCGTGATCGTCACATATTTCACGCCCATTTCCTTGGCAAGCGACGCCCATTCCGTCGCGTCAAACTTGGTTGGGTTGAACTGGTCCCGCCACTTCTCGTACTCATTCAGCGGAACTTTGCCGGTTTCCATAATCCATTCGGCATGGTTCGTCCTTCCACCGTACTTCCCCGCCGGAACCGCATAAACACCCCAGTGGATAAATAATCCAAATCTGGCCTCTTTGAACCACTTCATGCGTTTGGCTCGCGCAGCAGGAGTCTCAGGAAGCACTTTTTCTTGGTTCGGCATGGTCATGGCCAACGCCAAAATGGCGGGAAGCATGAACTTATTTTTGCATGATTGCCGCTTCGTTTGGGGTTGGCGCTGACATATGTTCGCGCGAAGTTTGAGGCTTCATCCCCTCAACGATCAGCGGATGCTCGAGAGCGTAGTTGTCTTTCCGAACTCCAGTCAGTTGCCAACACACGGTTGAGAACGGCTTGCTCGCACGAATCGCAAAACTCCCGTTCTTTAGCGGGCGCGCAACATTCGCAGTGACCATAGACCCATCGTTTGCCGTGAAGCAAGTCAGTTGGTAGCGAACATCACCGTTCAGCGCTTCAAACCAGTCGGGAACCGTCACAACTGCAAACCCGTTCTTGTCAGTCGTCACCTCGCCGTCGTAAAGGTTCTTGATCTCCGAACTCTCAATGCAGGCGTGACGAAGAACCCGGTTTTCAGGATCAAGAGGATGATCAATTTCGAACTGTTTCAGGGTGCCCGTAATCGTCCCGTTGACGTGAAGTGGAGATGTTGGGATGCTGACACCGATTCCTACATTGCCATTGTTGGTAAGAAGAATTCCGTCTCGAAGTACCTGGGAAAGCATGTAGGTTCTAAAGAAGATATCGCGACCGCCAAAACTTGAAGCGCCCCGGTCATAGACGTCTGTCGCAGACACGGTCACCAGCCCTGAGCCACTCAACGTGACAACGCTCAACGAATAGATTGAATTGGCTTGTAACTGCGGAGGTGCCTCGAAATCAACGGATTTGAGTGAAGGCCCGCCGCCCGACAAGACATCACTCTGAGCAAGTACCGATCCGCCCTCCCCTTCGCCCTCAAGAATCTGGACCATGAAAGTGGTATTCCCAGCTGTCTGTGAATAGCCGAACTCAATTCTACTAAGGTGTCCAGAAACTGCGGGCTTAAACGACTGCCACAGAGTGCCCACCGGTTGCCCAACAGTACCATTGGCCTGTTGATCCAAAGCCTCAGGGTACATGCTGACATGAAACGTGACATCCCTCCTCGCATTGGGGCCAATCTGAGCCTCTCCTGCTCGAAGAATCCCACTAATGTTTTGGTGTCCCGCCTGACTCACGCCCGGAGTCGTCGCCTGAAGTCGAACCAAGGCACCCGATTGACTTGAAGAAACGGCAAGCCGCCCTGCCAGGGCAACGCCAAGCCCGGCAACAGCGGGGAGAGACACCCTGGTGGCGAGTTTCATGGTACTTACATAGTACAGCAGGTTCTGCTTAACTCAACCGCCGCCGCCACTCTTCCCCTTGAGGGGAAGTCCGTGAACGTAGTGAACGGGTTGGGGCTAAGGCCCGAAAACCCCCACCAGTTCGCTAACGCTCACTGACTCCCCCGAAACGGGGGATAATCACCGCGCCCAAGTGCGGCCTCGTTCATGCCCATCTGCAGGCAGGCCAGTTCAGGTTCAGAAAGGGCTCTCTCAAGAGGCTCAAGGGCGCCGTACAGGGCCGGGACAGTTCGGGCGTCCTTGGCAATTTCAAAAACCTCTTGCCCAAGGTAACGATATGCTCGGGGATCTGCTATGTAGCCTTGCGCTTTGTCCATAAGAACCACTTCCTTCAGAATGCCAAGCAGGTCTTCAGTCAACTCCCACGCTTCCGAGGCTGTCTTAGCCAACAAGCCTTCTTTTATCCCCCCAATTGCGGTTACAACAAGGGGAAGACCGATCAGTCCAATACACTCTGCAAATTTTAGAACCGACATTGATTCTTCGGGTCGCTTTTTCAGGGCAGCGTCCAAAGCCATGGCTGCGGCCTGTTTACTTAGACGGGATGACCGAGTGTTGGCTACTAAGTTCGTCAAGATGTCCACAAAGCCAGATGTGCGAAGTCTAAGTTCCGCCGCAAACTCGAGGACCACTGCTCCTTCTTTGCTCCTCGTGCTCTGCTCCGAGTAGATCTTTAGCTTTGCGGCTTCAGGCCCGTCTATTAGCAGCTCCCCTGCGTATATGAGGCTAGCAGCCCTAGCTATCACATTTAGCAGCACGTCCTCGGTTTCTGGCTCCCCTGCCACGTCCAAAAGCGTCTCAAACGGAATCTCCTCTCCGTAGGCTTTGAGCCGGACAAGAGCAACGTTGTAATTAACAAGTGGGCTCAGGGCGCTCCGAGGAATGCGTGACAACACCTCAATCGCCTCCGCGTGTCGTTCCAAGAACGAAAGCGCATTCGCACGAACACACGCCTCGTAGCTAATGTATTCTTCGAACTCGAGGTCAGTAGCGAAGAGCTGGCGCGTCAGCTCAACCGGATCCGCGTCCATTGCTTCAAGAGCGACGGCAGCTCGCTCACCAAGATGAACGCGCGATTCGACCCTGAGGATTGGTGCGGCAAAAGGGTTCCGGCCAAGCTTCGACTCCGTGGACCGCCCGGACGCCGCCAGTCTAAAACACACAGCTGCTCTGGGCATTAATCCAAGGGCAGCAAGGCATAACCCCCTTAAGAAGTGAAACTCAGCACCGAACCTCTTAGCAAGCTCCTTTCCATGGGCGTGGTCCAAGTACTGCATAGCAGCTAGCGGATTATTTGGACGCTCAAGCTGGGCTCCCAGAATTTGGCGAAGAGCAGGCGCAGTAATCGGATTTACCTGGTCGAACTCTTTCTTCGCCTCCTCCCTCCTCCCCGAGATCAGCAAAGCGAGCGCTTTGTTGAGCCTAAATCGCTCCATCCCCGTCTTCTCGAACAATTGCTCATAGATGGAAATCGCTACTTCATATTCACCCCTTCGTCTTTGAATGAACGCTCCCAGATTCGCAACCTCGACCGCGTCTTCTTGCTGGCCTGGCTTCCTTAGTAGGCCGAAGGCCTCCTCATAGCGCCCTTTATCACAGAGTCGCGCGATCTGAGCAGCAAGATCACGCCAAGGGGCTGGGATATCCGCGGGCCAGACAATGCTAGACGGCGAGAGGGCGCTAAGACCTGCGGACCTAGAGATTGAACTGAAAACGCTGATGACGTTTGCGCAGAGATCGGCGGCGTCGACGAAGGCTCGACAATGTCGCAGCTCGAACCCCAACTCCGCGCCAAACCTCTCTCTGGCAGAGATGTCTTTGAGAAAGAAGTACAATTTTTTGCGCCGTTCCCGGCCCCGCAAAACTTCCTTCTTTGTCCCCTCGCGCAGCTCGGTTCCCAAAACCACGACGACTATCTGGGAGAGGTCAACATGAGACAGGTAAAAGTCCTCTTCGTGCTGGTGGTCCGGTGCCATGTGCTCGAAAATCCAGGCTTCCCAATCTGGGTGAGCCCTTTTTCGGTTAATCCTCTCATGCAACTCCGCACGCTCGTGAAGAAACTCACCGATCGCGGATGAGATGAATGCTACGCACTTGGGGCTGCCTACTTTAAGAGCCATTGACTTGCCTCAAGAATTATGAAACCTATGAAGCGGACTCCCCCGACCCGGGGGAGACGTCTCTCGTGACCAAAAACGGTTCATGCTCAGCGCGAAAAAGGCTAACGTCCTCGAAAAACAGTTAGACATTTGCCAAGAATAGTCTAACTCTGCCGAGGAATAGTGAAACAATTGCTCAGAACAGTCTAACTATTCCGAGAAACAGTGAAACAATTGCCAAGAATAGTCTAACTATTCCGAGAAACAGTGAAACAATTGTCAAGAATAGTCTAACTATTCCGAATTTCCAGACTGTATTTTTTGGATATAAGGCCCAAGTTTGAACCTAAACCTGAGGTTTTTCAGGACATCTCGCCTAGCCTCAGAGGTAAGCAAACAAAGCCGAAGACGAACTACGGCTCCGTTGCCCAATCTTGGCGATGTTTGCGGTTAGCCCAGTTCGCCGATCAACAGGACATATCCGTCGGGATCGTGAACTCTCATTTCCCCACTTGGCATGTAATCCCGCGAAACGATGTCAAACACGCAGCCTGAGCGCGGAAACTCACCTTCTGACTCCCCTGCATACTGCCCGCGGTCCTGAACACCAGCCGCGAGAAGTTTCTCGCGAACCGCCTTCAAGTTGTCCACGTGAAGATAGAACAGGACGGCCTGGTTTCTAGGATCAATCTCCCCACTGGCCAGCGCCAACATCAGATCACAGTTGCCCTGCCGCATTCGGGCCCAATAGGGCCTCCCTTCCGGACCGAAACGCGAATCCAAAACGAGCCCAAGATGCTCGTAAAAAGCGATCGACTCATTCACGTCCGCAACGTGAGCATAGGGAATGAACCCAAGTAAGTTGAACACGGCTTAGTCCACTTCGAGAAGTTCGACCTCGAACACGAGGGTCGTGTCGGGAGGAATAACGCCCCCAGCGCCTCGCGATCCGTAGCCAAGGTCAGAGGGAATCACGAGTTTGCGCTTACCGCCGACTTTCATGCCCGCAACGCCCATGTCCCAACCCTTGATAACCCGGCCTGCACCAAGCGGAAACGAGAACGGCCCTCGCCCAACACTGGAGTCGAAAACGTTGCCATCTTCAAACGTCCCGGTGTAGTGGACGGTAACTGTTTGTCCAGCAGTGGCTTCGGCGCCTTCGCCAACAGTGATATCTTCGATTACGAGGTTCGACATTGAGGGTGATTATGGCAGGAGTTCGAACAGGCGAATGTCCTTATCGCCAGCGGCATGGCCGTCACCACGGCTGTACGTAAGCCCTTCCCTTGCCCCAAGTCCTCGAAGGTCGGTGGGAAACTTGCCGATCATGTCCAGCACCACTTTCTTGATGCGCTCCGCGTTCATTTGGAACACTTCAAGGACGCTATGGGCAGTTACAGCCTCTGCCCCTGCGTGAACCCCGCTGTCGTAATCCGTGATGAGCGCAATATTCACCACGGCCATTCCCAGTTCACGGCAGAGATAGGCCTCTGGATACTGAGTCATGTTGATCACTTCCCAACCTGCCTCATGAAACCACTTGCTTTCTGCTTTGGTGCTAAACCGAGGACCTTGGATAACGACAACGGTTCCCGTTTCGTGACAGTCAATGCCATGTGCTCGGATCGTGTCGATCGCAATCTGGCGAAGGGTTGGGTCATAAGTGTCGGCGGGTGACACATGCGAGACAATCGGGCCATCGAAAAACGTATCCGCTCGACCGTTGGTTCGATCCACAAACTGGTCACAGACCACAAAACTCCCCGGCGGAACGTGAACCTGAAGCGATCCAGCGGCGCACGGGCTGATGATGGCCTCACAACCCAACGACCTCATCGCCCAAACGTTGGCGCGATAGTTGATCTTATGGGGAGGAATCGTATGGTTCCTACCGTGTCGAGGCAGAAAAGCGACCTTTCGCCCTGATACCGTCGCCAAGAAAATAGAATCGCTCGGTGGGCCGTACGGCGTGTCAACTTTCGCCTCAACCACATTCTCCAAGAGGCTATAAAAGCCTGAACCACCAAAAACTCCAATCTCTGCTCGTTGTTCCATTCCTTAGTTACCTTCCTTGGCTTGGGCGAGTAGATCACCCAGCGATCGAATCAGTTTGTCCACTCTCGAACCGGCGCGGAGAAGCACGTCTCCCTTGATTCCAAATAGGTGCCGACCGGTAATCGCCTTTAGCGACTTGAATCGCGTGTCTGACACAAACGGAGTTGGATCGTCAGCAACGATAATCACGTCGGGATTCTCCGAAATCAACCACTCGGCATTGAGAGGCACGAAGTTGGTGCCGCTTGGGCCTACGGGCTTCACCCCAATCTGCTTGAGACAATCAGCCTGAAACGATTCCGTACCTGCGATCATGTGCTCCGAACCTTGGCCGGGCAAAATGATGGATACCTTGAGGTCGGAACCCGTAACCTGAGCCTTTGCCCCGTCAACGGCGCTGTCCAAAAGGTCCATGTACTCCGACATCTTGAGTTCGGCCATCGAGAAACTGGCAAACTCGACCGCCTGTGTTCTCAAATCCTTCAATGTCTTCGCATCAAGTGCGAAGACTTCTTTGCCCGAAGTCTTGATGGGTTCAATATCGGCCTCCGAAAAGAGCTGCTTGTCGTAGACAACCACGTCAGCGTCAATCTTCTGGATCGCTTCGTAATCGGGTTTCACGCCTCGCATGACCACTGGCACTTGCGTCACATTGGGTGGCCAGTTGCAACTGACGGTTCGCCCAACCAGTTTGACGTCCGTGTATTGGCTGAAGAGTTCTGAGGCGCTGGGACTCAGGCTGATGAATGATCGAAACAGTTTTGGAGGAGGGGTTCCTCCAACTCGCTCAACCTTATCACACCCGAAGGCAAACAACGCGGCGAGGAGAATCCACAACCAATGGCGGCGCATTCCCTAATTGTGAATGATTGGCGGGTCTTTACGCTTAAAGATCGTACAGGAGGTGCATCTGATCGACGCTATGGAGCCAACCGTCCTGAGAGGGATCCTCATCGTTGATCGGCTGCCACAAGATGCGCCCTTCGATCCTTCCATCATTCCGCCGCCACTGTGCGCCCGTTACTCGTGGGCACTCCCAAAACTCATCGTTGAGGGTTGCGACTCTCCCACCCGCAGTGACCCATTGGTTCCCCGACCAGTTTTTAAACTGATGTTGCTCGGCAATGCCCGGTCGTTGCACTGAAGTCTTACCGATCATGCTCATGCCAACGGGAAGGTCCGCCCCGATAAAGGCGGCGAAAACCACCGAGGCTTGGAGCGTGGTGGGGTCATTGAACAGCGTCAACGTGCTCCCATCATCCGAAAGCACCGAGTTCAAATCTCCATCAAAGAGTTCGCCATTGTCTACGATTACCGAATTCAGTGACGCAATCCGGCGGATGTCCCTTCGATATCGGGGTAGCAACTGGTAACCGCCATCGAAAGGATTGACCTGGTCGAACTGATTCAGGATCCCATACAGATAAACAGGCCCCGTTGGCATCGGATCATTCACCATTTCCAAGAACACCGTTGCGATACGGCACGTTGCCACCTGACTACCATCGGTTACCTCGTAGTTGGTCAACCCAATGAAGTTCACTGGGCTCACGAAGGTAGCGGGCCCAAGTCGAACCAGCCTGCTTTCAAGTGCCTCAGCCAACCAACTACCATCTTGCATGTCCGCTACCCGAACCGGAATCGGATGGACGGCAAGATTCAGATTCTGGAAACCCGACCTGGTATAGGGAGTCAGCAGGCTGAACTTCCCATTAAAATAGTCCGTTCGGCCGGTAATAGTGAACCGATCCCCAACGGTCACTCCACTCAGCACCGCGTCAACTTCGGCGTTCGTACCAAAGATGGTCATGCCGCCCGTAGCATCGTCAACCGTGCAATCGCGATAGGTGGAACTATTGACCAGGTCCACGTCTGACACGAGCCGGACGTTGTCGATGGTCACCAATGTCCCTATCGGTTGCGCTTTCGCCTGAGCAATGGTCATGGCGCTCGCAAAAGCGGGTAGCACTGCCAAACAAAAAACAAGAAGCCGCATGGGTTCTATGGTAACCCACTTTTTTTCATCTAGCGAGGAATTAGCGCTTCCAGCAGAAGTAAAAGGCCTCAACCTCGTCAAGTTTGACAGGGCGCTTTCCCCACTCTCCAGCGGTGCCACCCCAGACCGACTCCACCGCGAAACCCGCATGTCGCAACATGGCAACCATTTCCGGCGGAATCAGAAGCCGCTCCCGAATCTTCATCGTTCGCTTGCCTTCCGGCAAATCCCACTCGTCCTCATAAACAGACAACATAGAGGCCGGGTCAAACCGACCTTGAGCGACAAGTTCGTCCGTCATTTGACGAATGACCGCATAGCCATTCATCGCGGTCAACACAAACGGAGCGTTAGGCCGAAGTGCCAAATAGATCGACTTGAAGATGGCCAAGTCATGAGCGATCGGATCCTCAGAATGCTCAGCCAGGCCGACTCCACCCTCGCACAGACAGACCGCGGCATCAT
>CALMEF010000305.1 GCA_937862825.1 uncultured Armatimonadota bacterium
AAGGTCATCAAGCGCGGGCACCAGGGTTTCGGGAACATATCGTCCACCGTAGTCGCCGAAGCGGCCACGTTCGTTCGGGGGGGCGAGCATCACTTAGATTCTACAGCGTTTGAACCATAATCCGTTGACATGAAAGTTGGCATCGTGACGTTTTCTGACGGGCGCAAACGGGCAGCGGACCTGGTTGAGGCTCAGTGCCGCGAGTTTCAAAAGGCATTGGCCAACCATGTGCAAGGCCGAGGCAACAAAGTCGTTGAGGCAAACCAGATTGTGTGGAACTGGTCAACGGCCAAGGGCGCAGCCAACCGGATGAACCAAGCGGAAGTTGATGCGGTCCTGTTCAACTTCTGTGTATGGTCTTTTCCCGACTTGGCGGCCCAAGTAGCAAGGGACTTGGATGCACCAATCTGCTGCGTCGGGAACATCAATCCAGCGTTCCCCGGGTGGGTGGCCTTCTTTGCTTCGGCAGGTTCGTTGGAAGAAATAGGGCTGCCGTTTGGGCGGATTCTGGGAGATTACAAGCAGAAGTCGGTGTCCAGACAGTTAGAGCGATGGTTGAACGAACACAACCCAGAACGCCGCGAACTCGGATACGAGGCCGCTGAACGCCTAAAGGGCCTGCGCTACGGCGAGTTCGATGGACCGAGCATGGGAATGTACACGGGACACATCGATCCCTCGCAGTGGATGGAACAGTTTGGAATCCACGTCTACCACCGATCCCAACTGACTCTTGCTTGGCTTGCCGAATCGGTTGCGCAGCATCGAGTTGATGCAGGAGTTCAGTGGCTGGAATCCAAGTGCGGGAAAATCAACTGGGGAGAACGTCTTGAAAGGGTTCACCTGGAGAGGCAGGTTCGCGTCTATCTTGCCACGAAGGACTTCTGCAAAGAGGAGGGGATTGACTTTCTCGGACTTACCGGGCAACTGGATTACACCGAGTGGAAGGATGGCGTGACGATGGATGTTCCAGAGGCGCTCTTGAACGATATCTCCGACTGGGAGGATGAGGTGAAGTCGCCCGTCATTTGTGCCACGGAGTGCGACTCAAATGCCGCGTTGACCATGCAAATTCTCCATCATCTCAGCGGAACCCCCGCGCTGTTTGCGGACTTGCGCCACTACTTTGCTGACGAGGACGTTTATGATCTGGTGAACTCAGGTCAGCATGCGCCCTGGTTTGCCACCCAAAGTGCCGACGTGGAAGCCAACTGGAAACAGGTCACCCTCCACCCTTCAAACGCGATGTACATGCCTTGCGGCGGTGCTTCAGTCGAGTTCTTTGCGGCACCTTGCGACAAAGTCACGTTTGCACGTCTGACTCGGCGTGCTGGCAAGTATCGGATGCATGCGTTCACGGGCTCGTTCGTGCGATTCGGTGACGAAAAGGACAGGGAACTTGCTGCCCAGACTTCGCCAGAATGGCCCCATGCGTTTGCCAAGTTCGATTGTGACCGCATGGACCTAGCGCGCGAGTATTCATCCAACCACATTCACGCGGTCCCCGGTGTGTTCATGGGCGAACTTCGAGCCTGCTGCGAAGCGCTTGGTGTCGAGTTCGTGCCCCTTAGTTAAGATATTCGCGTCCCTCGACCTTCCATAATTAGCCCATGCACGACGCAGTCATCCTCTCGGGAGTCCGAACTCCCATCGGCGCCTTCATGGGCTCACTTTCTGGCATAACCGCTCCCCGACTTGGAGCCATCGCCATCAAGGAGTCTCTGGTTCGTGCTGGCGTGAGCCCGGATCAAGTCGATGAAGTGATCATGGGCTGCGTTCTTACCGGTGCGATGGGCCAGGCTCCGGCTCGTCAGGCAGCCATCTACGGTGGCCTTCCAGATTCAGTTCCTTGTCTGTCGATCAATAAGGTCTGCGGATCGGGGATGAAGTCAGTGATGCTCGCGGCTCAATCGGTTCGCCTCGGCGATTCATCGGTGGTTGTTGCCGGTGGGATGGAGAGCATGTCCAATGCCCCCTATGCCTTGGAAAAGGCGAGAACAGGCTATCGCATGGGCAACGGGACATTGATCGACACCATGATCCACGACGGCCTTTGGGACCCCTACAGTAACGTTCCCATGGGCAACTGCGGCGACCTGTGCGCGAAGGAATGCAATTTCACGCGAGAACAGTTGGACGCATTTTCTCAAGAGAGCGTGCGGCGAGCAAGGGCTGCGCAGGATGGTGGCCTGTTGGCTCAGGAGATCGTTCCAGTAGAGGTTCCGCAGCGAAAGGGAGACCCGCTCGTTGTTGACAAGGATGAGGAGCCGGGTCGTGCAATGCCCGACAAGATTCCGTCCTTACGTCCTGCTTTCGATAAGGAGGGGGTGACAACGGCTGGTAATGCGAGTTCGATAGACGACGGCGCTGCCGCCTTGGTCATCAGCAGCGCGGAGAGAGCGAAAGAACTTGGAGTCAAGCCCTTGGCCCGAATCGTCGGCTATGCCACCCATGCCCAACAGCCGCAGTGGTTCACAACGGCACCGGCGACGGCAATCGAGAAACTGCTCGCCAACGCTGGCCTCACGGTGAGTGACATTGATTTGTTCGAAGTGAACGAGGCATTTGCCGTAGTTGCAATGGTGGTCGCTCAAAAAGTCGGGATTTCCCACGACAAGTTAAACGTGAATGGCGGAGCCGTTGCGATTGGTCATCCGATCGGTATGACGGGCGCACGCCTCGTTCTGACCGCGATGCATGAACTCCGCCGTCGAGGTGGACGGTACGCCGTCGCCACTCCGTGTATTGGCGGTGGAGAAGCGACAGCGGTCCTTATCGAGGCTCTTTAAGCCTTTTTGTAGGCGATTTCTACGAGGTCCAGAAACACCTTGAAGTTGGTGATAAACGAGGTGTATCGAAGTCGTAGTTTGATGAGATGGTTTGAGCCATTGGCAGTTTCTTGGCTCAACTCATCGGTCTTGGAAAACTCGATACGCTGAGTCTTGTCCGTTATCAAGGTGACTTCAGATCCCACTGGCACCCATGAGTTCGTTGTGAAACTCCACGCCTCAACGTCAAGCACGCTGGGAAACGTCGTGCGTGATTCCACATCGACTCTCATTTGTTTAAGATCCGAGGGTGGAACCAACAGTTCAGTCTCAACGCTCAGTTGAGTTGAAAGACCGCTGGAAAGCCCCTCGGCACCACCCAGATACTTGTTGTCTCCGCAGAATATGCTTGTCTCATCTCCACGGGTAGTCGTATTGGACGTGGTGTAGTCAACAGCGAGCGGGCTCGATTTTTCCCAGTCCTTCAGTTGAATGATCTCGGCGACAGACGGGATTCCAGCGCTGTCAACTACAAACATCATGTAGTAGCCCGGAGTGGCCTCTTTTGGGCTTCCAGGAGTGGTTAACCGTAAGGTATTCGAGTTGACGGGAAGCGTCGTCTTGTTCAGAAAGACGACTGTCTGGTTCATGTTGTAACCGTGAGTGGTGCTTCCCAACCCGATCAAGGTGACCTTGGAAATACTGCGGTTTGCCTGCTTCTTGATTCGAACGATGAAGTCCTCGTCGTAACCAAGAACACGAGTTTGCGACGGTTTCAGAATCATCGGGCGGGTTTGCTGCCAGTTATCCAGGCCACCATAGGGAGGGCTGAAAATCTGAGCCGTTCGCTTCTGGTTGACAATGTTAGGCTGACCCGTATAAGCCTGTTGGAACTCATACTCACCACCGGCAACAATCACTCGAGCATCTGGAAGAAGCAGAGCCGTGGAGTGGTAGCCTCGACCGATGTCAGGAGAGGGCTTCCTCAGAAGCCGCCAAGGTTCAGTTGGGCGAGATGGATCCCAAATCTCGGGCGCGGACCGCTCATTGTCGGAGAAGTCGTTGGTTTCGGGGCCGCTGATCTGACCGTATTGATGGTAGAGGTTTCCGCCCATGGCCAAGACCTTCCCATCCGGGAGTGCCGTCAAGGTGTGATTCTTCCGACCCAGCACCATTTGCGGAGCCACTGTCCAAGCGGCGCTCGGATTGAATGACCGCAGGTTGCAGGTCAAGACTTGGCGGCTCGCATGGTAAGCCACGCCGGAGTTGACTCCCAACTTACTGCCTCCGCTACGAATGATTACACCATCAATCATGAGCGCTGATGGATAGTCAAGCCGGATGTTCTCAACACCCGCTTGGAGCGAGGCGTACGGCCGCCAAGTCCACGAATCCAAGTCCAACTTCATGTTGGGCTCGACAGCGTAGGGATAGATGCCGTCCGAATCTTCGGGAATGCCACTGGCTAAGACAATAGGATTACCATCCGTTGGATCAACGAAAGCGAATGGATAGTAGCGGTCGGTTCGACGTTGTGCCTCGGGCACATCGGTCACATAAGTGCCTGTTCGAGTTGGCCCAAGTTCATTCATCCAAACTTCGACAAATGGATTCCGCTTGTCAACGCCGGACATGTCGGTGTACGTTCCCGACAGGATGAGAACTCTGCGGTTGGGCAAGTTTAGGCAGGTCGGATACCAGCGTCGTTCCCGCATTCCTGATCGAAGGACAAACTCGCGGGTTACGGGGTTATAGGTCGTCGTGTCGTAGGTGCCGACATTGTCGAAGAGGTGCCCGCCCGCAAACAGAACCGTACCATCCTCAAGCAAAACGTGGCCTGAACAGAATATCTCGTGAGGGGTGTGCTCGGTCGGGTCCCAGAAGGGAATCTCCTCGGTCGTTGCGTAGGGAGGCTTGACCAAAGCAAGTTTGAATGGCGTTCGGTGGGCGGTAGGAAAGAACGGAGGGAATCGTCCCCGATTCATAATCAGCAGGGAGGAATCCGGAAGCAACGTCATGTGGATTGCAAAGACGCCCCACGGTGCAGGATTCGTCTGCCAAGTGCCCAAGCCTTGGGCGTTTGAACACACTGATGCACCGACCAGTGCCGAAGTCAACCAAACCTTTCGAAGCATAACCATATGGTCACTCTGACCCAGGTTCATTGTATCCAAGAATTGTGCCGTCTGGGTTCAATCTATGGATTCCGCGAACATTTACGGGCATGTTAACAGTCTGTAGCGTGGTAACACTCAGTGTGAGTCCAAGCGAGCCTTATGCCCAGTTCTCCTAAAGTTGCTTTTGTTTCCGTCGAAGTGGCCCCGTTTGCCAAAGTAGGCGGGCTTGCCGACGTGGCTTGCTCACTGCCGGTTGCGCTACGGGAAAAGGGTTCGGATTGCCGGACCTTTATGCCGGGCTATCCCCTCGCACTGAGTGACCCAAGGCTTGGAGCCAAGCACCTCCGAGACTTCCGAGTTGAAGTCCATCCGGGTTGGCACGAATGGGTCTCTCTCCACGAAGGTTCCTATCGCGGGGTTCCCATCTATTTGATAGGCTCGTCGCACTTTGAGGGGGCAACCTCCTCAGACAAGATCTACACGGCAGGATCGGCCCAGTATCTCCTCTTCTCCAAGGCAGTGATTGAGGCATTCAGTGAACTTGAGTGGATTCCAGATGTCGTCCACGCCAATGATTGGCACACGGGTTTCATTCCTGTCATGCTGCGAGAACAACATCCAGACCATGAAGGCATCGCAACCGTGTACACGATCCACAACCTCGCGTATCAGGGCGAGTTTGGCATCGAAGTGCTTGATGAGGCTGGCCTGCCACGTTGTCTGTTCAACATGCACCAAGTTGAGGCATATGGCGCCGTGAACTTCCTGAAGAGCGGTTGCGCCTATGCGGACCAGGTGAATACCGTGAGTCCAACATATGCGCGCGAGATCCAAACTCCGCAGTACGGATGTCGACTGGAGGGCCTGATGGCTCACCTGAACCAATTTGGGCGTCTGAGCGGCATTCTCAATGGCATTGACCAGGATGAGTGGAACCCTGCCGAAGATTACGCCCTTCCCGCTCACTTTTCGCCCGCGTCCCTCGAAGGCAAGGCCACATGCAAACTCGAGTTGTTGAAGGAGGTTGGCTTGCCCACCGACGCTTCGATTCCAACTTTTGGAGTCGTAAGCCGACTGAGTAATCAAAAGGGAATGGACCTGATCCTAGGATGCGTCGATGCCCTTTTGGATAGTCCTGCAAACCTGATTATTCAAGGTCTCGGTGATCCCTGGCTTGACGACCAGTTTCGCTTGTTGGCAAAGAAGAGGCCGGACCGATTTGCATTTGTCCCGCTGTTCGATGCAGACCGAGCGCAGCGAATCTATGCTGGTTGCGATTTCTTCCTGATGCCAAGCGCGTTTGAACCTTGCGGACTCGGTCAAATGATCGCCTTGCGTTACGGAACGGTTCCAATCGTTCGTCGAACAGGGGGGCTGGCCGACTCAATCATCGAGGGCGAGAACGGCTTCGTGTTCGAGGATCAAACTGCTGGAGCGCTCATGCAGTGCATAGAGCGCGCCTTGGCTCAATTCTCAAGCCCGAGTTGGCAAAGTCTTGTCGTCCACTGCCTGAACGAAGATTTCGGTTGGAGCAAAAGCGCAGATGCCTACCTTGGCTTGTACGACCGAGCATTGCATCACCGGCGTGCTCACTCACCATCAGTCGTTTGAAGCAGGGCTTGGGTCGTGCTTCTCCATTTGTCAACATTCGCCCGCCGAAGGGCGCGTCCTCGGGTCCAGTCGTCCCAAGTGCCCTGGTCCATCGTGGCCAGTTCCGGTAGGGACGGAGTTGAGCGACTCGTTAGGAAATCGGCCTCTTGCGTCCTTGTGGCTCGTTGAGGTTGAGTTGGGCGCGGGTGGTTGAATGGGCAAACTTCCTGGCAGATGTCGCACCCAAAAACCCAGCCCTGAGATTTTGCAGACAGTTCAGCCAGCATTGGGTCAGAGTTCTCAATGGTCTGATAACTCAAGCAGAGGCGAGAGTCGACCGACCAGCGGCCGTTCAACTGGACGATCGCCCCTGTAGGGCACGCGTTGATGCACTCGCGACAAGTTCCGCAACCGCCCAGCGCTGGCTTTGACGTCTCCAAGTCAGCGTCCGTCAAAACAAGGCCGATAAAGAACCAACTGCCCCTCTTGGAGTTGATCAGCATGGTGTTCTTCCCAAACCAGCCAAGGCCCGCCATGTGCGCATATTCACGCTCCAGGATCGGCGCAGAGTCGACGCAGGCTCGTACATGGTGCCCAGCGTCCAAGAGGGGCTGGCTGAGGCGCTTCAACTTGCCTCGAAGCACTTTGTGATAGTCTCGTCCGATCGCATAACGGGCAATCCTGGGTGCCTCGTCCGGAACGTCTTGGTAGTAGTTTTGGGCAACAGCGATGATTGACCTGGCCCCAGGCAGTAGATTCGTCGGATTTGCCTTAATTGACCGTGACCGGTCCAAATAGTCCATGTCAGCATGGAAACCGGACTTAAGCCAAGAACGATAGTGATCAAGTCCAGCGGCTGGCTCTACCTTGCAGAACCCGACTTGATCGAGGCCGAGTTCGGCTCCCAAACGCTCAATCTCGCCTTCCAGACCCACACGAAGAGTTTAGCGGAAGTGTGCGAACAAGGCTCTCCACTGTTCGAGGGTGAGCACTTGTGGCCTGACGTCGGATGGCAGGCCGAAAAGTTGATCGAAATTAGGCGACTCATATCCGGCCGCTCGCAAGTTGTTCGCTAGCGTCTTTCTCGGTTGTTTAAACCCAGCGCGGACGAACTTAAAGAAGCCTTCCGAATCGCTGGAGGGACGACTTTCCAGGCGGAGCACAATACTCTCCACTTTTGGAGGGGGAAGAAATGCGCCTTTGGGAACCAAGCAGACTCGGGAGACATCAAATGCCGCCTCCATACGTACGGTGAGCGCACCCCGATCTCGATCCCCTGGCTGAGCCAAAAGTTTCTCACCCACTTCACGCTGCATCATCAGGATTGCCCTGTCGAACTTCTCCGAGGCAGAGGTAATCCTGTCCAACAACGGGCCGGTGATATAGTAGGGAAGATTGGAGACAACTGCTCTGGGTGCCGGGAGCCCTCCAAGCACGTCGCTCAGGTCTGTCTTGAGGGCGTCGGTGTTCCTGACTTCTGCAGTCGGAGCTGACTCAGCAAGAACGTTCATCATGTCAGAGTCAACTTCCAACGCCACAACCGTTGGATAACGCGTTGCGAGCGGCGATGTTAGGACCCCAGGGCCAGGTCCAATCTCGACGACGGACTGCACATCGCCCACCGAATCAACAATCGACTCAACCACTTTGGAGGAGATCAAAAAGTGCTGGCCCAGACGCTTTTTTGCGTCTAGGCCATATTTGGAAAGCAACGATTTCAACGTTGCCGGATCGGCTAGGTTCAACGGGATCCGCTTAAGATATGCACTTTGACCGTCTTGCGTCCAAAGGCCAAGGCCTGAGAACGCGAGTTGTAGCAAAGATCAATACGATTGCCCTTGATGGCTGACCCCTTGTCGTTGGCAACTCCGAAACCATAGCCCTCAATGTAAAGGTGGGTACCGAGTGGTATCACCCTGGGATCGACGGCAACGCAACCGAACATCGCCTTGGCACCTGTTGCCGTGCGTCCGGTCCCTCCAGGAATGGTCTGCGGGCTTGGATCATAGGCTGATGCCTTCATGGTCATCACCTTGCCCAAGTCAAATCGGCTACGGCTGGGCTTGTATCCCCCCATGCCCATGAGATAAAGAGTCGGCTTCGCGGGCTCGACCTTCTTTTCAATCAAAGACTTGTGGCTCGGCTTCCCGTCTTTGAAGGTCACCTTGTAAGTTTTGGTGACTTTCCCGGGTTTCCCCGTTTCGGCCTTGAGAATACGGCCCGCACCGATTGTTCGAGATAACTCGTAAACGACCTTCGGGGGAATCGTCTCCACGTCCACGCGGAGTTCAGTTCTATTGTTTGTGTCCGTGAGTCCTGCAATCACATCCTGCGCAGGTAGAGCCATCATGGCTACTCCCAAACACCACATCCTGTTCACGCTCATGATAGTTCACCTCCTGTTTGCGTGAAAGATTTGGTTCGCAGAGAAGGTACCGCGTCACGAACGGCTAGCGCAACCGGAAGAATCGGCGATTATCCTGAGTTATCCTGAGGAAATGGGCGTTATCCGGGAATATGATGTGTTTCCTTTCCTTGATTTTTCTTCATTTTTTGCGAGTTTTCGCGATTTTTGAAGGTTTGGAGGGCCAAATGGCCCTCCAAACTGGCCTTATCACTCAGGTTGCAAATCGCCTGGATCCGGCTCGGATTCTTCTGCGGGCTTTGGCCCGCTAACCGCGTTTACGTACTCCATGACCTTAGCCTTGAATGAATCCCACTTCGCGCCGGGTTGACCTCCATCCAGCATCAAAGCCGGGCACTTCTTTCCGGTCCAGTCGTAATGGGTGTATACCGCCGACAAGGGGATGTCCAACGCCTTCATAAGGACCGCAACCAACTTTGCCGCACGATCCGAAGCCTTCGCGAAGTCCATGTCCGAGTTCATACAGATCTCGATTCCAATGCTGGTCTTGTTGCCCTCGGCTTTGCCGGAATGGATCGCGTGCTCATGGACGGGGAGGTGTTTGACCACCCTTAACTCATCAACCGTGTAGTGCCACGATACGTAGTTTTTCTTGATCGGCTTGCCGTTCTTATCCTTGAGCCAATAGAAGCCCGTGTTGTTCACCCACGCCGAATGAGCAAGAGCGTGAGCACCCTTGCCAGTGTTGCTGGTGTTGTGAATCGTAATCGAAGTCTTGGTTGTTTTGCCGCCGGGACGATTTCGCTTTCCGGACGGAATCGGGATGTATTGCAGATTTAACTGTGCGTCTAGTTCCTTGAGAGTCATAACTTCCTCCGTTTCATGACCTCAAACCTTCTCGTCTCATACCTTACATCCCCTGGCACAACAATTTGTCAACCATTGGGGCCAAAGACCTAGCAAAACAACGGGGTCAGGACCAAATGGCCCTGACCCCGTTGAAAGTCTTACACTCGTTAGAGCGTGTGGGTACCACCCGTGCTGCATGACGGGGAGGTCGACATGTTGCCGATGGTGTAGTTACCACCGCTGGGGCAACTCGGCATGTTCTTGATATAGTCGGGCGAGAGGTCACCAGCGCCAGGAGCCCAAGCGGTTCCATGGCCACCTTCCATACAAGCCTGCTCCTTAGCAGACTCGATCTGGCGTAGGTTGGCAACGCAAGTCTTCGCACGGCTGGTTTCTCGTGCCTTGACAAAGTTGGGGATCGCGATCGCAAGCAAGATTCCAATGATCAGCACGACGATCATGATCTCGACGAGGGTAAAGCCCTTATTTTTTCGAGTTCGTTTCATGTTGTCTCGTTCAGTCCTCCGGTTGATGGAGCGTCCACCTTCGTCTTTCCACAGAGCCCTCTTATGGTTCCAAGTATCATTGCTAGGAATCTAGGACTGCGGTCGTCTCCGATGTTTCTCCCAACCTTTAGTCGGCAGATTTACGGCAGAACTTTAGAGGCTTCGTTAAGAAATTCGCCAAAATCATCACCATGCAAGTTCTCGTTGTTGCTTTTGGGCACCTCCTGCCAGACCAGTTCAGTACTGCCTTGGAGTATTCAAAGCAGGCCAACGAGACGTTGGAAGGAATGGACGGGTTCGTTTCCTCAACCATGTGGCAGAACCTGAGAAACCCGGATTCCATGCTTCTGCTCAGCCGATATCGCGACATCCTCGCCGCAGAGGAAGGTCTGAACCGACTCACCGAGGCTGGAGTACTTCTCCAGGCCATGGACGCGTTGGCCATGCCTCCAGAGGCGTACCGAGTTGTGGTTCATGAGCATGCAGGGAAGTGGCCTGAGACCGCTCCACTCGGATCCTGTTGCTCGGTGAGCATGAGGACTGCGGATCCGGGCTATGGTGAAGACCTGATGATGGATCTCAGCGACGTCTTTGGAGGCATGATCATGATGCCTGGATTCCTGGGCAACGTCATCGGTGTAAACGAGGCCATGCCGGATCAAGTGTTTGGCGTCGCATTCTGGACGGATGTGGTCGCCTTCAATAGCTCGTTGCCGAGTGACCTCCCCTTTGAGATTCAAGTTTTCGAAAGGGCAACCTAAGTTCGATTTACCGGGCAAAGGGCAATAAGCCGACAAATCTTAGAATGCCATAGACAACGACTGCGCCGACCACCGTCAGCAAGAACAGATTGACGGATCGGGTGTTGAAGTTGATCAGTCGCTTCTGAACAAATCCACCCATAGCAACCCAAGCAAAGGCGGTAAAGACTGCGAAG
>CALMEF010000306.1 GCA_937862825.1 uncultured Armatimonadota bacterium
AGGGAACTTCGGCAAACTCGAGGCTAAATGGCTTCTGATCGGCTCGTGGCCTCGTGATAACCACACAACGCACAGTTCGGCTTCAGTGCGCTGAATCTTCTTGATAAGTGTTGTCCAGGTGTCGAGTTCATCTGACGTCATCTCATGGACGTCGTCAATAACGAGCGCAACAGGATTGCCGAGAAAGTTGTCCAAGTATTCCCTGCCGAGCAGGTCTGGATCGACACCCTTCTCGCAATACAGGCAGACCGGAACCGTTTTCTGGCCAAAGCACCACGCCATGGCGTATTTCACGGCCCAACAGGTCTTCCCGATGAAAGGCGGACCAGTGACCAGAATATGGGTGTCCGTTGGCGTCTCCGGATAGTCGGTTGGGACTTCCTCAACGAGTTTTTCGACGCTAACCGTGTCAATCGTCCGATACTCAAGTCTGCCGTGAAGGCTTAGTCTTGCCCTTGCCCAACCATTCAGAAGTTGAGCGGTGCTTCGGTTCTGTTCAACGATGTAGTTGACGATCTTCATCAACGAGCCGATGAACGCTCGTTCGTGCTCAGGTTCTCGAACAATATGATCGAACTGGTAGAGCACCTTGTTGGTGAACTCCTTCATCAAATCCGGAATGCGTGACGCTAAGAAGTTGCCATGATCTGGCTGAGAGAACTTCAAGAATTCCTCGTGAAACTGCTCTCGAAAGAAGAGCGTAGCCGCCATCAACTCTGGAGATATCGCGGGTTCTTGCTGGTTCAACTTGGCCCACTTCGCACAGGCTTGTTGCAGGTGGATTTGTTCGGCAGCGTTAAAGGAACCCAGAGAGGTGGCTCTGAGCACAGCCTGCAGGAGAGCCCTGTCCGTGTCAAAGTTCTTCGTCTCTTGCCAACTTCGTATGGCTTCAATTGCCTTCGCCTCACCCCAACTTTGTAGCTTGCCGAGGAGGTACTTGCCGATCAAAGTTTCCGTTATTGCTGGCATCCGAGCAGTATAGCAAGCCTTCGATTCTGACAATCCGAGGCACTCTGCTCTCTCCCGACCATCACTTTGGGCCCAATCTCTCGGAACGTGCATGATCTATCACGTTGCCCTGCCTTCGACAAGACGCCGCTAAACAAAGCTCGAACAAAGTTCGCACACTCCACTGAGTCATCCCCCCACCAGCAATTGCTCGATAGACCCGCGGTGTACTCTGGGTGTACGCTAGGTCGCGCGCTGATACGCCATGGGCGCGCGCTTGTTGCTTCGTCGACCCCAACGCCGTGGCCGTTGCCAGTCAATCTACTTGGTCTTGCCATCCTTCACGTATTCCGAGTGAGAATTCCCACCTGAAAGCCTTCCTCTCTGAAGGATAATGTCTCGGTTGGAGATTTGTTTATGAAGGTACTTCCCCTCCTCGCGCCCTTGGCGGCGGTTACGATTATTGCCCTTTGCACAACCGCTCAATCGGGTGGTCAGTCCAGCGCCTTAGTGCGCTTGCAGTCTGCTTCCCCTGGTGCCGCTCAGGTCGGTCATGTCAATGTCGCCGGAAACATCGTAACGTCAAACCTCGGGGTGGGGATGACAGACCCTCCTCAGGTTCCCCTCGACGTCATCGGTAACGTGCGCTTCGGCGGTAATGCACCCCACGGGCTCACGATGTTTAACGGAGCCACTTCGGTGCTGGAGGTCGGAGTTGCCGGCACGTTCGGGCATTACAGTCAGAGCGCTATTGCCAACGATGCCGTCATTCGCAACAATGCCGCTCGGTCTCTTCACTTGCAGTCTGGCTCGGGCGTTTCAGCCATAACTATCACGAACGCAAACCGCGTGGGAATCAACACTTCAGACCCAGAATCTCTGTTTCATGTTAAAGGCGGCCAAGCCTACTTTGATCCGTCTTCGGTCGGAGGAGTTCCCACCGTCTCCTTGGCGATCGGGGCCGCCAGTACAGGTTGGAATCTCCTTGGCAACGGTGGACTAGCGGGAGTCGTCCAAGGCAACCCAACCCTTTATATGGACGCTCGACGCGTGGGCATCAATGTCGCAAACCCCGGCCCCGATGGCCTCCTTGTTGATGGTGCTTCGACCATGACGGGGAAACTTACGATTACTCAGGGAGTAGGGGGGCAGCGACGTGTGCTCATTGACCAAGGCGGCGATTATGGCACCGCCTTCTTCAGTGCTCCAGACACCCGCTCTGCTGGCTACGTGGGCCCGGTCGGCGGCAACCCCGGACTCCTGTATATCGGTATGAGCAATACCGCCGGATCTGTTGCCATCGGTGGGATTGCTCGTGAAACTCCTAACACGGTTAACATCTTCGGGACGACCAAGAACTTCGTTGAAGTGAACCCCGACGACCCGCGCACCGACATCTGGTACGCCTCGTTGGAGGGCCCGGAGGCCGCGATGTACTGCCGGGGCTCGGGAACGCTGGTGAACGGAAGAGCAACGATTGAACTGCCTGATCATTTCAAGGCTCTTGCCCAAGAAGGCACCCTGACGGTATTGCTGACGCCAAACTCGTTTGACACGCCTGGGCTTGGCTTCGGCAAGAAGGCTCTGGATGGCATCGAAGTCGGTGAGTTGAACCAGGGCAAAGGCAACTTTGATTTTGACTGGGAAGTGAAGGCGGTTCGAAAGCGGTTGAAAGACTACAAGGTGCTACGGCCCTGGACCGAGCGTATGATCACCGGCACGGACCCAAAGAAGGCCTGGAACGATCGCTTGCGCGACCACGAGCAAAACATGCTTAAGCAAAACGGCAATCAGCCGTAAGTTTGGCGTTTGAACCTGCGGTACAGAATTTGGTCGCTCTGCCGATACTTGTAGTGTATGGCACTCGTCAAAGGCGGCGCGGTGGTGACTGGGCTTCGCGGTTCGGTAGGTAACGCGACCTTCGTTCAGACTCCCTACGGCACGTCTTTGCGGGATCGGACCCGGCCAAAGCAGCCCGACTCTGAGGGGCAGGTTCTGCAGCGGAAACGGATGCGGGCGGCGGGGTTGGCGTGGCGCTCGATGACCCTCGCGCAAGCTCAGGCCTGGCGCCAGTATGCTGCCCGAGTCAATCAGACTGCCGAGTGGCGCGAGGCTAGCGGGCAACACGTATTTACCCAGTTGGCGGTTCGATTTCTCATGGTCTCGCCCAACGGCGAAATCCCGCTTGACCCTCCGGCAACTCCCGTTTTCCGGAGACGGCGTCTCGTTCGGTGTTGAGCGGGTTTCGGGTGGGTTGACGTTCACTCCGACTCAGCCCAACACCCCCGGAGTGGTCACTGAAGTATTGTTACAGCCGCTGGAGTCGGTGCACCGCAGGACCTATCTCCAACGCTACCGCTCGGCGGCGTTCCACGGGTTCACCACTTCCCCGCTGTTCGTCGAATGCTCAGCGCCGGTGGTAGCCGTTGCCGTGCGGTTTGTCCGAGTGTCGACGGGACAGTCCACGGGGCTGATTGAACTCGGAGTGTTGTGACTTTGCAGTCCGCAACTGGCCTCTGAACAGTAGGTGCTAAGCCTGCTGAACTACACCAACGACTTTCACGCGGGTTGACACTCCGTTTTGAATTCGACAGGATTCCGACGTCGCGCGCACAGCCTCACGTTACGATTGGTACCCTCACCCGAACCGAGACGGTTTCATTGCGAAACTCTGGGCTCGTATCCTTACGCGTTACGAAGTGACAACCGGCCATTCTGCCAAGACCTGGCTTATAATAATCTCTCTAGTGAGAGATATGAAAAACCGACCTTTGTTTTTTGCGATGTTGGCAGCGGCCATCGGCATTACCGCGAGTGCGTCTCGAACGGCTGTGGGAGGAGGGCAAGTCGGCGGATTGGTGAGGCTCCAACCCGGTACGCCCGGGACCCCGCAACTGGGGAACGCAAACGTGGCGGGCACGGTGACGATGGGCAAGTTTCACGCTGGTTCGGGACTTCCGGATGGCCTTTTCGCAGGCACCATCCGTAGCGAGGCTGGGCTCTTCATCGAATCGAGCAACGGCAACTCTGTGGTGGCCTTCACTACAAGCAATACTAGTTACCCAGCCCTCGTGGGTTTTGTTACGGCTGGCAGCGCAACCAATGCGGGCGTCTGGGGCCGAAACGACCTCTCGGGCTCCCAGGGCTTTTTGGGTTACGGGCTTCGCGGCGTGTACGGCATCGTCGGACCGAACGCCTCCCTGAACTATGGGATCGAGGGAATAAACAGCAACACGATCAGTCAATCGGCAGCGGTACGAGGCGCGCAGTCCAGTACTGGCATCAGTGTCTTTGGCGTGCTGGGCGAAATCACCTCCGCTAGTCCGGGCGGGTCGGCAACTGCGGTCCGGGCCCGAAACAACGGCACGGGAAGCCTTGGAATCGGCGTTTGGGCGTCGCACCCAGCGGCAGGATGGGGCGTTTACACCACGGCTGGGCCAAGTGGGTACGCAGTGCTGGCCTCAGCCCCAACATCTGGTTGGGCTGGCTACTTTGCGGGCAACGTAAATGTCAGCGGCACGCTCAGCAAATCAGCAGGGGCTTTTCGGATTGACCACCCAGACGATCCGGCAAACCGTTACCTGTGGCATTCCTTCGTGGAGTCGCCCGACATGAAGAACATCTACGATGGCAACGTGACAACCGACGACAATGGGGACGCAGTCGTAACCCTTCCCGCGTACTTTGAATCGCTCAACCGGGATTACCGCTATCAACTCACTGTCCTTGGGCAGTTTGCCCAAGCCATCGTCTCCAAAGAAATTGACGGCAACCAGTTTACGATCAGGACGGACAAGCCGAACGTCAAGGTGTCTTGGCAGGTAACGGGCATCCGTAGGGACGCCTACGCAAACGCGAATCGCATCCCAAATGAGGTTGATAAGCCTGCGCATGAGCGAGGCTTGTACCTGCACCCCGAGGTGTACGGCCTGCCGCCATCAAAGGGCATCGTGCAGTCACGCATGATTGAGCAAGGGGTAACTCCGATCGATAACCGTATTCCCGACAAGCGTTAGGTTCGCAGTGACGACGCTTTTGGCCGTCACGGGGATTCTTGAACCGTGAGCCGCAGGCATGTGGTCTTTGCCCCACGTGCCCTGACTTTGCGGACGTTCATCCCTAAGAGCAAGCAAAACAAATCTCTGAACAAGTAACTGCAGAGACGCATGTGCCTTATAATGACCTTATTGGGAGGATTAACATGCGTCAATCTATCTATTTTGTCAGCCTGGTCGCCATCGCTATTGGTCTCTTCGTGGGAGCCTCGCGCACGGCCATTTCAGGATCCGGCCAGAGTGGTAGCCTCGTTCGGCTACAACCTTCGAGGCCGGGCGTGGCCCAAACGGGGCACATCAACGTCAGCGGAAACGTCGTTGCCGGCAGGGTCGGCGCGGGGACAGACAATCCGCAAATGGCCCTCCACGTCTCCGGGGATATCTTGACCGATTTCCCCGGTGTCTACTTTGCGAAGACGATCTCTGGGGCGACCGAACCCTTCCTACATCCGAGAGGATACGATGGTAAGACGTATCTCACATACGGTCAGAATGGATTCACCATTCGCACGCTAAGTGAAACGCCAGTCTTGTCGTTCGCGGCGGCCGGACAGGCCGACTTCGCTCACAACGTCTCGGGCCCCTTCTTCTATTCTCGTGGGAACATTGATGCACTTGGCAGTCTCAACAGTCAGGGGGTTATTGAAGTAAAAGGCCGTATAGATACTGGCTATACGAACGAAAACCCAACGACCAACTTCATGCGCGTCATGGATGGCGAGCGAAACTGCCTCCAACTTTACAGCGCGTTTCCGGGAGGATTCCCGACCCTACATTGTCAAAACTATTCTGGTGGGTGGGCCACTTGGTTTGGCGGCACCATGGTCGCCACGGCTAAGGCTTTTGCGATCGATCATCCTCTCGATCCTGAAAACAAGTACCTCATGCATTCATGCGTAGAGAGCGACGAGATGAGAAACCTTTACGACGGCACGGTCATTTTGGACGAACAAGGCGAAGCGACGGTGACGATGCCCGATTGGTTCGAGGCCCTGAATCGAGAGTTTCGCTACCAACTCACGTCTATTGGCGGACCGGGTCGGGATCTTTACGTGGCCTCGGAATTGAAGGACGGGAAGTTCAGCATCGCTGGCGGACAACCAGGTCTGAAGGTCTCATGGCAAGTGACGGGCATCCGGCACGACCCCTATGCCGAGCAGCATCCAATCGAGGTCGAAGTGGACAAGGGCGAGCGACGTGGCAGGTACATCTCGCCAGAATCGTATGGCCTGCCCACGTCAAGAGGTGGCTTGTTCGCTTCTGAAAGGCCGTCCGCCAAATCGGGTCAAACCGGCAACTAGGTAGTAACCAGTTGGGACGGCGCTGATTCATCACGCTGCACCCCAAGGCGG
>CALMEF010000307.1 GCA_937862825.1 uncultured Armatimonadota bacterium
CGTCGGAGTTACTGCAGAGTCTGTGGATCTTGCTGCTCGGAAGGTCATTGACGAGGCTGGGTATGGCCAGTTTTTCATGCACCGGACTGGGCATGGGATTGGAATGAAAGGGCACGAAGACCCCAACATCGTCGCTGGTAACACGACGCTACTTCTGGTGGGTGACTGCTTTAGCGTCGAACCTGGCGTCTACCTTCCCGGGCGTTTCGGTATTCGGATTGAAAACATCGTGACCATTACTGAGAACGGCTGCGTCAGTCTGAATGCCGAACCACCAAGTCGGTTGCCGAGGGTCTGAGCGTGTTTAATCGGAAGACCGGTTTAATCCTGTTATGTGTTGTTGGGCTGATTGTCGCTACTTGGCTGGTCTGGCCTTATGTTAGAGTCGTCGAGACATTGAGCCCGAGCTTCGAGTAACTATCTTTGGCATGCTAGACTGGGCTCATGGCGAGGGGCAAGAAGAGTGAGACGATCAGCGTTGGGTGGTGGATGTGGGCAATGTTCATCATGGCCATTCCTTGTCTCGGCCAGATTGCCATTCTCATATGGGCGTTCAGTGGCGATAATGAGTCACGCAAGAACCACTTTCGAGCCCTAATCTACTGGTTTCTGATCATTTTGACTCTTTATTTGCTTCTCGGATTACTTGGGGCGAGACTATCAATCCAACAGTTTATCAACGAGAGAATGAGCGCGGAATAAACACTCTTCTACTGTTGCGAAGGGATGAGCGATCAGGCCCTTGCCTCACTGTCGCAAACATCAAGCGTCTCCTGCAACGTAGCCTCAACGGCATCAACTACCAGCGTGGTAAGAAGGTTCATTCCCCTACCCGTTTGAGCAGCCTCAAGCGCAGCGATATACTCCGCACGCCTTTGCACGGGGATTACTGCAATCGTATAGCCATGACGAATGAGCGCCAAGTTCAACAATAGCCTGCCAACTCGGCCGTTTCCATCTTGGAAGGGGTGAATGGTGACGAATCGAAGATGCGCCTCGGCCGCCCATAAGACGGGGTGGACCTGAGCGGGTTGATTCCACCAACTTACAAACTCTGCCATGAGTTCAGGCACCTTAAGATGGTCAGGGTAGCGAAACTCGGTGCCCGCAGCCATCACGTTGAGCAAGCGATAAGCACCAATAGCACTGTGTTCCTGCCCCTGCATTACCAGACTGTGCAACTCGCGTATGACCCGTTCGGTGAGAGGCTCAGATGGGTTGACCAGGTCAATCAAGTATGAGAGAGCCTGCTGATGACCAATGACCTCAAGGTGCTCTTGGACCGTTTTGCCGCCGATCGTGACCCCTTTTTCGATAACAATTTGCGTTTCGCTTTGAGTTAGCGTGTTGCCTTCAATGGCGGTTGAATGGTGGGTCAGCCTTACAGTAAAGCGCTCACGAAGTTCCGCCGTTACTTCAGCAGAAAAGGGGCGGTAAGCGTCTAACCTATCCTTGTAACGGGATAGTTCGTCAAGACGATTCGTGAGCGGCATGCGATTTCAACCCCCTCCCCCTGAACATTGAAGAGGGGGCGGCAGATAACTAACTCAGTTTCGTAGTTCCAGGAACGGCCACAGGCGGAACCGGGATCGTTGCACCAAACTCAAGTTTGCTTGGCATCAGCGACTCGTTCGAGGCCATCGCCTGCTCCCAAGTCACTTCTTGTCCAGTGTAAGCGGACATTCGACCCAAGATTGCGGTCATCGTGCTTTCCGCCACTTGTCTACCTTCGTTGATCGGCTTGCCACCGCGAATGGCGTTGACGAGGTTACGATGCTCGAGCATGTAGGGATTCGGCCGCTCGCCTTCCCAACGCCAGTTCTTCTCACCCTTGATCGAAGTATTGCCGTTTGATGTCCCTTTCGTGCCGACGATGTGCTCCGATACTCGGCTAGCAGTGCCGTCAATTTGGCGGCACATGCTCAACATCTTGACGCCGTTCGCATATTCGTACTCGGTGGCGAAGTGGTCAAAAATATGACCGTAGGCTGCATCGGTTCGCACTTGACGGCCCGCCAGGCTGGTTGCTTTGACCGGGTGGGCATTCAGCGCCCAGTTACAGACATCCATGTTGTGAATGTGCTGTTCGACGATGTGGTCGCCCGAGAGCCAAGTGAAGTAGAGCCAGTTGCGCATTTGCCACTCTAGGTCGCTCCATTCCGGCTTTCGAACGTGCATCCAAAGCCCGCCCTGGTTCCAATACGCGTAGCAGGCAACGACATCACCCATCTCACCGCCGTGGATGCGCTTCATCGCCTCGCGGTACGCGAGATCGTGTCGACGCTGAGTTCCTGCGACAATACACAAGCCCGCCTTCGCAGCTGCGATTGAAGACTCGATGACAGAGCGAACCCCAGGTGCGTCGACCGCAACCGGCTTTTCCATGAAAATATGCTTCTTGGCTTCAACGGCGGCCTTAAGGTGTCCAGGTCGGAACCCAGGAGGAGTTGTCAGGATGACCACATCAACCCCACTGTTGATGACCTTCTGATAGGCGTCAAATCCAACGAACTTGCGGTCGCCAACTTGATAGCGATCCTTCATTTCGTTTTTCAGCGTGCCTTCTGCACCGTTCACGCGATCAGCAAAGACATCACCAATTGCCCAGAGAACCGTGGACTTGTCCGCATTGTAACTATCAATAGCGGCACCAACGCCGCGCCCACCAGCACCAATGAGACCAACCTTAAGCCGATCTGACCCCTGAGCAAAAACGCCGCCCGGAATCATGACGGCTGCAGTCGTGGCGGCAGATGCCGCGATGAAGTTTCGACGAGTGAGGTCGCTCATGCATTCATCTTAGCGCATGATTGCCGCGTTCTGGAGAGCGAACTTGCCACCTTCCACGAAAAATCGCAACTCGCCGTGCCGATCCGTCCTCAGAATCGCAATGTTGTTCTGCTCAAGTCGCTCGATGACCGATGGGTGGGGATGCCCATAGGAGTTGTTCCTGCCGCATGAAATGATCGCTGTCTCTGGATCAACCTCGTCGATCCATGCCTGGGTTGTTGAAGTTTGACTTCCATGGTGCCCTGCCATCATCAACTGCGCCTTCCAGTCATAGCGACCGGCGATGACCATCTCGGCGATGCCCCCAGCATCGCCACTGAACGTAGCCGTGGCACCATTGATGTCAAGGTGAACAAACATCGATCCGTCGTTATCTGCGTCATCAAGGTTCCACTTTCGCGAATCCAGGTGGAGCGAAGTGTTGCCTATCCGAATGTCGGTCGCTTGTTCGACGTAAGTCACTTCACTGTCCCTTACATCAGCCTCTTGTAGCGCGAACTTCAGACCGTCGTGATTTCTAAACCCAGCCGGAACCAAGAGTTGTTGGATATCCAAGGCACCTTTGATTGAAGCAAGTCCACCGATATGATCAGCATCGGGGTGGGTCAGGATCAGAAGATCAATTCTGCGGATCCCCCTTCGTCGAAGCGCGGGCAAAACAATTCTCTTTCCCGCGTCAAACGAGCCAGCACGCGGGCCGGTATCAACCATCACAGTAACGCCAGCGTGGCGAATGAGTACGCAGTCACCTTGGCCTACCGAGAGGAAGACGAGCTCAGTGACGGCTCTTCGCCCAGCTCCAATCCACAAACCGGCAATCGCCGCCAGCATGGCGAGAATCCCGAATATCGCTACGCTACGCCTTCCGGACACGCTCCCTCCATAGCAGTAGCATCCCAGCGTAAAGCGGGACGAGCCAAATTCCGTTGAATCCTGGTACCTGCACCTCTGCAAACGGAATACTTGAGAACCATGCGAGCATCGTGAGCAAGTACTTCACTCCCGGAATTACAAAGGCGGACATGACCACCTGGGCGGCCAAGGGGATCACCATGCCCATAAAGAACGCTGCCATTGCCGGAATAATGATGATCGCCACAGAAGGAGCGATGGCCAAGTTGGCAACTGGGGAAATCAAAGAAACATTGCCAAAGTGATAGGCAATGAGCGGTGCCGATCCTGCGGCCGCGGCTAAACCAACCTGAAAACCCGAGCGGACAACCAAGAGCGCTCTTTCAACGAGCCCTGGCTTGGTCCAATCCAAGTTGGGAACAAACATTGATATCGCCGCTACCGTCGTGTAGGAAAGTTGGAATCCAATATCATAGATTGCTTGAGGCACAAAGACAAGATAAACGAGGGCCGATGCCGCCAACGCCGTCATCCAGTCGCTCTCCCGACGAAACAGATATGCCGATAAGCCAATTATGGACATCAGGCCAGCGCGAACGATGGGTGGCCGAAGTCCCGCCGCGCCTGCATAAACGAGCAGGATGAGTGCCAAAATCACCAACTGCCAATGTCTTCCGACAGGTAGCCTGGCAAGAATCCACTGCATCCCAGCAGCCAAGATGATCACGTGCAAGCCTGAGGCTGAGATGATATGTACGGTTCCGGTTGCTCGAAGTTGATCTCGAGTCTCGTCCTCCAGCCACCAATCAACGTTGAAGCACAGGGCGTCGACAATGGGAGCAGCCCGTTCTGGCAACGTTCGAGCACAGAACTCGATGAATGCTGAGCGCCACATTCCGCCCAGGCGATAGAGATAAGGTCCCTGCCGGACAACCTCCAAGGACTTTGCCCTAACGGTGCCAAAGCAACCCTGAGTTCGGTAGAACTGAACTTCTTGCTCCTTAAGCGGCCGTAAAGTCCCATTGACTCGAACCTCGTCTCCGAGCGAAATCAATCCAGTGTGCTCAGCCTCCAATTTGAATAGCCCAAGTTCGGTCTCCAAAAGGCCAGTTTGGAAACCTCCGTAGTCTTTGGGCACTGAGACAATGCGCCCGAGCGACTTGTATGGTCTCGATTCTAAAATCTCTGGCGGCGGCTCCTTGTGTAGCACGACACCCAAAGCAAAAAAGCCCGCAATGGCGAACTTCCAGGGCAGGCAGATGAGGAAGATGCCAAGCAGAAGACAGCAAAGTATCCAATGATCTGGTGCCGCCAGACCCAACGCCAATCCCCCGCAAACCCCAAGAAGTGGTCTAGCCTTGATCGGATTCATCGCTGTGCCAGCGCGAAAGGCGACGTGCTGCAATCTCCTGAATCGATAACGATTTCAGATGTTCACGAAAGTCGCTGATCGTTGTGTCGTCAGATTCGCCCACAGGGCGACTTTTGATGGTGCGAACTCCAAACCGGACATCAACAAACATAGTTGGATCATCACTGAGGGCTCGAAGCCTTGCCAGGATGACCTCTTTGTTCATTCGTAGTTCTTGGGCCCAAGCCGAGCCTTCCACGGCAACCCAGACTGTGCCCTTCTCAAACCGCTCCGGCCATGATCGTTTCGCCATTGCCTCACCGACCACTTCCTCCCAGTGCCTCATGGTTCTTTGTGCACGGGCTGTCCTCAGAATTGAGTCGCGCCCAAGTGAGTCCTTCAACATGTTGCCCAACTTTCTCATGATTCGTACAAGTTTCCTAGTTCACAACGATAACATTTTGCTTGGCTTAGGATCTTATCACCAGCGCTTGAAGCCTCGGT
>CALMEF010000308.1 GCA_937862825.1 uncultured Armatimonadota bacterium
GGAGTTTGAGGGGGTAAAGAACGGCCCGTCGCCGGACTGGATTCAGAAGCGATTGCGACAGGCAGGAATGCGCCCGATCAGCATGATCGTTGATCTCACGAACTACGTGATGCTGGAGGTCGGGCAGCCGATGCATGCTTTCGACCAATCCACGCTTTCTGGCGAGAAGATCATCGTGCGGCAAGCGAAGCCGGGCGAGAAACTCACCACGCTGAACGGAGTGGAGCACAACTTAAACGCGCGACAGGTGATGATCTGTGATGCCGAGCGCGCGATTGCTGCCGCCGGAGTGATGGGTGGCGCGGAAACCGAAGTCTCCGAATCCACGACTCGGGTGCTTCTTGAGTCCGCGCACTTTCTGAACACGTCGGTTCGGCGGACGCGAAAGGAACTTGGACTTTCAACGGAGGCCTCTTACCGCTTCGAGCGCAGCGTTGATCCCGCCTTCGTGGTTGCCGCAATGAACCGCTTTGCCGACTTGCTTGGGCTGGCCCCGGTTGCGCTAACCGACGTTTGGCCTGTCAAGCCCGAAGCGAAAACAGTTCAACTGCGGATGAGTCGCGCCGTGAAGTTGCTCGGTATGCCGATTGAAACCGACGCTGCTCGCGGTTATCTTGAGCGACTGGGCATGCGAGTCGAAGGGGATGGCGAGCCCTTCCGAGTCGGCATCCCGACTTGGCGATTCGATTTGATCCGGGAAGATGATTTGGTTGAGGAACTTGGTCGCGTTCACGGCTACGACAAGATTCCCGAGGACTTCCCACGGGGTGTGACCACTCTAGGCGGCGTTTGGGGCGTCGAGGACGGGGTTGACCGCGTTCGAAACGCCTTGGTGCGTGCTGGGATGATTCAGGTGATGAACCACTCGCTGCGCGGCGCAAGTCCGCTGGATGCCGTTGGCGAGCGAGTTGGTCCTCGAAACATTCTCGATCCGGACCTATGCCTCTTACGGAACTCGTTGCTGCCGGGCATTGCCGAGAGCGCGCTGCGAAATCGATCGGAACGAATCACGCTCTTCGAGCACGGCAAAGTGTTTTCCGCATCTGAGGAGCACTCCGCTGTTGGGTTCGTCATCTACGGACCGGCAGAACCCTCTTCGATCGGCAGAACGTCTTCGAGGTTCGACTTTTTCGACGGCAAGCGGCTCGTCGGCGAAGTTGCCGCTGCAATTGGCTTGGGCCTTGACGTTGGGCAATCCGGCGATGCCCGATTGCATCCGACCCGACAAGCCTCAGTTTGGAACGGAGCGGGTGTCTTCGGCCAGATTCATCCCGACTTAGCGGAATCCTTGGGCCTGCCCGCAGACACGGTCCTTGGTGAGATCAATCTTGACAAGGTCTTGGATGGAAAAGAGCGGTCTCCGAAGTTGATTCCGCTCAGCAAGAATCCTGCTGTTCGACGTGATATAGCCATTCTCATTGAAAAGTCGGTTCCGTATGCAACCGTGGAGGCGACAGTTCGTGAGGCTGCTGGTGCAGAACTCGAAAAGTCGTGGCTTTTCGATGTCTATGACGGGAAGACGATTCCTGTTGGCCATCATTCGTTGGCGATTGCACTGCAACTTCGCAAGCACGGGGCCAACTTCACGGACGAGGAAGCGAACCAGGTGCGGGATGGAGTCGTCGCGGCGCTTGAACGCTTGGGAGCGACGCTGCGCTAACCCAGATCTTCGCGAACATCCACAAGGCTCCCACAACGGTGAGGCTTCGTAGGGCCATTGGTAAGTAGTGGTAATGGTCGAAGTGCTTGAGAAACGCCATCGGTGCAAAGGCGATGCTGGATGCCAGCCATCCGTAAAGTGTGATTTGGGCAGCGGGACAGGATCGGAACCGCTTACATGCAATGACGAGGGTCACAACGGTTGCCACCAAGCCAAGAAAGGCAATCCAGAAGCCGGGCAAGAGTAGACCTTCAAACCCGACCCACGCTCGCAAGTTTGCCCAAAAGCCAAACAGCCCAGGGAGTGCGTACTCCGTCCACGACCAAAACACCGACGAACTTGCCCGGAACTGCTGGTCCTGATACCGGCTGACCTCAGTTCCAAGGATAACCATGCGCAGGGCCACATAGCAGACGAGCAAGCCATATGACGCCAAAACTGGCCACAGCGTAGGCCGATATCGTTGCATCCTAAACCAACCCCAGGTTAGCAACATGATGAACGGCACAGTGACCGCTTGCTCGTACGACCCTAGAGCCAGAAGTAGGCACACTAGCGACCTACTTTGCAGCCACCACGCTGCAGAAGGTCGTAGTTCAGCCTGAACCGAACTCTTAGTCGCAGGTACATCGGTCGACGTTTCCGGCAATGGGCTGGGTCGCGACGAAACCCAAACGGCATATGCATGGAGGGCAATCGCCAGCAGGGCAAAAACGGTCATGGTCGAAGCGGTTCGTCCTGGAATCCAGCCGATCATCCGGTAGTACAAGTCAGGCTCCCGATGAAACTCGGTCGCCGCAAACCAGGCAATCAGCGAAGCGACTAAGGCCGGGCCAAATCGGCGCTTCGGCAGTAGGCACGTTGCCAAGCCCAACGGTACCAGCCAGAAAAGCCACGATAGCCGTTGCGGTACATCCAGATTGGCTAGCAAAAACCAAAGCGCCGCAAAAACTGCGGCTCCAGTTCGTCGCGTCAAGCTAAGGGCCGCTAGGTAAGTGCCGATAACACATAGGCACGCCAAAAGTGCATTTGTCAGACCAAAACCAGCCGCATTGGAATCGTGGAGGAAGCGATCTGACTCAAACGTCAGCGTTGAAATCGGACGGTAGAAGTGGTTTTCGAGCGGCCAATCTGTGCCGAACCACGAAACCGGCGATTGCCGTTCCTCAATGCCCTTGAGGATGCCAACTGTGTCGCTATCGTCGAGGAGACTGGGGTTGGTGCCTCGCTGAGTCAGGATTGCCGAGCAGGCCAAAAGCACTGCCAGGAATCCGATCCACCACCGAGACACACTTCATTATGCCTTTGTGGCCCGCGCCAGGAGGCATTGAACGCCGTGCGAGGGCACGAAGTCGATGTTGACCTGATTGAATCCGCAATGGTGAAGCAAGTTCAAAAGTCGATGAGGGGTGTAACCCCATTTATGAAAGAGGCCGTCGTGATGCTGGTCCCCCCAAATCGCTTGAGCCCAAAGACCCCACTTGTGGCTAGTGTTGTAATCGTTCTGAGGGTTGGTGTATCCATTCGGTTCCGGCGCACCCAGAAACTGAGCCAGGCACCAGTTGATGTCGGGCACCTCAATCGTCGCGACGCCACCAGGGCCTAAGACGCGATGGATCTCCCGGACCAGAATCTCACCTTCGGCGTATCCGAAATGCTCGAGAACGTGGCTGAGGACAACCTCTTCGGAGGTGTTGTCTTCGAAGGGAAGGTAGGGGAAGTCGGCTTGAACGACGCTGTCGCTTGCCGGGAACTTGTCTACGTTCACCCATCCTTCCCGCACATCGTGCCCACAGCCAAGATTGAGTTTTGTTCGAGTCGCCGTTGTCATAGGCCAATTGTTGGCAACATGTCGAATTACTGGAGCAGTTGAGGTGATGGTGGAATGACACAACACTCGGGCTTCCAAAATCTGCTATCATATTGAGCCGCGAAAAACGCCGGAGCAGTTGTCATGTCAAAAGGTGCCATTCTAACATCCGTTGCAGAGCCTTGTATCAAGAGCGATCTGCCCTCAATGAACCCTGGCGATACCGTTCGGGTTCACGTAAAGGTTCGCGAAGGGAACAAGGAGCGAATTCAGATGTTTGAGGGAACGGTTATTGCCATCAAGCATGGCGGCATTAGCGAAACCGTGACCTTACGAAAGATCACGAGCGGTGTAGGTGTCGAGCGAACCTTCCCCTTGCACTCGCCGAATGCCTCAAAGTTCGAAGTGCTTCGACGCGGTAAGGTCCGACGCGCAAAACTGTATTACCTGCGCACAAAGGTCGGTAAGGACGCACGAATCAAAGAGAAGCGCTAAGGCTCAGTGTTCTTTCACCACCTTTTTGGTCAAGAAGTTGTCGAGTCCTCATGGGTCGACAAGTTAGCGCGTACCCCGCTCAGCCAAGTGTTGGCGTTCGTGGGAATCTGCACGATCCTGAGGATATTCCTCTATCCGTTTCTGGCTAAAGTCCCGGCTCACAAGCGGACCGGGATGCACACCGCAGGGCGCTTCTTGAACGAAGCATTGGACGCCCTGATCTATGCCGGCGTGTTCGTCTTTCTGATCATTCGTCCGTATTTCATCCAGGCATTCACGATCCCGTCTGGCTCCATGCTGCAGACGCTGCAAATCCGCGACTTTATCATCGCGAACAAAGCGATCTATCGGTACTCGGAACCGCAGTTCCAAGACATTATCGTTTTCCGTCCTCCGTTAACGGCGGTGAACAGATCACAAATCGATCCCGATGGTCAAGTCAACGTCGATTTCATCAAGCGGTGTCTTGGCGTCCCCGGGGACCTGATCGAAATTCGAAATGGCACGCTCGTTCGAAACGGAAAGGCGATCACCGAGCCTTACGTCGAAGAGAAGCCGATTTATGACTGGAAACTCGTCAAATACAAGGGCGAGTATTGGCCCGTCAATATGTCGTCGTCCATTGTCAACCAGGACATGACGGCGCCAAAGTTCATTGCGAACTCGCCGGAAATGATGGAGGAGTTGCGCGCGCTGCCTGCCGAAAAGATTCCGCCAGGCTATCTGCTGATGGTTGGAGATAACCGGAACGGATCGTACGACGGCCGCGCTTGGGGTCTCGTCCCTCGTGAAGACGTCATCGGTAGGTCTGAAGTGATCTGGATGCCTCTCAACCGCATGCGGTTTACGCGAGATGTCAACACGTTGCCCGCGTGGTTCATTTCCGCTGGGTTAATCGGTTTCTTCGGTTGGCGGATGTTCCGCAAGTAGTCGTCGGCTAGGATCGACCGTAAAGGAAACCGAGGATGAGGTCAAATCGGCGAGCCCACGCGTCTTCATTGTGCTGAGCACCTGGCTCCTCGTAGTAGCGTAGGTTTTTATTTGTCCAACCTCGCTTGAGTAGGACATCTCGAAGATCACGAGCATCGCGAAGTCCATCCTTGCCCTCTTCGCCGCCCATGTCGAGCCAGATACGTGGTCGAGAAGTCAACTTTGCCTTGGCGACTTCGCCGAGTACTTCACGGTTATTCCACCAAACGGAAGGGGATACTACACCGAGTCGGCCAAACCGCTTTGTGCTCAAGCCTAAGTGGAGGGTGATCAACCCGCCGAGGGAAGACCCGCAGAGACCCGTCACTTCTGGTCGGGTGTCAACGCGATATGTCTTTGCAAGGAACGGCAGGGCCTCGTCCACGAGAAACTTGCCGTAAAGGTCGCCTTTGCCGCCGATTTCCGTGCGGCCCGCCTTGCCTCGGGTGGCTAGATACTCATCGCCGCGTGCTACGCCCGCGTTGGAGACCGCGACAATGATGATGGGCTCCATGAGTCCCGCATTGATCATGGCCTCCGCGGTTTCGTCGGCTCTCCATTCTTTATTCGGAATGAACGAGGTCATTCCGTCAAAAACGTTCTGTCCGTCGTGAAGAATCAGGATCGGGAACTTGCGCTTTTGCTCGTCCCGATAGTTGGGCGGAAGATAGACCCAAATATCCCGCTTGTTTCCGAGGAACTTGGACTCAAAGTCAGGATGCTTGACAATGTTTCCGGTAAGCGATGGCTTTCTCGTTTCCTGCGACAGGATGAGAACGGAGAGCGCAGCCAGCATTACCTAGAACCTCACTCCAACGGACCACGTCCAGTATCTGCCACGGATCTGGCCGACGAACGCGCTCCAAGTGAACGTGCGATTCTCCAGTTGCATAGATCCGATCTCTGCGGAGAGACCGTAGTTCCAGTTAAACCGGTCATGCTCCACCACAGCCTTCAGTGACCGGCTTACATTCGCTGAAATGTTTCCGAATATCCCTTCGAACCTCCTGGTTCCCGTACCAACGGAAAGATAAGCGCCCTCAAGTAGCTTGACGGTCGCAACCGCATAGAGTGAGCGACTGTTCCCACCACCGGATGGGAGATCAATCGCCTCACCGCTGGATCCTCCCGAACTGAAAACATCCTGGACGCCGATGGCTACCGCGAGGTTGTCCCACTCCGTTTTTGGAGTGAACTGTAGGTTCATCACGTTGTCGAGTTTGGTGCTCAGGACCATCCCGCCCAGCGAGATGTTGCCATATGGGGTGGAGAATCCGACTTGGCCCCAGGCGGTCCCATCAGCCAAGGCGTTCTTATCTTGAAAGAAGCGAAGTCCGCCACGAAACGACGTATTGCCGATTCCGAGCACCCATTGATTGCGCCCCAGAGAGTGGGCTATCGGAGTGCTAATGCCCACTGCACCACGGATGCCGGCATGACCATTCTCATCAACTCCAATGACTGTTCCCGAAAATCCCCCAAAGTTCCGAAATTCGGGAAAACGATCTTTACCAACGATATCAGATTGGGCTAAAGTGGTTGTAGGCAACAAGAGCAAGAGTCCCGAAAGGCGCATGGGGGTGAAGTTTACGGATTTTCTACTCATTTGTGCTTGATTCCGACGTCTAAAGCGTAGGACAATATCTGAACCCCAGAGTTTGGGCTTCTGTTGAACCGATTATGAGTGAAGTGAAGAAGGGCATTTTGGCTACGGTTGGCGTGGCGCTCGGTGCTGTGGCTGTGATCTCGGGCACCGCGTACCGAAACTCTGTCGACCTTGGGTTGACTTCCGCGAGTCAACCAAGTCTGGCTGGACTTGTTGCGTCGGCGGGGAAGGACCAGGATATTCCTGAAAGCGCGTACTTCGATCAACTTGCGGATTTACTCAAGAGCGAATACGTTGATGACATTGCCGACCAAATGAAGTTAGCGGACGGTGCGGTCCGAGGGATGGTGACCCGCCTTGACGACCCCCATTGCTTGTACTTCGACGCGAAGAACCTCGCTGCTTACAAAGATGCGTTGGCAGGGAAGTTCCAAGGCATTGGTGCAGCGTTCATCTTGCGATATGCGAATGAGAAAGACGAGCCGGGAGCGGTTCGGCTTCCGCGGCTGATCGTCGCAGAAATCGCTAAAGGTGGGTCTGCTGACAAGGCGGGACTTCGCCCGGGTGACGTCATCACTTCCATCGACAATCACTGGGTGATCAACAGTGACGAGATTGAAGCATTTCGTAAGTTGGTTACTGACAAAAACACCCCGAGCGAAGTGTCTTAAAAAGCGCGCAAAGAGATGCGGGACAAGACCAAGAACGGGATTATGCCGATGCGAGCATTTGAGAAACTGTTCCTTGGTACTTCCGGTTCTCTCAAGGTCGCGTGGAAGCGTGGCACTGCCGTCGATGAAGCAAGTTTATCAAAAGGAGAAGTGCAGGTCAACGCGTTCCGATTTGGCCCCGGGGCAGAGCGGTCGTTGCGTGAACTGGTATCGGGTTCCACTCCGGTGGAAATTGACTTACGAGGTCTTTCGATGGGTGATCGAGCAACGCTAATGTCTTGTCTTGAGGTTGTGGCAAAGCCTGGCACCTATGGTTACTTAACCCGAGAGCGCAAGAATGAGACGATGGAACTGAAAGTGTCGAAAGGTGGCAACGTTACGGCACCGATCAAGTTGATCGTTGACGAAGGCACTCGTGGTGCCGCAGAGGTTTTTGCTCGTGCGCTGAAGTCGAAGGGGATTGCGACTGTGGTCGGTAAGACCGCTGGTGATCCAATCTTGATTGAGTTGCACGAGTTTCCGAATGGAACCGGTTACACGCTCGCGGTCGCTGAGTATTCGGAGGTGAAGAAATGAAATTCCTCAAGTTCATCGGTTTCTGTGTCTTGCTCTTTGGGCTTTTTGCCTTCGGCTACGCTTGGCGGGACATCAGCAGAGGTTCGTTGCCCAATGGTGAGACAATGGGAGCGTTGCTGAACGCAAAGCCCAAGCGTGCTGCCATCGCGCCAAATCAGATGTTCTCGGAGGCGTACTCAACCATTCTTGCTGGCTATTACAAGGAGTTTGACGGGAGGTCGCTTAAGTATGCAGGTATGGAAGGCCTCATGGCTTCTCTTGGCGACCCTCACACCATGTTCATGGAGCCCAAGGAAACCCAAGCGTTTGCGATGGAGACAAGCGCGAACTTCGTTGGCGTTGGTGCACGACTTTCACCGGATCCAGCGGGCGCAAAAATCGCTGTTGTTTTCGATGATGGACCGGCACAGAAGATTGGTTTGAAGGTCGGCGATTTGATCACAAACGTCGATGGGGCTCCAATGGCGGGGAAGGACATCGACGATATCGTCAGCCGCATCCGTGGCAAAGCGGGAACGCGTGTGACGATCACAGTTGTTCGCGATGGAGTCAAGAAGCCGCTAGAGTTCAAGCCAACCAGGGCGAAGATC
>CALMEF010000309.1 GCA_937862825.1 uncultured Armatimonadota bacterium
GTGACGACTATTCTTACGGTGAAACCGCCAGTTCCCATCAACCTCACCTTCTCACCGTCTACGGTCATGGGAGGCGAGAATGGAACCGGAACGGTAACGCTCAACGGTCCCGCTCCTGCCCTTGGGGCCACGGTTTTCTTGATTTCCATGAACTCGATTGCAGTGGTCCCTGACTTTGTTCAAGTTGCGGGTGGTCAAACAGTCGGATCGTTTGAGATTGTCACCCAGCCCACAGGGACCCTAACCGGAGTTCGTATCGAAGCGTCTCATGGCGGGGGTATGAGGGCTGGCACGTTGAATGTCAATCGTGCGGTTCTGTCGGGTCTTACGATCAACCCCACCACGGTTACGGGCGGCAACAACGCTTCGGCGACCGTGACTCTTAATGGCCAGGCACCACTGGGCGGCGCAAACGTCATGGTGTCTACGAACAACCCGGTGGTGACTGCTCCAGAGACGGTCAAGATTGGGAGTTACCAGACGAGCCGAATCTTCGCCCTTCAAACTGCGCCGGTAGCAACGAGTACGAACGTGATTGTGACCGTCTCAAGAGCAGGTCTTACGCGTGCCGCTGCGATGACGGTCGCCAGGCCGGTTCTTAGCAGTTTCTCCGTTGCGCCGCGAACGCTTGGTGGAGGTGAAACCGGGCAAGGCTTGGTTACCCTCACCGGTCCGGCACCAGTTGGTGGAATCACCATTGGCGTGACAAGAACTGGGACCGTGCTTAGTGTTCCAGAGAGTATGGTCGTCGAAGAGGGTTCGCGAACGGGAACCTTTGAAATAGGATCGAGTCCGGTTTCTGTGGCCACCTCGGGCGTCGTCACCGTCTCCTATAGTGGTGCGTCGAAGTCGTACACCGTTGGGATTCAGCCCACCACAGTACGCTCAATCGCCGCCACGCCCAACACCCTGCTCAGTGGACAGACCACGTCCGTGAACGTGACCCTGTCGGTAGTGGCACCCGCCGGAGGAGCCAATGTGGCGCTACGATCGAACTCGCCCTACTTCGTGTTACCCTCGGCGGTCTTGGTTCCAGCCGGTCTAACGTCGAAGATGCTTAGCGTGACGGCGGGCTTGGTTGGCAGTTCGACTACCGTAACGATCACGGCAATACGGGGAGGAGTCACGGTGACAAACACCGTGACCATTAATCCCTAATGTCGAAGGTCAGGACTTGAGACTTGCCATGTCGATGACAAATCGGTATCTCACGTCGCTCTTGAGCATGCGCTCATAGGCTTCGTTGATGGCTGACATGGGAATCACTTCAATGTCGCAGGTGATTCCCTTATGAGCGCAGAAGTCCAACATTTCTTGGGTTTCACGAATTCCTCCTATCAAGGAGCCACTGAGTGATCTTCGCTTGAAGATCAGTGGGAATGCCGCGACGGGTGAAGGCTCGGGAAGGCCGACAAGGACCATGCGGCCGTCGAGTCCAAGAAGGTTTAGGTAAGGGTTCAAGTCGTGCTGGGCCGATACCGTATCCACAATGAACTCGAACTGGTCACCGTGGGTTTCGAAGACCTCAGGGTTATTTGTTGAAATGAACTCATGCGCGCCCAACCGAAGAGCGTCGTCTCTCTTCGAATCGGAGTGGCTTAGCACAGTGACGTGCGCGCCCATTGCACGCCCAAACTTGACAGCCATGTGCCCTAAGCCGCCAAGACCAACGACGCCAACCCTAGTGCCTTCCTTGACGCCAAAGTGGCGTAGCGGTGAGTAAGTTGTGATTCCTGCGCAGAGTAGTGGTGCGGCGGCACCGAGCGGAAGCGAATCTGGCACGCGGACAACATAGTTCTCATCCACCGTGATTTGAGTTGAATAACCACCGAAGGTCATTCCGCCGCTCACCTTGTCTGGCGCGTTGTACGTGAAGGTCGCTCCGTTTTCGCAGTACTGTTCTTCGCCAGATGCGCACGCCGCACAACTTCGGCAGGAGTCGACGAAGCATCCAACGCCAACCTTGTCACCAACCTTCCACTTCGTAACTTCGGAGCCAACCTGAGAGACGACGCCAACGATCTCATGACCGGGGACCATCGGATAGACAGCGTTCCCCCACTCGTTTCTAGCGAAGTGAATATCGGTATGGCACACGCCGCAGAACAATATCTCAATCAGAACATCGTTCGCCCCGGGGTTCCTTCGTTCAAAGGACCATGGTGCAAGTGGGGAGTTTTCGGAGTGGGCTGCAAAGGATGCGGTGGTCAAACTCATTCCTTGCATATACGAGAGCGGCCGCCCCGATGTCCCATGTCACGCCGTTTAAACACGAAGTCTGGGGACGAGGCTTGAGCGGGAAATGGGGTAAGAGTTCAAGTTGTGCTAAGAACCTGGCTGTTCATTGCCGCTGTCGTTCTGTCTAGTGTTGCGAGGGCTCAGTTCGTTGTTGCCCCGGTAGGTGAGGAGGCGGGCGGTGTCACGCCCAAGGCGCTAAAGGCCGAGTTTCACGCGTACGGAGCGTATGGGACGTCGCGACTTGAGTTGACCTTTGCGACGAATCCTGATTGGGCGGACGAGGTGGATTTTATGATGAATCTGCCTGAGAACACTGAGGTCACAGGATTCGCCTATTGGTTCAAAGATGAGTACGTCGTGGCGAAGACTGTTG
>CALMEF010000310.1 GCA_937862825.1 uncultured Armatimonadota bacterium
GCAGGTGGCGACTGGGGCGCAGGTCTAGAGGAACAGGTCTTCAAGATCGACATAGGCAAGCGCGATGGAATCGTGGCGTACGTTGCTGCCACGGGCGCCCCGCTGATGACCGGGAACGTCGCTGACGAACCTCGATATCGAAACCTCTTTGGCACGACGATCAGCGAGATCGCCGTTCCAGTACGTGATCAGTTTGGCAGGGTTAGGGCCGTCTTGAACATCGAGTCAGACAAGCCCCATGCTTACACTCTGGACGAATATGAGTTGTGCGAGGAAATCGGCTTACTGATCTCGATGGTCATTGAGCGCAATGTCGCCATCACCGACCAAGAAGCGCTGATCGAGATTGGCAAGGCGCTAGACGCATCATCCGACGAAGATCAGTTGATTGAGCGGGTCCTGCACATCACAAGCGACACGTTGCTATTCCAGGCCTGCTCCATATTCCTGTTCGATCCTCCTCGCGACATGTTCGTGCTAAAGGGTTCCGTCGGTCCCCTGCACGATCGCGTTGGCGAGATTGGATACAAGAAGGGTGAGGGATGCACAGGATGGGTCTGCGAAATGGGAGAACCAATCCGATTGGAAACCAATCCCCAGAAGGACCCACGCTGGAAGGCACGTCACGTCGAGTTTCCCAGCGAAGAGGTCGCGAGTTTTCTCTGCGTTCCGGTCATGTACCGAGGCCGATCCATCGGAGCAATCCGAGCCGTTCGTCGCCATTCCGATAACGAATACATTGATAACCGATTCAATGAGAGCGATGAACGGGTTCTGATGACCATCGCCGAGCAGTTTGGGCTTGGCCTTGAGCACGTTCGTGGGATGAAAAAGCAAATCGAGTCTGAGCGTATGGCCGCTTGGGGCGAACTGAGTGCCAAGAGTTCGCATATGATCGGGAATCGGGTCTTTGCGTTGAAAGGCGACGTCAACGAACTTGGACACCTTTTGGACGTTCGTGAGCCCGACATCAACGAGTTGAAGTCGCTCCAAAGGAGCCTCTCAACCAACGTCACAAGAGTCGAGGAGATTCTCCAAGACTTCCGCGACTTTCTAACCGCAACCAAACTCGACCTCAGCCTCACCGACTTGAACTCAATTGTCAAGGAAACGGTCAAGGAAGTTTTCCCGCGCCGGAGTCCGGTCCAACTTGAAGTCGAGTTGGCCGAGGGGCTACCGTCGATAAATCTTGACGGGACAAAGTTCCGCCGCGCGATATCTGAGTTAATCGAAAACTCATTTAACTACGTCACTGAGGGCAGAATGCGCGTGGCGACAGGCGTTGCCTCTAACATTGAAATCCGTAAGGGTGGCCTTCGGCCCAGCCGACAGTACGTCAAAATCGAGATTGAAGACAGCGGGCCGGGAGTGACCGACGAGAAAAAGGACCTCATCTTCCAGCCCTTTTTCAGCGGACGTGTCAAAGGGATGGGACTCGGGCTTTCCATCGTCAAGGGGATCGTTGATTCGCATGGTGGGGGAATCTTCGAGGGTGGAAAGGAAGGCGAAGGTGCCAAATTCGTGATCCTACTGCCCGTCCCGGATCGTTCAAACTAGAGGAATGATTCAACTTGCCACTTTGGTAGCCCTCTCACTGCTCGTGTCGCCACAGGATGCAGTCTATAAGAACGAGAAGATGGGCTTCGAGTTCACTTATCCGGCGACATGGAAACGCAGCGAAACCGCGACCGGAACCAATCTCAGCATTCCCATTTCCGAAGGCAAGTCCGCAACTCTGGAACTGTTTGACATCGACTTCCGGGCAGCAGTCGAAGTTTGGCAGAACGTCGAGAAAGCGAGTGCTGATCAGCACCGCCGGACCGTCGAACGGCAATGGCAGGAAGAGGTTCTCGGCGTTCCAATGCTCCTGACAAAAGCAAACATCAACGGGGAGCAAGGCAACCAGACTTTCTTTTCTGGCCTTCTCTATACGGCCAGCCCGCGCAAACTCCGGTTCATTCTTATTTCGCCGACGGACGTGGCAGACCAAGCCGAACTCGCGTGGCGGAAGTGTCTTGAGTCGCTGCGAACGGTTGACGGAAAACTCCCGGCATCCGAATCTCCTGATCGAGCACCGGAGATTATCCCAACCGTCAAGCCTCCAACGCTCATGAAGCCACGAAACACGAAAAATGGTGAACCAGTTCGTGGCTCGCAGGTGATCCCAATCGAGGTTGGAGAACTAAAAACCAGCGTTTACCTACCAGAAGGTTGGACGCTCAAGGTGAAGGATAGCAGTCTGATCCTGGAGAATCCAAAAATTCAAGGCAGTCTTACCTTCCAGTCGTGGAAGGTTGGAGACGACTCCGCCCCCGGCAAAATGCTTGGGCAAGCCTCCGGCAAGAGTCTAGATACTTTCAAATCCGTTTTGCTACGTGAAGACAAAGGCCCCTTAGTCGCAGGTTCGGGGGCAACGGTCGCATGGGTTAAGCGAACCGGGACGACTGATTCAGGGTCACGCGTAACACTTGAGTTTGTCGGACTAAACAAGGATTTGGCCTGGATGGCTACGTATTCCTTAGACGATGCGAAATCATACGAAAAGGTCGCGCCGGTTCTGAATGACCTGATCCAGAAGTTGTTCGTCGAAGTCCAGCCGTGATCGTTGCCCTAAGCACCTCAAGCCCCATGGTTGGGGTGGCCTTGATTGGCGACAACTGGTCAAGAGTCGCGCAAGAACAGTCGTCAACGAACGCGAGCGGCGTCTGCCTGAAACTCTTGGATGAACTCCTCTCTGAGGTCAAAATGGCAGTATCTGACGCAACGGCTTTTGCAGCAGACATTGGCCCTGGGAGTTTCATCGGAGTTCGCGTTTCTGCGACCTTGGCAAAGACGATGGCGTTTGCCCTTGGGAAGCCTTGTTATGTCGCCTCTAGTTTTGACCTTATTGATCCTAATTCCGTCGTCTCTTTTCCAAGTAAGAAAGGCGAGTGGTTTGTGCGAGAGCCCGGTAGCGAGGTGGTGAGAGTGACCGAACGGCCCAAGAACTCTGTTGGATTCGGTACAGGTGTCGAGAATCCCGTTTATCCCAATCCACTCAGGTTTGGAGAACTGATCGCCCACGGCCTTGAGCCCGTGGACCCCTTCGCCGTCGTGCCCGAATATTTGATTGAGCCCAGCATCAGCACGCCAAAGCCAATTCCTGGAGTTCACGCTTAAGATGGCAGCCTTGATCCCCATTGACCGGAATGTGTCCTTGGTGCCGTTTACGACACTGAGAGCGGGCGGCTCTGCCGAGTTCTTTGCCATCGCAACGTCAACTGAACAACTTGGCGAACTCTTGGCGCGCGCCCAGTCCGAAACCATTCCCGTTTGTCTTCTCGGTGCAGGTAGCAACATCTTGCCAGCCGACGACGGGGTTCATGGATTGGTCATCGTTAATCGTAGCCGTCACATAGAATTCTCAACCGATGGGACGGTGATCTCCGATACCGGGGTTTCCTTCCAAGAACTATTCCTCAAATGCGCACAAAGAGGGCTTGGTGGGTTGGAATACGCCGTCGGTATCCCCGGCACGCTTGGTGGAGCGCTCGTAAGCAATGCGGGCGCCTACCGCAGCAACGTGTCAGAGTTCTTGACGGCACTGGAAATCGTCGTAGGGTCGGAACGACATTGGGTGCCGCCGTCCTGGATGGAGTTCAAGTACCGCGATTCTGTCTTGCGATCAGAGAATCCCAGACAGGCCGGATTGCTTCGAGCCAAGTTTGAGTTACCGAGACGAAAGCAACACGATATCTATGAGGAGGCTCGCGATTATCAACGTCAGCGCATCTCCAAACAACCTCCTCCCGCATCAGCGGGTTCATTTTTCAAGAATGTGAATGATCCCGAACTTGCCAGATCGCTCCCTTCTCTACCACCGAAACTTAAAGAGGCAGGGGTTGTACCTGCTGGCTATTTGATTGAGCATGTCGGCTTGAGAGGTTATCGTCGTGAAGGTGCCATGTTTGGGCAGAGACATGCCAACTTCATCCTCAACGTCGGGCAAGCAACCGCGAGCGCGATTAGAACCCTCGCCAACATTGCCAAGACTGCCGTTCACGACCGCTTTGGGGTCGTCTTGGAAGAGGAAGTTATGTACTTGGGCGATTGGGGACGGTTTGTTCGAACATCGTCGACATAAACTTTGGTCGTAGAATAGGCCAATGCGGCTGAGAGTCCAAATCGCCCTCATGATGATCGGCGTCCTGTTGGGCACTACGGCGATCATCCTCGGATTATCCTATATTCAAGTTCGCGAGAACCTCGAATCAATCTCAAGAAGCAACATCTCCCTCTCTGGCGCACTGGTCCGACGATATGTGCAGAGCGAGATTGACTCCGTTGAACATGCCGCGCAGTTGTTGTCATCGAGACTTCAAAGGTTGCGTAACGAACCAACCACCGAGGATTTTGAAGAACTTCTAAAGGACCTGATTAAGTCGAATACTCAGTTGACCTTTGCGAGTGTCAGCCTCTCAAAAAACGGGGACTACACCCACGTGGAAAGACGCGGTCAAGACCTGTACTACCAAATCTGCAAACAGAACGGGAATGGAACGGCGACTCGCAGAACCTACAAGTCGAACATTCTCGTGCTCGCTGAAGCGTCGGCGGACTACGATCCCCGAAAACGGCCCTTTTTCAGAGCGGCATCAGTTGCTAAGAAGCCTGTCTGGACGCAAACCTACACCTTTCGAAGTATTGAAGGGCCCGGCGAACTAGGAGTTACTCATGCGATTCCCGTGTACTCCTCAGCAGGGGCGCTAAGAGCGGTTGTCACAGCAGATGTCTCGCTGGAAGACTTGCGGTCCTTTATCAGCACGGTGAAGCTCGGCGACAATGGGCAGATCCTCATCCTCGAGCGGCGTGAGAACGAGGCCATGCGAGTTATTGCTAGGGGAAGCGACGCGTTCAACTTTGCGACCAAGACTATCTCCAGCGACGATGTTACAAGCGAGGCGGTGGATTCAGTCGCTAAAACTGGGGACACTGCAGGGACACTCAATCTCGAAGTCAGCAGCGGGCGCATTCTCGGCGGGTTCGTGCCAGTGAATCAGCAGTTCAACCCGAACTGGATCATTGTCAGCCTCATGCCAGAAGATGACCTGCTTCGTGGAATCAACCAGACGCTTATCACTCTCCTGATCGTCGCCGGGATTGCCCTCGTTTTAAGTTTCCTGCCAACCTCCGGGCTCGCATCAAAGATGGCGCGCCCTTAAAGTCATTTCACAAGTGAGGCGGGGCGCCTACCCCGCCTTGACGTAAGTGACGATCCACTCCCAAAGTCAAGAATTGTTGAAGTAGAGGCTCTGGTCACTTCCGTGTCGAAACTTCGAAAAGCGATGGCATCCTTCTCAAGACTGGTTCCGTCGGCATATGTCAAGGTTCTCGTTCAGGAGGATCGGGAGGCAGTTCTCGGGGGAGACAGGAAGCGAGTAACAACACTTTTTGGCGATCTTCAAGGCTTTTCTTCGTACGCTGAGTCCCATAGCACCGACGAAACGTTTGCCACGCTCGGGCAATACTTGGACCGTTTGACCAAGGCCATACAAGCAAATCAGGGCACTGTAGACAAGTACATGGGCGATGGAATCATGGCATTCTGGGGAGCACCTGAGAATCTCGCCACGCCAGAAACCGAGGCGTGCAAAGCAGCCCTCGAATGCGTGGAGGCAGTTCGGCTACTGCGAATTGAGGGTTATCCGTTCCAGTTGCGGATTGGCATTGCTTCCGGCGAGTGCTTGGTGGGAAATGTCGGTAGCCAAGATCGCTTGAACTACACGTTGATTGGTGATTCGGTCAACTTGGCGGCAAGGTTGGAACAGTTAAACAAGGAGCGTGGCACGGCCATTCTGGTGGACGACGCGACGAAGACTGCCTGCGGAGCCCAGTTCACCTTCCGAGACATTGGCATGCTCCAAGTTAAGGGGCGAGAACGCCTAGAACAGGTCTGGGAACTGGTCAACTCGGGTACACATGGTTGATGCCCGACTCAACGATCCGCCCTCTGAACGTCACTATGCTCGGCGCCGGGAGTTTCTTCACCTATTCGATTCTCAAAGACATCGTCCAGATTCCCGGAAATAGTGGCGGATCGCTCCGCCCCGTAGACGTTGATGAAAGCAGGCTCAAGTTGGCCCAGCGTCTGATGGAAATGGTTGGAGGGGACAAATGGCAGGTGATAGCAACTACCGACCGACGCGAGGTTCTCGAAGGAACGGACTACATTGTCAACTCCATTGAGGTCAGTGGGCTTGAGTGCGTTCGGTATGACAACGACATCCCACTGGAGTTTGGCGTCAGCCAAAACATAGGGGACACCATTGGCCCTGGTGGGCTGATGAAAGCGCTCAGAACGGTTCCAGTCTATTTGGAGATCCTCGGCGACTGCGAAGAACTCTGCCCGAATGCCCTGGTGCTGAACTACACCAATCCAATGAACATCATGTGCCTCGCCGCACAACGCACGAGTTTCATGAACACAGTTGGCCTCTGCCATAGCGTCCAAGGCACCTCAAGAATGCTTGCCAAGTACGCTGGAGTTGCCTATGAGGATGTTCGATGGCAGTGCGCCGGCATCAACCACTTGGCCTGGTTCACCGAATTCGATGGCCCCGAAGGATCTCTCTATCCCAATCTGTTCGCGCAGGCAGAGGACCGTTCAAGCGAATTTGCCAAGGCCGAGCCGGTGCGTACTGACATGATGCTTCACTTCGGAGCCTTTATCACCGAGTCCAGCGGCCACCTCAGCGAGTACCTTCCCTACTATCGCAAGCGACCCGACCTCCTCGAAAAGTACACCGACACTGGATACAGGGGCGAAGAGGGTTTCTATGCCAACAACTGGCCGCGCTGGCGACAGGAACAGGATGCCAAGCGACAACGACTGCTTTCGGGTGAAGAGCCGATCGATTGGACCAGAAGTGTCGAGTACGGTTCTTGGATCGTAGAAGCGATCGAGAAGAACCAGCCAGTCGTCGTTCACGGCAACGTTGCCAACGACGGCCTGATCGACAATCTTCCCTATGATGGCTGCGTCGAAGTCGCGTGCCTTGTTGATCGCAACGGTGTGCAGCCGACTCATTTTGGGGAGTTACCCAAGCACATGGCGGCGATTTGTGACTCAAACATGCGGATGTTTGATCTTGCCGCTGACGCCTGCATCTATCGAGATTTGGATATTGCGACCATGGCCTTAATGCTTGATCCGCTAACCGCCGCCGTTTGCAGTCCAGGTGAGATCAAGGCGATGGCAGAGAAACTCTATGACGCAGAGTCAGAGTTCCTGACCCGCTTCCAATAAAAGACGCTTGGTTTCCAAAACCTCAGCATGAGACCACGCGAGCGGACAAACGCTGAGGGGTTCTCCACTCTCAGGATGAATCTGCTCTGGCATTGCCCCGGTCGACATGGCCCATTGGCGAGCCCAGCGGTACAGTTCCACAGCCCGCTCTGCATCGCCAAAAACGAGCAGGCGCGCCTGTGCCAGCCACATCGTGCAAATGATCCAAGGGTTTCCGGGGAACAACTCAGATTGACGGAAGTAGTAATCACCCTGATAGCGAGCGACACCTCCAACGCGGCTCTGAACCCACAAGGCTTCCTCGACCCTGTCAATGGTCGCCTTCATTCCCGGAAATGCAATCCAATAGGGATCAATAATCGGCAAAAGGAGCACTGACGCATCAACCGTCTGGTCGACTTGTCCCGAAGAGTCTAAACCTCGCACCAGGCCATGGTCAAACAAGTTATCGACAATTCCTTGCCGAACTCGGTTTGCAAGATGATCATCACACAATCCCAGGCGAGATGCCGCCGCTAGGCCCGCAGCGACCATCGCGGCAGAATAGGTGTGAGTGCCATATCGCTCTTCCCATAGGTCGTAGCCAGCGGAAGGAAGTCCGTTCGGCTGAATCGCACGCTCAAGATAGGCAACGATCTCAACGCCTGAAGTGCTCAAGAAACTGGCCAGATACCCTCCAGCCCTTTGAACCTCCTCTGCTGCAACAAGTACCAGCGCGGTCTCATCAGGTTGAATCGGGGTTTCAAACTTGCCGTCGCGAATCCAGGGGTGCCACGATGCTCCAACATCTCCCCGTGCCGTGAATTTCTGGAGGTAAGGCACCTTTTGGTGGCTCGCAAACTCTAGAAAACTCTCACCGACCTCAACGTTCCCCTGGCGTGCCAGGGCACGACTTACCAAGGCACCATCTCGAAACCAACAGTACTTGTATGTCGCTCTGTTGGTTTCCAGAATCTCACTATCAAACGAAGCAATGATCGCTCCGTTCGCCAGACAGTGGGCGCGAAGGAAGGCAAGGTCAGGATCGGATTCTGTTGAGCACGGAGTCTCATGAAGAATCGTCACCCCTGGATCATGCGGGAAGTCCATGATGGCAATCCGATGGCTAACCACAGATTCTCCACGGGCTGGCACGAGAACATCCACACCTATTGTCGAATCCGCCGAGCCTTGAGCGATTGGGTTGCCGTGCAACAGCCCATCTTCCGCGTCCCTCCAAGTACCTTCAAGGCCCCCAAACCCTGCCAATCCGCAGGTCCAGTGGTCAATTCCGCCGGTTTCGCTTCTTGCGGAAAAGCAAAAGACGGAACCTCCCTTGTAATGAACCGTCGCGTCCAGGTCGGGTCGATACATAGCAGTAATCCCGATATCTGATTCGTTGATTTCGAGACGGTGGTACCAAAACATGGTCACCTTTCGCGTGAAATCATCTGGATTGTGGATCGTGAAGGTTCGGTAAAAGGCTTCGTCCTTCCCAAGGCAATTTTTTGCGACGATAAACACTTTGGAGGCAGAGTGTTCGAAGCGCACCTCGCCGTTCTGAAGGAACTCACGGGTCCACTCAGGACCATCGAGCCACGACAACTGACCGTCCACCATCAGTCCAACTCTCAACGGGGTATCGGCAGCATGGTTGACGCTTCGATTTGGTTCCGTTAACACTTCACGGATCCGATATCGCTCATCAATGCCAATCGTAAGTCTCGATCCAGTGAAAATGAACGGCCTCGGCATCGGAGGCGATTTTGGCACGTAGCAACCACTTGAGGTACATTTCGAGTTGCGTTGACCCGATTCGCTTTTATCGTCCATCCGCTAACTCCCCGCGATGCTGCGGCAAAGTATCCGATTGCGAAGTATGTGCCTGAGGGCATCTTGAAGGCATTCCTCAAGCGAAAGTCTCCGGTCGTCATGTCCTCGAAAGCAACCGTTGAATCCGTTACCTGTGCCAAAACGGAAGGTTGGTTTATTGCCTGTCCACTAACCCCAGACATGATGATTCGCGAGTTGCCCCTCGAAGTGGTCTACGACCGAATCGTCGCCTGCACCAAACTTGCCAAGGAACTTGGTGCCGACTTAGTGGGCTTGGGTGCGTTCACCAGCGTCGTTGGCGACGGTGGAATCACTATCGCCCAACGGTCGCCGCTTCCCGTCACCACGGGTAACTCATACACCGTTGCCACTGCGATCGAAGGAACGATGAAGGCTGCAGAACTCGTTGGAGTCGACTTCCCACAAGCAACGCTTGCGGTTGTCGGGGCCACTGGCTCAATCGGCAAAACCTGTGCGCGCATCCTAGGGCGGCAGTTTGGACGGACGCTGATTATCGGGAGGGATATGGCCAAGACTGAAGCAGTGGTCAATGAGATCGGGTTGGGTGAACCCATCATTGACTTAAAGCGCCTCATTGAGGCAGATGTCGTTATCACAGTGACCTCAAGCGATTCTGAGATCATCATGCCTGAAAACCTTAAACCAGGGGCTATCGTGTGTGACGTGGCTCGTCCGCGAGATGTATCCGTCAGGGTTGGAAACGAAAGGCCCGACGTTCTCGTGATTGAAGGAGGCGTGGTTTCTGTGCCAGGAAACCCAGATTTTGGCTTCAACTTCCGATTCCCCAGAGGAACCGCATACGCCTGTATGAGCGAAACAATCATGCTCGCCTTGGAAGGACGCGCTGAGTCCTTTACCCTCGGCAAGGATGTCTCCGAAGATCAGGTGGAAACCACCTGGGCCCTCGCGAAGAAGCACGGTTTCACGCTTTCCCAATTCCGTGCGTTCGAAAAGGTCGTTGACGACACCGCAATCGCTCGCGCAAGAGAAGCGAGAGCAATCTCGCAACAGCAACTTGTTTCCGCCACTGGCTAGATCGTTCGCATACTCAACAGGTATTTTTACTTGTTTTGATTCGGCAGGCTCGTCTTTCTTACCAGTTTCAACAAGATTTCTACCTATCCGGCACAAAACCTGTTTACAATAGACTCATCCTTCAGCCCCGGATGTTGGGAACCGGCAAGCGTCATGTTTTCGAGGGGTTGAGAGAGGAGGAGCAAAACATCATCATGAAAAAACTCTTTGTACTTTCTTTGGCAGTCGCCGCTATGGGCGCACAGGCACAGACTTGGGTCGAAAATGGCAACATGAACGGCAACACCGGCGATGCTGGCGATGCCATCGGCACCGCAGACATGACAACTGGCGTTGGCCCTTTGTCCACAATCACTGGCCGATTCGTAACGGCTGATGCAGACATTTATTGCGTCAAGGTTATGGATTGGAGGATCTTCTCCGCAACGACCGATGGTCTAAGCGGCACCCTCGACACTCAGTTGTTCCTGTTCTCGGCCAGCGGCGTTGGTATTGCAACCAATGACGACATGGGCGGCGCTGGTGGCGCACGTTCAGCACTCACTGCAGGCAACGCCCTGTATGCTTCCAGAACCAACGGTGAGGACGTTTTGATCGCCGTCAGCCGATGGAACAAGGATCCTCGCAATGCTGCTGGTCAGTTGATCTTCCCCAACCCCTTCACGGGAATCAACGGCCCCAACGCTGCTAACGGTGACTACGTGCTTGCGTCATGGGATGCCACAGGTGGCACTGGCGAGGGTGCATACGGAATCGCTCTGACCGGCACGACCTACTGCGTTCCGGAGCCCGGAACCATCGCTGCTCTCGGCCTCGGCGCTCTCGTCCTTATCCGACGACGACGAAGCAAGTAAGCAACCCCCAGTTCATCTGGAACTCAGAACTCCCGCTTAACGCGGGAGTTCTTTTTTTAGTCCAACCCGATTGCTTGGAATTTGATCTCGGCAACTGTCCATCCAAGACGGTTCTCAAGGGTGAACTTCCCACCCAGTCCGCGGCTAAGGTTGTCAACAATTTGGAGACCTAGCGTGGTCTGTTTACTCATATCAAAGCCCGTGGGTAGTTGATCACCGTCGTTCGACACCCAAAGCGCCACTTCCCCATCCTTGTACTCAACTGTCACGTGAACTTCACCCTTCTCCGTGACTTCGAAGCCATGCTCAACCGCGTTCTGGATGAGTTCGTTGAGCAACAGAGCCACCTGAGTGGCTTGGGTCATGCTGAGTCGCACATCGTCGCCGCGAACCATGAAACTGATGTGCCGGTCGGGTTTGATGAGGGAATGTTGCTGATGAGCCACCAACGACTCGGCCACTGACCGAATGCCGACGTGATCCAGGTCCTCACGGCTCAGGAGATCATGCACAGACGAAATCGCCAGAATGCGCGCGAGAATGTCATTGATCGCCTCTTCAAGGGACTTGTAACTACTGTGCCGTAGTTGAAGCCGAAGAAGCGAAGCAATCTGTTGTAGATTGTTCTTAACCCGATGATGCATCTCTTGCATCAAGGTTGACCGTACCTGCAACTTCGCGTGCTCAATGCTGACTGCGGCTTGTTTGGCCAAGGTCTCCAAGGCTTTTATTTCGTCATCCTCGAACTCCCGAACATCGCCGGAGTAGCAACTCATGACCCCAATTGGCTTGTCTTGAATCGTCAGGGGCACGCAAATCATTGAACGTAGCCCTTGTTGAACGGCCTGATCATGACCAATATAGTCGGCCTCATCTTGGACATCCGTCACGATGATCGGTCGACCCTCGGCAATCGCGCGACCGGCAATGGACTCGCCCAACTTGATCGCTCGCTTCCGCTGATAGTCGGGAGCCATAGACTGGGTCGCCCGTAGAACCAGTTCCTGCCGAGTCTCGTCAAGCAGGCGCACTGTGCAAACCAGGTAGTTGAACTGCCTTGCCGTCAAGTTGACCAGCAACTGCAAGATTTCCTCCACGTACGGGCTCTTTGCGATCGTCTTCGAGACTTCAGAGAGGGCGTCCAGGCGGTCAGCCCCCGATGCGGTGTCCCAAATAGCCCGGAAGGCTACGAGGGCCTCTGCGGCCTCAGCAACCGCCTCTGAGACGCGAACCGTATTGAGACCCCTCCAGGGCTTCGACTTCCGAAGCATGCACACGCCACTGGTGCCAAAGGGCAAGGCAGCCAACCCTTCAGTCGGGAGGTCGTCAATTCCCGGATAGCGCGCAAACAAGCGGTGCGAATCCGCTCCCTCCTCTACGAAGATCCCATTTCCGCTCTTCCTAACGCTCCCAGCAATCCCAATACCAGCGCCGATTCGCACGCGGGAGACAAACTCTGGTGAGTTCGTTGAAGCGCGCAAGACGAGCCCACCAGCGCCGTCATCCAGCAACAGGTCACAACGATCAGCACCGGTTCGGTCCTTTATGATCCCGGCAAGGTCGGTCAGCAACTCGTCCTCACTTGAGGAGGTCCGAAGGGCCTGTAGAAGAGTCATTCGAATGGCAGGTTCGCCGGAGGCACCGGCCGATCAGTCTTGCGCATCATGCGCTCCCGTGTTTTTGCCTTGGTCGAGGCGTCGAAGATCGCCACGAGATGGAAGCAGACGCCCGCGAAGACGGGAATCAAAACAGCCATATTAAGCGAAGATGCTCCGCCCCCCGCAACTTGGACTAAAGACTTTAACCCGTTTGGAATGAGAAACGCAGTAATCCAAGAGGCAAGCCATCCAACCAAGAGGATGATCCCCTTACCAGTCTCCCCAGTAACAATCTGACCGACGCCAGGCACGAGTACCGACAAGAGCACCGCGCTCTTGGCACTCGCCAGCGATTCCACCGCTGAAGAGCCAGACATAAACAGCATGGACTCTGAGTCCTTCAAAACCAACTCGGCATAGCGGCCTTCGATTTTGGCATTTGTTGGATCGACCTCTTTCGCTTGCCGATAGGCCTCTAGCGCCTTCTTGATCTGACCTCTCTCAGCAAAATCCTCTCCGACAGCAGCCAGTACGGGTGCCGATTTGGGAGCAAGACGCATCGCCTCAGTGAGCATTTTCTCTGCCTCGGGCTTGTTACCACGCATTTTCGCGAGATGAGCCGCAGAAAGCGCTCGCTCTGCCCCAGCCAGATCGTTCACGACCTCCGAGTCAGGCACATCGGTCTCTTCAGGCTCTTCCGTCGGCTCCGGCTCAGGTGGCGGCTCAAGACTCGCTTTGAGTCTGGCGGCTTCTTCCTCAAGGGCCTTTAGCCGCTCCGCAAGTTGTTCCCGGTTCAGATCAGGTCCGGGTTGGGCTGCATGTTCTTCCAAAGCGTCTCCAAGTCATAGAACTGGCGTTGCTCTTCCCGCATGACGTGCAGAACAACGTCGCCGTAGTCTTGCAACACCCATCCGGTTCCATCGCCTTCCGACCGCAATGAACGTTCCTTCAGGGCTCGAAACTTCTCATCAACTTTGTCAGCGATGGCCGAAACCTGTCGATCGTTCTGCGCTGTGCAAACCACGAAGTAATCGGCCACTGAAGTCTTCGAGCGCACATCCAGTGTCTCAATTTCCTCGGCCTTCATTTCATCGGCGATGGTGCGTATCAGTTCTACTTTCTCAATTGACGTCATAGGCTGGCTTGGTTTATCGGCCTCGATAGAGGTTATGTTCAGAAATATACTTCAGGACGTTGCCATTGACCCACGGGTCAATCGGTCGTCCTCGTTCCAAAGTGTGTCGAATCTCAGTAGAGGAAATGGTGCTCTCCTCCATCGGAATCCAATCAACGTGGCTCAACAAAGAGGCATCCACGAATGCTTCCAACTTGTGAACCGTCATCGGCGGGCGTACGGCCACCGCAAGGCGCGCTAACTTCAGGATGCGCTCGGGAGCCTTCCACTGCCCAAACGTACGCAAGGAGTCTGCACCCAGAATCAGCCAGTACTCCCCAGGCATGACCACGCTGAGGTCATTCAGCGTATCAACCGTGTAACTCGGTCCATCGCGGGTGATCTCTAAATCGAGAGCCGCCATTCCCGGTTCGCCTTCAATCGCCAACTGGGTCATGCGCAATCTATGCTTCCCAGAAGCGACCGCACGGGCGGTTTTCAGAGGATTCTTACCTGCGGGAACCCATAGAACTTCATCAAGTTCGAGATGTACCCGTGCTGACCTGGCCAACTCGAGGTGAGCAAGGTGCGGTGGGTCGAACGTGCCCCCAAAAATCCCGATTTTCATAGATGGTCACTAAAGGCAAACTCTGCCTTTCCAATCAAAACCGTCTGTCCTTCTTCGGCGCCCATCTCGCGAAGGCGTTGGATGACGCCGATGCGCTGCAAACGACGATGCAAATACCGGAGCGCTTCTTCATTGTCAAGATCCGTCATGGCGATTAGCCGTTCCAAGCGCTTCCCAGACACTTGAAAACCACCATCAATCTCCACGACTTCCCAACTCGAGTCATCGGTGCGTTCAAGCGGAGTCAAAACGTCCACCAGTGGCTTCTTCGGTGTCGCCTCAAGCACTCGAACCACTTCGTGCAGAAACTCCTTGATATTCGCGCCGGTGACACCCGAGATCGAATAGACCGGGTAGTCAGTGGCTTGCTTTAGTCGAGTCTCAAGTTCCTCGACAAACTCGGCAGGGAGAATGTCGATCTTGTTCAGCGCCACGATTCGGGGTCTGCTCGCGAGTTCCTCGCTGTACTGCTCTAACTCGCTTTCCACAAGTCGGAAGTTCTCAACTGGGTCGCTTTCATCGACCGGATAACAATCCAACACGTGAACAAGCACCGTCGTTCGTTCGACATGCTTCAAGAACTGGTGACCCAGACCTTTCCCTTCGCTGGCACCTTCGATCAGCCCAGGCATGTCTGCCACGGTAAACGTGGTATCCGCAAAAGAAACCACTCCTAGGTTAGGCACGATCGTCGTGAAAGGATAATCAGCAATCTTTGGTTTTGCCGCGCTGATCCGGCTGATCAACGTGCTCTTACCCGCATTTGGCAAACCGATAAGCCCGACGTCTGCCAAGAGTTTGAGTTCAAGCCGAACGACAATCGTCTCGCCGGGGGCACCCTTCTGCGCAAAAGTTGGAACCTGGCGAACACTGCTCACATAGTGCAGGTTGCCAAAGCCCCCTTTCCCACCCTTGCAGATGGTGTATCGCATTCCCTCGTGGGCCATGTCAATGAGCACCTCGTCAGTTTCAGCGTCCTTCACCAAGGTTCCGACAGGGACCTTCACCTCGATGGACTTACCGTTTCGCCCATCCTTGTTGCCAACCGCTTCAATACCGTTCTCGGCTTTGAACCGTCGATGCTGCGTAAAATCGAACAACGTTCGAACGTGCCCATCCGCGACAAGAACGATGTCGCCGCCGCGCCCCCCGTCAGCGCCGTTAGGCCCACCCCGGGGAACATGCTTTTCCCGGTGAAATGAAGCCGAGCCTGCACCGCCTGAACCGGAGGTGAACTCTACGACAGCCTCGTCAAGAAACGTCAAATCAACCTCAACCTAGCGATACACCCGCATACGGCGCAAGGTTCTTAAGCTCGCTGACAAGGCCCTTAAACTGGTCGGGAGTGAGCGCTTGACTACCGTCAGACAGCGCCATTTTCGGATTTGGATGTAACTCGACCATGACTCCATCAGCACCGGCGACCATTGCGGCCTTGGACATAACCGTGACATACCGGGCAACGCCAGTTCCGTGGGAAGGATCAACGATCACCGGCAGGTGGGAATACTCCTTCAAAACCGGTACCGCTGCAAGGTCAAGAGTGTTCCGCGTGTAACTTCGATCGAGGGGCAATATTCCACGTTCGCAGAGGATAACATTCGGATTGTTCTGGTTAAGAACGTATTCGGCGGCCAACAAGAACTCATCAATCGTTGCACCAGGACCACGCTTCAAAAACACCGGTTTGCCGCTCTTCCCTGCTTCAATCAGCAGCGGGAAGTTCTGCATCGACCTTGCACCGATTTGGAGGATATCAACGTACTTGGCAACCATCGGCACCAGATCGCCACTCATCACCTCGCTAATCGTTACGAGTCCCTGCTCCTTGCCGACCTGCTGCATGATCCGCAATCCTTCTTCGGCCAGCCCCTGAAAGGCGTAGGGCGAGGTTCTCGGCTTGAATGCCCCACCTCGCAGAACCTTCGCTCCGGCTTCCTTCACAATTTTCGCCGCCTCAGAAAGTTGGTCATAGGACTCGACCGAACATGGGCCGCCCATAATGGCAAAATGCCCCGGCCCAATTGGGACATCACCCACCTCAACCGTCGTCCGAGTTCGTTGCCACTCCAACGAGGCTAACTTGTAAGGCCGGCTGACCTGAGTGACCTTGCTCACCCCTTCGAGCGCACCGATCGAAGCCTCGAGCGTGTCCCTGAGATCAGTGGGAACTGCGCTAGGGATTCCCACCGCAGTCCGGTCGCCAGGCAACACCAAGGGCTCAAGACCATGCGCCCGAATGGCCTCACAGACTCCTTGGATTTGCGCTTCCGATGCGCCAAACTGCATGAGTACGATCATTGCTTTGAGTCCGAAATCATACCCGATTTGAACCT
>CALMEF010000311.1 GCA_937862825.1 uncultured Armatimonadota bacterium
TTCGCACCTCAAATGGAACTGAGCTGGATTGACCATCCGGGTTCGTGACCGTGCCGGTTCGCACACCAACTGGAGCGTCTGACGCAATGCTCACGTTGAAGTTGATCTGGGTTGGAGTCGTGACGGTCATCGAGTTGATCGTCACCCCCTCTCCGCTGATCGTCAACTGAGTGCGATTTGGGAACTCAGGGCCCGGATCGAAGAACTCGGATCCTTCCACAACAGACCCGCTTAGAATCAAATCTAGTGATGAGCCCCTTACCAAGCCAGGTTGACTGATATTGAGCACGGGAGGAGGCGGTGCGACCAACTTGGTCACCCGCACAGCCCAAGAATCAGGCGCGTTGCAATAGGGCTGAAAGATCCAAGCGGTTTGACCGTCAAGTGGGTCGATTGCCGCGGCACCGTAGGTGCCCCACCGTTGCGGAGTCGTAGAGTCCACGTTATATCCCGCGGACCCTGAAACCACTTGGGTCATGCCTTGAGTGGCTCCTATCGCGTCAAAACGATACCTTCCGGCTGAGCCCGCTCCTAACGGATTCGCCCCATTCGCCGAAGTGGCTCCAATCACGAGGTGCCCCTGCCCGGTCATCGCCACCGATGGAAGGAAGTAGTGGACCGGGGTTGCCGTAGGATCAAACGCGGTCCCCGTCATGTTGGTGCCCGGATTCGTTGTCAAATTGTGGACCTGGTACCAACGAATGCCGTTGCGGGGATTTGAGAATGTCGCGTTACCCAACGCATTCACACCAATGGCGTGCGCGGTCCAAAGCGATCGAATGCCGTTTATGCGGTTGATCGTGATTCGAGCACCCATCAGGCGGTCGTCAACAGGGGAGATTGGGCGAATGCTTCCCAGGGCGGGCACGTTGACGGGCAACGAGGTTGCAGGGACAAACAACTCAATGTCGCTAGACATGACCGGCACCCCACCCGGATCGCTGACTCTCCTCATCATGAGGCGGCCCAAAATGGCGTTGTCAACACCGATGAAGTAACCTTCGGTAGCGGCTAGATCTTCGTTATCCACGCCCTGTGGCGCGAACATGCCCCTACCGGTTGGCGATCCTGTCAGATTTCGAAATGCTGTTGCCTCAATGGGCCCCGCGGTTGTAAACAACGACGCTTTCTTGATGACAAAAGCGCTTGTTCCAGCGAAGTTTACGGCGAACATATTTACGCCGATGTATAGGGCATGGACATCAATGCCCAACGAGAGATTGTCTGCAGTTCGCCCCGAGTCAACGTTTGGAGTTGGCGCTACCTCATCCTGCGCAAAGGAGAAGAAGTTAAAGAATGATCCTTCATGAATCAGGCTGCCACTGCTGATGCCAATCAGAACCGAGTTGGAAGACGTCGCCGAAGTCAGCGCAACCACAAACCAGCGACCGCTTGTTTTGTCATATCGAACCTGGGGGTTTCGAACACTGTACGGTCCGCGGACCGCTTGGAAGAAGGCGTCGAGTGATGTGTTTAGGTAACCCAGATTCCCATCTTTATCAAAGACTTTGATCCGTCCATTCGTCGCCACAAGCACCTGCGTCTCGCTCACCCCTCCGGTTGGTTGTGGTGGGACCGCCAGGGATTCCGCTCGCGTAATCGCGTCGAATGAGGTTCCGATAGATTGAGGAAGGTAAGGTGACCCACAGCGTCCTGCCATTGTTGCGGCCACTTGTCCAGGCCCTTTCAGCCAGGTTCGGTCAACCTGATACCCGAGTTGATCAAAGATGCTTGGTGCGATCGTCTCACTTAGAGGAGGTCGCGACATGATCTCTGTGAGACTTTCCAGGATGCCGGGTTTTCCTTGCCAAACCTCGCCTTTGATTTGAGCACTGGCAAAAGACGCGACAAGGACTGCGATGACACAGGTCACCTCTCGAAGCCACTTACGGTTCCTTTCAATTGCAAACATAGCAAATGCACAAACGCAGGCGCGTTGTCCCACTTTTATTGTCCACGCAATTCCCCTGCCAATCAAGCCCTAGTCTGAAATTCCTCGTAGAGTCGCAAATTCTGGGTTTGCCGGGTTAGGGTACTTACTTCGAATTCGTATAGCGTATCTTGGTCTGTCCATACAAATCATGACTTTGCAAAGATCCGAATTGCGGCAAAAATAGTATTGACGCAAACGGAGTTGGTTTCCTCCCTCGAAGCCGGTTCCGAATAACCTTCCGGGTTATCCGCATGCCCCCCTATCCCTCAGGGGGGCTTTTTCTTGCATCAGGTAACGTCGGTCGTGCCATCGGTTAACGACTACCGTGCCTTAGCGCCTTTCACGCTTGACGAGTTCATTCAAGCAGCAAATTCAATCCTTAGAGACCGCCCGAGCCTTCAGATTTCGGCTCGAACGGTTCGCTATTCCATTTCGGAAGGGATATTGCCACCACCGATCGGACCGAATCGCATCGCGCGATACTCCCTTGAGCACCTGGCTCGTGTCGTTGAGGCCAGAGAAGGGCTGGGGCAGGGGGCCAGCCTCAACGAGATTGCCGAGAACATGGGTGTAACTCGCGACAGATCCAGTTCCAAGCGCTCACCAAGTTCGGGAGAGTTAACTCGAATCGAGCTTGGCGATAGGATTGTCCTTGAGTTCCCTGCTGATCGAGATATTGAAATGACCCTCATCGACGCGGCAACGAGGATTCTGAACCGGGCAAAACCACGGGGTGGAAGGAATAGTTGACTTTATTTGACAGTTAGTGTATAATAATGGCTACTACTGTTGGAGGTGGTCAATGAATACACAAGAAACTCGACTCGATGGCGTGGCCGTTTGTGCGACGGCACACGAGGACCCATCACAACGGCTCCTCATGGTGACGGTGAGTGCCGATGATGCTCCGCCAGAAACCAAGCCGTCATCTTCACAAGTTGCCCTGGTCATTGACCGCTCAGGTTCGATGGCTGGGGAGAAACTCGAGATCACCAAGGCTGCCGTCGCAAAGTTGGTTCGATCACTCCAGTCCGATGATCGCGTGGCGATCGTTGCCTATGACGACCAAGTTGACTTGATCACAGGCCTCACATCCCCTTCTGAGCCTGTTGCACGTTTGGTAGAACGCATCCATCCCGGTGGGTCGACCAACTTGTATGGGGGGTGGCTGATGGGAGCGAAGGTCGTCGGCGCTGGTGGTCGAGTGATACTCTTATCTGACGGCCAAGCAAATGCTGGACGCTACAGTGATGCACTTAGCCTGACACGGCAGGCCGAAATCTCCTATCGAGACTACAAAGTGACGACCTCCACGATTGGTGTGGGACGAGACTACGATGAGGGGCTCATGGCCGGCATGGCCTACGCTGGCGCCGGTGGACACTACTTTGCCAAGGACGCAGACGCGATCATGGAGGCATTCAGTCAAGAACGATTTGCGCTCCGCTCCCTAGCGCTGTCTCATGTCACGATCAAGATCGGTCAGGATATCCACCACTTGGGTCATGTTTGGGCTGGCGAGACCAAGCAAATCGTGCTGAAGGTCACGGCACTGACCGAACCTGCCACCATCCGCTTTACGCGAGCAGGATCGTCCATGTATGAGACGGTCGCGATTGACCTTCCTACTGAGTTCGGATTCTCGGATAACGTAACGCTCGAGGCCTTGCTCGCTGAAATCGCTGAGTCCGATCGGCAGGCCAGCGCGGTTCAAGATCCAACTTCTGCACGCCTAGCCAAAGAGGAACTTCGTTCATTGATCCTAAGATTGATGAGCCATCCCTTGGCTGATAGTGATGTTGCGCGAGTGGTTCGCGAGCAAGCGATGCAGGCCATTGAGCGGCTTGAGCAACTGGAGCGCCATTACGATGAGCGCGAAGCATCAATGCTACGAAAAACACGAATGCAGTCCGCTCACAACTTGACAGAACGAGCAAAAGCATACACGTCAGAGGCTGGGGAGTTTGATGCGGTCCGCACGTTTGCACGACAAGCCAGCGCCCCTACTCAGTCAACCCGCCTGGATCCGGTCTTGTTTGGAATGGCACCACCGGAGCAATGGCGCCGATGGCGAGCATATCCAGTTGCTCGTGAGGGTCGTCGGCTGATCGTTGCAATGGAGCGGGCCCGAGACGGCTTCCTGATTGACGAAATGGAGTCGGCTCTGGGTTTGAAAATCAGAGCCATCCAAGCCCTCACGGTCGAACTTGACGCGGTTCTGAGTTAGCGCTTCATCGCTGTCACGGCGCGTTTCACGGCAACCAACTGGCCAACGTGATACGCGTCGTGGATGGCGATTTGGAGAAGGGTGCTAACTGCATCTTCATCGCTCTTCATGTAATGGACAAAAGGCCGGGCCTCCGCGATTCGAATTGCGTCGGCCAGTCCAGAAACGAGTTTGCTACGATCGAATGCCATTCGGCTGTTTCGGGCACCCGCCAATCTTGTAGCATTGAAGGTGCGCGAAGACCCTGAACCTTTCGAATCCAGATGTTCTGCCAAAACCACGTATGCTCAGCGAGTGTGATCATCGAGTATTTGAAGCCGGGTGGTACGATCGCCGCATCGTCGGCCTTGACCTTTTTGAGGACAGACTCTAACGGTGGAAAGTCACGCCCATCACGAACTTGACGCAATGCTTCTGCGGCGACTTGAGTTGGGGTCATGAGTTAGTTTGGCACGACACATGCTTCTAGCCTGATTTAGCCAAAAGAAGACCCACTGCTTACTTGAAAAAGTCGAATTTCTGAAGCCGATCTCGAATGCCAGCCAAGAACTTGCCCGCTAACAGCCCGTCTACCAACCGATGATCGTACGTTAGCACCAAATGCATGATGGAACGGATCGCAATCATGTCATCCACAATCACTGGCTGCTTCGTAATCGCATATGCTCCCAAAATTCCTGCCTGGGGTGCGTTGATCATCGGAGTTCCGAACAAGGCTCCGTAGGTTCCCGGATTCGTCAACGTGAACGTTCCGCCTTGGACGTCGGTGACGCTGAGTGCGTTTGACCGGGCCTTGCGTGCGATCTCTTCAAGATCTTTCGCCAAATCAACGAGGCCCTTCTTGTGACAGTCCCGAATCACGGGGACGATCAAGCCCTCATCACCATTCTTTCCGAGGGCGACCGCTACTCCGATGTGGACGCCCTTGTTCATCGCGATTT
>CALMEF010000312.1 GCA_937862825.1 uncultured Armatimonadota bacterium
GGGAGGCACGCTCGTATCCATAACGACCGAAGAAGACGACTTGGTCGAGAAGTCGTCCGATCATGTGCTACGAATCCCCGACACGGGTTACGACTTTCTGAATGCGCTTCTCTCAATCATCCCACAGCAGCTGCTCGCCTACTATGTTGCGCTTGAACGAGGTTGCGAGATTGACATGCCTCGCAACCTGGCTAAGTCAGTGACCGTCGAGTAGCGACGATTGACGCATACACAACGGGCCCGCTTGCCAAGGCCGCGATGGTCAGCCATTGTGCACTCCACCCCTCCTCCTTTATCGAAAGGACCGCGAGGGTTCCCGCCATTCCGACCGGCAATAGCAACAAGAGGCAAAGGACGGGCCAGCCTCCGGGGATCTTGAACGGTCTTGGCAAGTCTGGCTCCTTCACCCTCAGTACGATCAAAGCAAGGGTTTCCAAGACAAGCGCCGCCGAATACATCAACACGTTGAGAACAACCAAGTCCTGAAAGGTCTTGCTAGCGAGCACTGCGAAGACAACTGCGGAAAAGGTCAGCGAGAACAAAGGAGTCCCAAACTTGGGATGCACGGCCCCAAACTGCTTGGGAAGAAATCGCTCCTCCGCAAGCACCATTGGAACCCGAGATGATGCGAGAAGCGATGCCGTGAACAGGGCGATTGGCGAAACCAGTGCGGCGACATGCATCAGCCCTGCGATCCACGGTCCTCCGACTGCCTCGGCGATCGCGGGCCACGCACCTTCCACCCAAACCGATTCGTTGGGCATGAACCTTAACCCGACCAAGGTGGGTAGTAGGTAGGCCAACGTGACAATAACCAAACCACCCAACAGGGCACGAGGATAGGCTCGCTGTGGTTGATCAACTTCGCCAGCGACCGTGGAAAGGGCATCCCACCCCAGGTAGTTCCACATGACAATTCCAAGGCCGGCTGCCAAGGAACTTGACCACCCTCCCGAGGATTGAGGCAATGATAGAGCCAAAGGAGCGCCGCTCTTCCAGGCGGCAAGTCCAGCCACGACAAACGCGGCGAAGGGAACGAGGATGAGCAAGGCCAGGATGATGCTCGTGCGCCCAACAATTTTCGTGCCTCTGAAGTTCAAGTACGTGAAGGTCACAATGGCGGCAAGTGCAACAAGCCACCGGACCCCTTCGCCGTCCAAGGCCGCGGTTCCGAAATAGCGTGAACACACTTCCCGCAGGTACGTCGCAAACAAGACTGGGTAAATCGCAGCGTCAACCAAGGTGTAGATCCAGGTCCACCAAGCGTTCAGGAACCCAGCAAACGGACCAAGCGCGCGACGTACCCACACCACATAGCCACCTTCAACAGGAATCGCAGGCGCCAGTTCACAAGAGGTGAGAGCGTCAGGCAACGCCCAGAGAAACGGTAGGGCGACAATGAGCAGGAGTGCAACGCCCGCACCGGCCTCAGAAACAGCGGGCTCTAGCCCGAAGGGTCCACCCGAGACACAGCAGAAGACCGCGAAGAGCAATGCCGTCCCCGAGAGCGCACGACGCTTCAGGAACCTTGACGATGACACGGCGATTCAGGCTACCCGACCAGTTCCGCGACCTGAAACCCCGTTTGCGGGCCAAGGCTCATTCCCATCATTCCTTGTCCCGTTGCAACGATCGTGCGAGAATCGAGCCGCTGAACAATTGGAAGGCCGTCGGCCGAACAGGGCCTGAATCCCGTCCAAACGCTGTTGGGTTCAACCCGACCAAGACTTGGGAGATAGGACTCCAGCCCTCGACAAACGCGATGTAGCCTCGCCTCGGAGTGTCCTGTGGTGAGGTCGCCAAGAACCATCGTGGCGGTAACCCGAAGCCCACCCAGGTTTGGCGAGATCGCAATCCGGTCATCGACCAGAATGGCGCAGGTGCGAATCGGCGGATCACCGGAGATGGTGAAGCCAAGGCCTTTGCCCGATACAACCGAGATGTGAGAAGGTAGCAAATCGGGAGCGGCACCGGTGGTCAAGATCACCTGATCAAACTGGGCGAGTTCATCTAGACGTCGGATCGGATGGCTGTACTCAAAACGGACCCCGAGTTCGCCGCAACGGTCAAGCAGTGCGCTCATGAACTCGCTGGCCGAGATCCAACAATCGTCCTCAAACAAAACCGCGCCGCAAACCGCATGGTAGGCAGGCTCCCTCTCAAGCAACGCTTCTCTATCCAAGACGGTCACGCGAAGCCCATGGCGGGTTGCTGCTTCCGCGAACGTCTTCTCATGCTCAAACGTTTTTGAATACCGGCAGACCATCATCAGTCCGCCTTCATTCAAACGGACTCCCAGGTCACCGGCAAGTTCAACGTAACGAGCCCGGGACTTCAGGTTCAACTGAAGGATCTGGTGTTCGCGAGATGCCGGGTCGGCCATGGCTGCACGGACGAACTTAAACAACCATCGCCAGAGACGGCGATCCAGCGACCACTTGATCCCAAACGGCGAGTCTGGTCTGGCCATGTGTTTTAGCCCCACCGCCAACATCCCCCGCGAGGCCAGCGGCACAAAATGACTAGGAACTATCATCCCAGCGTTGCCCCAACTGGTTCCCTCGTGGTTTCGGTCTTGCTTGTCGAATACCGTGACAGAATGGCCCGCCTTGATCAGTTCAAGGGCACTGCAGAGCCCGGCGACGCCGGCTCCGACGACGGCAACGTCAGCCAACGTTCGAAAATCCCCACGCGAAAG
>CALMEF010000313.1 GCA_937862825.1 uncultured Armatimonadota bacterium
TGCCGACATCGCCTCGGCCATTGGAACAAGTACAAGGGGCAGTCTCGCGTCCTACTTCCAGCAGGGCGGCTTCCAGTATCCAATTTATGTCCAACTTCCCCAGGAGCAGCGCCGATCCATTGAGGAACTGAAGAAACTTCCGATCAAGCCAGTCAGCCCTGGCTCATCGGTCCAAGTCCTTTTGGGCCAAGTTGCCGAGCCAGTCATCGAGATGGGGCCAAACCAAATCAACAGGCTCAATCGACAGCGATACATCTCTGTTCAGGGGCGTGTGAGCGACCGTCCCGAGAGTGAGGTTCAGGCTGAGATATCCAGCGCCCTGGCGGGAATGGAGATGCCACGTGGGTCGTACTGGGCCTTTGGCGAGCGGCAAACCCGCAGAGCCCAAGAGTTTGCTGGGCTTGGCTTGGCCGTCGTTTTGGCCGTTGCACTCATCTACATGCTTTTGGCGTCTCAGTTTGAGTCCTTTATCACACCCCTTGTGATCTTGGCGACGGTGCCATTGTGCGTCGTTGGGGTCGTACTCGCCCTCTTTTTGACGGATCGTGCCTTTGGTCTAACTGCGTTCGTGGGCCTTCTTATGCTCATTGGCATCGTGGTGAAGAACGGAATTCTCTTGGTCGATTACACGAACCAGTTACGTGCGACCGGCTTGAAACGAGACGAGGCCCTATTGGTTGCGGCACCGACTCGACTCCGACCGATTCTGATGACGTCGGCATCGGCAGTATTTGGGATGCTTCCGATCGCGGCGGGTCTAGGGGCGGCATCCCAACCTCAAGCACCCTTGGCGACCGTCGTCATCGGAGGACTCATCACCTCAACAGTTTTGACTCTAGTGGTGATTCCGATCGTTTACGCAATGTTTGACGACCTCAGCCGAAAGTTGCGCAAGGATCCGCGCGACCTGGCGCCTGCGAGTAAGGTCGAGCCATCACTAGCGTCGGCCGGCCCGGTCGCAGAGGAGGCCAAAGTTGAGTGATGTAATGGGTCAGGCTAAGCGCCTCGAGAAACTCCTCCCGAAACTTTTGAGGTGTTTGCACACTCCCAACGATGACCCGCTGGCTGAGTTACCGATGACTCAGTTGCGCATCATCCGCCACCTAGAAGAGACTAGCCTTACTCCGGGTGCCCTTGCCGCGGAGATGAACACGACGCTGGGCGCGGTGACTCAGATTATCTCGCGGCTTGAGGAAGCGGGTTTGGTGATCAAGTCAACGGACGAGCTTGACCGCAGGGTGCGGCATTTAGCGCTTTCCGATCGCGCCAAACTACTTCTCGAGAAGCGTGCTCAGAGTCGTGCGCAACGAGCGTCCGAAGTGCTCGCTCGAATGTCCCCTGATGAGCGGCGCGATCTGATGGCAGCCTTGGAAAACCTCCTTGACGTTAGTCGTTTGGAGGAAATCGAGGGACTTGAGCCGCTCTCCATCACGATCGAATCTGAGCGAGGCTAGGGCCGGTTCTGACTCGTTCGGAGTGGAATGTTCGTCACTGCCGCCCCACCTGCCGGATCGGACACATAGGCAAACAACCGATACTCGCCCGGTTGGGAAGGCAGCGTAACTTCGGCATGCGTGGTGGTGGCAGAGCGAACTGCATCGGGATACTCCTGAACTTTGGGTTCGCTTTGCCCTGCTGTGAGTTGCACTTTTGCCTCCGACTTGAGGAGCCACTTGACCGACAGTTTTTTGCCCTCGGGGTCGGATGCGACCAGGTTTGCACGAATAGTTTGCCCTGGTTTGAGCCCATCGGCAGGACTGATGGAGAGAGTCGTGATCTTTGGGCACTTGTCTGAGGCTTGTTTTCCAGTCCAAAGCTCCTTCATGGTATCGGTTGCCTCTAACCGTTGACCATTCTCCAGGAACATTCCAAACCAAGTCGCTGTTGCTTCCTGCTTTTGACCCCAAAGAAAGACGTAAGACCCAAGGCAGAGACCCGGTGCGTCTTGAACTGCGGCTTTGTAGGCCTTCCGATAAAACTCTGCCTTCTCGGTGCTCGAATGCTCGATCGGTGCACCCCATGGAGTCTTCTGAACTTCCCATGGACCCAACGGGCCGAACTCGGTGATCACGTAGGGCTTGGTTCCGCCTTGCTTCAAGTATCGTTCTCGAACCGTGAACGCTCCGCCATAACTATTGATTCCGATAATGTCGATGCTCTTGCATAGGTCGTGAATCTTCTTCACCTTATCATCACCAATCTCGGCGATCACGGTCATTGACGGATGCAAAGGATCCTCCTTCTTGGCCATCGCTGCAATTTCCTCGACGGCGATCCCATACGCGATCGTCGCGCCCGTCCCCTTCCATTTCGTTTCCGAAAGCCCATGCAAGCAGAGCCGGATGGCTTTTGTGCTTTCGGACTATTTCTCGGCACATCTCCAACTGTCGTTTCACCGCCACAGGATCGCCGTAGCCAAATCCGCCCCGGTGCTCCAACCAGATTCCTGCAGTGACCAAGAGACCGTCCTTTTGTGCTTGGTCGAGCACCTCGCCCAAGCCTTCCGCACCCCAAGTTCGAATGGAGTTCGCCCCCGATTCGAGGAGAAGTGGGCGCGACCCGTTACCGCCTGCGCCCTTGATGAACACCTCCTTCCCTTGGTGAATCATCTTCCAGGCGCCGTCGACCTTCGTCAACTTCGTCGAGGCTTGTTGGATCTCTGTCCCTGCGCTGAGACAGCCAAATGGCGCGGACACGACAGCGGCTAGCACCGAAACGTTTCTCAGAATCATAGGGGTAATGTACCTCTTGCGGGCCACCAACTCTGAAATTTTCTCAAAATCAGGCCTTGCATTCCGAAAATTATTCTGTATAATGAGCGTTGAGAAACGTTTCTTGACTTCAGCATGAGCACCATCAAAGACATTGCCAGGCACCTGAACATCTCGGTTAGCACCGTGAGCTATGCGCTCAATGGCGGGCCGCGAAAGGTGCCCGAAGAAGTCCGCGCACGAGTTCTTGAGGTGGCGAAAGAGTTGCAATATCGGCCGAACCGTGTTGCGAAGTCGATGGTTACTGGAAGGAGCGATACCATCGGTGTTGTCCCTCCCGAAGTCAGCGAAAACCTCTTCCTCAGCCCTTACCTTCAACTTGCGCTGAACGGCGTGCTCAACGAGGCCGGACGTTTGCACCAAGACGTTCTCTTGTTCACGCGATGCAGCGAAACCGAGCGTGACGAGATGGCTTCACTGCTGGTTGATGGGCGCGTTGATGGGGTGATCTTTATCGCACCGCACTTCAGTGAAAAATCACTTGAACTCGCAACGAGCAGTCACGCCCCATGTGTCAGCATCGCCGGGGTTCCTCTGGATGGCGTGTTTACGTTCAGCGTCGACAATGAGTCGGGAGTTTTCACCGCCCTCCAACATCTGTACGACCTTGGTCATCGCCGCATTGCTCATATCGCTGGGAGACTAGACATGCAGGACGCGATCGTCCGCCTCCAAGCATATCAAGCATTTCTGCGCTCAAAGAAACTCGCGTATCGAGAAGAGTGGGTGGCGATGGGCCAGTTTTCGATTGAAGGTGGTCGTCGTGCGATGAATCAACTTCTATCGCTCGACTGCCCTCCCACTGCTGTCTTCTGTGCCAACGACGAGATGGCGATAGGAGCCCTCCTCGGTGCCTACGACTGCAACTGTTCAGTTCCTGAAGATATCAGCATCGTCGGCTTCGACAACTCTCCAGGCAGTGCCAACGTTTATCCCTCAATCACCACCGTGCATCAACCCATCGCTGAACTCGGCGCAGCTGCGGTTCGAGCACTACGACAACTCATCGACAGAAAGACTATCCAGGAAGATTTTACGATGGCCACCGAACTGGTGGTCCGGGCTTCCACCTCTCATCCCAAGGACTAAATCAATGAAGAAACAATCCGGGTTCACGTTAATTGAACTGCTTGTTGTCATCGCGATCATTGCAATTCTCGCAGCGATCCTCTTCCCCGTTTTCGCGCAAGCAAAGAGTTCTGCAAAGAAGATCGCTTCTGCCTCGAACATGAAGCAAATCCTCACGGGCATCATGCTTTACGTGGGCGACAATGATGACCGCTACATGAAGCGAGGCACGATGAATGGCAACGGGCGATCTTGGACGACCGGAAGTTGTAGCGAAGGATCATGGGGATGCCCCTCTTGGGACAAAGTACTCCAACCCTATCAAAAGAGTTATCTCTTGTTTGAGT
>CALMEF010000314.1 GCA_937862825.1 uncultured Armatimonadota bacterium
GAACACCGCTCGCATCGCTCAGTATTTGAGGTCTACCTCAACAGCCTTCGAAAGTTGCCGCTGTGGAAACGATCTATCTATGCGTTGGCAGCCGGACCTGATCCTGTATTGGTGCGCGATTTGCTAGCAGGCGACTATGCGGACGACCCTGGTCAGGCAGCTCCAGGAACCGAAGACGAAATTGTGGCCGCGGCTGAAGAGATGCGCACCAAGGCGATGCGGCAGATATTGAACTGGGAAGAGCGTTACCTGGGGAAGGGATCGAAACTGTCTTCGGACGCGAAGGAGTTGTTCCTTTTCATGCTGCCGTTTGAGTGCCTGGCCATCGCGGTTCCAGAGCACTGTTTAGACACGGTTTTTGGTACCCGTCTTCCTGCGGCGATTGAGAGTCTTGAATCCCACGGTTTCGCTTATCGCGTAGACGACGGCGAAGACCTTGAATATCGCATGAACGTGCACTCGCACCTTTGCGCGCGACTACTGGCCGTGTTGGAATCGAAGCGACGACCCCACGGCTCATCTGGTTACGGCGCAAACTGGCTGAAGCAGGTCATAAAAGTTGATCTGAGAGGGCACATAGACTATCGCCTCGGGGGCCCAGCGATTGCGACATGGCTATTGAGCGGGGGCAGGGGGCTGGAGTCGCATTTGGAGCGAGTCAAAACTGGCCTGAACTGGACAGGAGTTACCAAACCGTTGTTGGACGCCTTGGACCTCATTGAGGGAATCCAAGCACTGTCCCCAAATCTCATTGACGGGGCCTCACTGAACCTGTTTAGAGAGTCCAAACTTAAGGAGAAGCGACGGGTGTACTTGGGGTTGAACCTTCCCGACCTTCCCGAGGCGAGTCAGTTCTCTGAATGGCGAGATGAGTGGTTGGGGCTTGCCGCCATGCTCAGGAAAGACCACCTTGAGTATGAGGTTGGCTATCTGTACTACTTAGAAGGGAACTTCAAAGGGGCTCGAGCAGCCTTCTCGGACAGCATTCGCAGTTCGTTTTCGCTGATTGAGAGGTTTGCGAGTGATCCGCATTCTATAAGTGAAGTCAACGCGGCTCGGTCAGGTCTCAACCTGTCTACCACCTTCTCCGTGTTGCTCAGCGTGATATTCAAGAGTTGGGCCAAGAGAGCGATGCGAGAACGGAAGGACGTCCGCGGTGCCCTCGCGACGATTCAGTCGATTCAAGAGGATTTGTACCTGGCTCTGTACAACGTTTATGCTGAAATGGCCACCGAATCCTCAGTTCGGAGGCTCCAGCAGACAATGACCAAGGCAGCTGCGGTGGCTAACCTCAACGTTCGGCTGGGCAAGGGTGCCGAGACCCTGGTGTTACGGCCCGAGTGGTATGGGGAGTCAGCGCGCCCACGACTGATTGAGCAGTTGATGAGCCTCAGGGAGTGGGTTTTGAATTTCTCACTGATGCGCCAAGTGATTATTGACAACCCGAGTCCGGTAAGTCAGGAGTTCCTTGATCATGCTGACCTGTGTGCGACCTTTGGAAACAACGAAAGCCGCCGAAGGTGGCAAGGACTTGGCTATGACGGCATGTACGTCCTTTGGGCTCGCTGGACGAACTCAACTGACCCCGAACCCGGCTTTTGGCGAGAGGCACTGATACTTTCATCGTCATGTCGGGCCGGGGGACTTTATGAGGGCGAGGCCTTCCCGCTCCTGCTGTTGCTCGCAAGTGACGAGGAGCACAACCCAGGAGTTGACGCGGTCGTCCGTTGGTGGCTTGGGAACCAAGTGTCACCTGCGGGTCTGTCCTCGTTTATCAAAGAGATTGCACACCTGAAGTACGGTTCCCAAAAGTGAAAGACTTCTGAAAGACCCCAAGGCATAAAGTGTTCCTCTATGGAGCCAAAAACACCGCGGCGGCTGGGTCGGCCAATCTACTTTGAGACTTTGAGTCCCAATCGGCTGGGGACGTGGCTCTTTGCCACCCTGTTCGGGATCTTCGTTCTCGCGATTCCGTTCTTCGTCTTCCTCGTGCTGAAGTCCCATCCCGACCATATGTTGGGGCACAACTACGGGGATGGCCCTCGAACAATCGTTTGGTACCTCGACGCAGAGAGCGGAACCTTTGTGATGTTGGGTCGCGCGGCAACTTTTTCGGTTGCGATGGCGATGGGCGCGTTGGGAGCGTGCATAAGCCTGTTACTTCGGATGGACCGTAGCGACCTCTTGAAGATTCCCCTCAAGCCCGTGCACGTCTGGATCGTTCAGTCGGCTGGTGCGACGTTTGGCTTGTTGGCGTTACTCTTGTTTCTGGGTGGATTTATCAGTGGATCGCTCTTTCCGGGCGGCGGCGGCACCTTTGGGTTCTTCACATCGGTGATCTACGGAGACGGGATGGCGAAACTGATGGTGTGGTGCTTCGTGGCGGGTTTCTCTGAACGCCTAATGCCGTCGCTCATTCGGTCGCTGGAGGAACGAGTGGTTCTGACTGAGGCAACCGTCGTGACGGAGGATCCCGAACCCGCTACCGTGACCATCGAAGCGACCATTCCCAACACCCAACTTCCTAATTCCCCAAATCCCTAAATCCCTAAATCCCGATCCCCAACTCACCACTAGGCCCAAAGTCCCACTTCTTAAGACTAGAGTAGAAAACTACGATGCGAGCCGTTATACTAAGCACTATGCCACAGGGAGGGAAGTCTCGCAGCGACGAACGGAACTTGGAACCACAAGGCTCCAAGAGTGCCCAAGTCGTCATAGAGAACCCGATCCTCAACTCGCCATTCCATGAGCCTCGACGGCACTTTCGGTTTGATGACGAAGGCATCACCAATGAGATTGTCGAGGGCCGGAGGTCAAGCACCTACTTTGTCCCGATCGCCAAGTCAAAGAAGCAGGGTGGGCAGAAGTCGTTCGACACGGAATGGACAAACGACCGCATCAAGCCCAATGAAGACGTTGACCGTCTTCGGCACCGAGTCGGTCAATGGCGAATTGGCGGATATGCTGGGGTAACGCCGACGACGCGACGGCTGCTTGAGCACTGGACTGATCCAGAGAGGTCAAACCGGCTGTTCTTTTGTCAGATTGAGGCACTTGAAACCGCAATCTACATCGCGGAAGTCGCCAAGAAGTTTGGTGACGGCTGGGTTGATGATTGGCTCAGAGCCCAAAACGACACGAGTAATCCTGGGTTACCACGGGTTGCCCATAAGATGGCTACCGGCTCCGGGAAGACCGTCGTTATGGCCATGCTCATCGCTTGGCAGGTGCTGAATAAGGTTGCGAACTCACAAGACGCGAAGTTTACGGACACGTTCCTCATCATCGCGCCCGGCATCACGATCCGCGACCGTTTACGCGTTCTCCTGCCTAACGACGTTGAAAACTATTACCGCTTGCGTGACCTCGTGCCCGGCGACCTGGCCCAGCATCTGCATCGCGCGACCATTGTCATCACGAACTTCCACGCCTTCCAACTCCGCGAGAAACTGAAAGCGCCCGCCCTGACCAAGAAGATGCTTGGCGCAAAGGACCCAAGCCTCTTCAAGGAAACCCCGGACGAGATGGTGCGGAGAGTCTGCAAGGCGTTCGGCTCAAAGAAGAACATCATCGTGCTCAACGATGAAGCCCACCACTGTTACCGCCGCAGGCCCGAGGACGACGAGAAGCTGAAGGGCGAAGACCTGGCCGAGTCCAAGAAGCGGAACGAAGATGCCCGCATCTGGATCAGCGGCATTGAGGCGATCAAGAACAAGATCGGCATCAAGACGATCTACGACCTCAGTGCAACCCCTTTTTTCCTAAGAGGCTCGGGATACAGCGAAGGCACACTCTTTCCCTGGGTGGTCAGCGACTTTTCGCTGATTGACGCGATCGAAGCAGGCATCGTCAAGATTCCGCGGGTACCGGTTTCCGATAACAGCATGGTGGGCGAGCAGCCGACCTACCGAGACCTCTGGATTCGCATCAAAGACGCACTGCCCAAAAAGGGACGAGGTACCGAGGGCGTGAGCGTGCAGGCCAAGTCGCCGGCCGAAGCGCAGGGGGCGATTCAGCCTCTCGCCCTGGTTTCGGAGAAGCAGTCCCGGCGGGGGGAGGGGAGCGCCGTGCGGCAACGGGGTCAGACACCGCCAGTCTTCATCGTTGTGTGTAACAACACCAACGTCAGCAAAATGGTGTTCGACTTCGTCTCCGGTTTTGAAAAGCCCAACCCGAATGCCCAAGCCAAGGAGGACGCTCCAGTCCTGGTCCCCGGAGAACTGCCCATCTTCTCCAACGTAAAGGACGGCCAATGGCTGCACCGACCTAACACGATCCTGGTTGATAGCGAGCAACTCGAATCGGGCGAAGCGATGACCGCTGAATTCAAGAAGATCGCGCATCGCGAAGTCGAAGAGTTTAAGAACGAGTACCGCCTTCGCTATCCTGGCCGCGACGCGGACAAACTGACCGACGAAGACATCCTGCGCGAAGTGATGAACACGGTGGGTAAGCCGGGCAAACTCGGTGAGCACGTCAAGTGCGTGGTCAGCGTCTCGATGCTCACCGAAGGTTGGGACGCGAACACAGTCACCCACATCCTGGGCGTGCGCGCGTTCGGAACGCAACTGCTGTGCGAACAGGTGGTTGGTCGAGGGCTACGGCGCATGAGTTATGTGGTTGATGAGAACGGCATGTTCGAGCCGGAGTATGCCGAAGTGTACGGCGTGCCGTTCTCCTTTATCCCCAGCGGCGGCACCGGTGGCGACCCGAAGCCTCGTCCGCCCATCACGCGGGTTCGAGCCTTGGAATCGCGCTTTGATTGTGAGATCGAGTTTCCCCGTCTGATCGGTTACAAGTATGAGGTGCCCGCCGAACGGCTGGCTGCCAAGTTCTCGGACGATTCCTTGCTCGTTCTGTCTACGCAAATGATCCCGACGAAGGTGGAGAACGCGCCCATCGTCGGTGAAACCAACATCCATACGCTGGATGAGTTGCGCCAGCGGCGGGACCAAGAGGTCGCATTCCTCTTGGCCAAGATCGTTGTCGAGCGGTATTTCCGTGATGACGACGGCTGTCCGCGCATGGACCTTTTCCCTCAGGTGCTGCCCATCGCTCGCGAGTGGTTGGCCAACCACGTCCAGTGTAAGGACAACACGTTCCGGCAACTGCTCTTGTTTGTGGAACCGGCGCACTTGGCAGCGGAGAAGATTTACCGGGCCATCGTCTCGTCGCGACCGGAAGAGATGCGGTTGAAGCCCGTGCTAAGGGGCTTTGAAGACACGGGTTCAACGCGGTACGTGGACTTCGATACGACGAAGGAGACTTACGCCACCGATCCGCAAAAATGCCACGTGTCCCACGTGGTGATGGACAGCGGCTGGGAGGCGAAGATGGCCCAGATGTTGGAGGAGATGCCCGACGTGGTGGCGTACGTGAAGAACCAGGGGCTGGGCTTCACGATTCCTTACACGATCGAAGGTGAAGAGCGGAACTACGTGCCCGACTTCATCGTGAGCCTCCGGGACGGGGCAAACTTGATCATCGAAGTGACGGGCGAGAAAAAGAAGGACAAGGAAGTGAAGGTGGCAACCGCACGGGAAATGTGGATACCGGCGGTGAATAATAAAGAGGGGGTTGGGGAGTGGCAGATCCTCCTGGAATTATAGGCCGTGGGGATCGTGTGACTAGCAAAACAGGAGAATAGTT
>CALMEF010000315.1 GCA_937862825.1 uncultured Armatimonadota bacterium
GTGCGAACCGTCACGGTCACGAACCCGGATGGTCAATCCACCTCAGTTCCATTTGAGGTGCGAAACCCTCAACCGAACTTATTCAGCATCAATCCCATTTCGACCACTGCAGGCACAGGTCCGCTAACGGTTACAGCGACGGGAAGCAATTTTCAAACAGATTCAACTGCGACGTTCAATGATCAGCCTTGCGCAACGACGTTCGTTTCCTCCACTGAACTCACTTTTGAACTGACGGCAGAAATGCTCGCTGCCGGCGCAATCAGTTCTATTCGCATCGTCTCAACGGGTCCCGGAGTGAATCCCTCTCCGCCACTACCATTCGTCGCCTATAATCCCCGAGCATCGGTAACTGCTGTCGAGCCCGCTACGATTCCGATAGATAGCCCTGAAACAACAATAACCGTAAGAGGTAGCGAGTTTGTCCCGACCTCAGTCGTGAAATTTGGTTCAATCGAACTAGCAACAACTTTTGTCTCTGCTAACGAGGTGACCGCGATTCTGCCAGCCGAGCACCTCACTATTGCCCGCACAGTCGCCATCGGCGTTCATAATCCGAGCCCGGGAGGTGGTACACCGCTGACAACTGCCAACCTCACGATTGCGAATCCGCTCCCCGTAATCACGTCCTTTGACCCACCGTCCGTGATGGTCGGCTCTGCGGAAATCACGCTGACGGTCACCGGGTCAGATTTTCGACCGGATTCCGTTGTACGTTTTGCCGCAGTTGATCGTGTGACGACGTTCGTCTCCTCTTCAGAACTTAGGGCGCAGATTCCTGCCGATCAATTCTTGGACGCTGGTCAGCGAACTGTCCGGGTCGTTACTCCCGGTCCTGGCGGAGGTATTGCCGGTCCGCTCACATTCTTCGTGAACAACCCGGTACCCGTATTGGTGAGCCTTGATCCAACGTCGGTGAACCAGGGAAGTGGGGCCTTTCTGTTGACCGTAACCGGAGACCAGTTTGTCCCAACCTCAACGATTCGATGGAATGGGCTGGATAGAAGCACGACCTTTGTGAACGGCAACACGCTACAGTGCACGATCCCTCTGTCCTTCTTAATCAGTGCTGGCTACGCTGACGTCACGGTTTTTAACCGTGAACCTGGTGGTGGTCTCAGCAATCCTCTCCAGTTCGCGGTTAATGCGCCCGCCCCCACGATTTCTTCGTTGACGCCGGATCATGCCGAGCAAAACGGATTTGGGTTTGAGATCACTGTTGCGGGTTCCGGATTCCGAGACGGTTGTGTGGTTCGATTCGACGGAATGGACCGTGTGACAACCTTTGTGTCCTCCACTTCGGTTAAGGCTCAGATTCTCGATGAGGACTTGTTCACCGTCGGACCTCACACCATCACCGTTCAGAATCCTCAGCCAAGCCCAGAGTCCCTTCCGGTTACGTTTACGGTGACTTATCCAGCGCCAGGACTCGTCTCAGTGACTCCGCAGGAGATCCCGGCCGGCAGTCCAGACGTTGAAGTCCAACTTGTAGGTTATGACTTCGCTCCAAACGCGTTTGCGAGATTAGGTGGGGTCAACCTGCCAACGGTTGTTTTATCATCAACTGAGTTGATGGCGACCGTGCCTGCAGCAGAAGTTGCGAGCGGGCGTGTTGCCCAGATGGTCGTTGTCAATCCTGAACCCGGCGGAGGAGAGTCTGTCCCTCGTCTGATTACGGTCGTAAACCCGGTTCCAACGACGACGTCAATCTCACCAGATGTGGTCGTTGCTGGCGGCCCGTCTTTCGAACTCACTGTCATTGGTACGAACTTTGTTCCATCAAGTGTCGTAACGCTAAATTCGCTTCCGAGGCCCACAACTTATGTGTCGTCAACCGAATTGCGGGCGACAGTTCAAGCCTCCGATTATCAGGCTGGCGGCGCAGCGGCAATACGAGTATCCAATCCAGGACCAGGCGGCGGTATTTCTTCACCCTACATCGAGTTGAGATTTGTTAACCCGGTCCCAACAATTTCTACGATAAGTCCAGACCACGCCACGGCTGGTTCCGAAGGGTTTGAACTGACCGTCAATGGCTCTTCGTTTGTGACGACAAGTGTGGTGACTTGGAACGGTTCCATTCGCCCAACAACTTTTGTCTCGTCGACGATCCTGCGGGTAGCGATCTCGGCAAGTGATGTGGCCAGCGCGGGATCGGCCAACGTTCGGGTGGTCAACTTTGATCCCGGCGGCGGTAGCACGGTTGCCCGGGTCTTTGCGATATCTCCAGCGGGCTCCGCTCTGGTGCTTCCTTCGCAAATCGATGTGCTTGATGGGGAGTTGTTTGATGGTGACCTTCAGCAACTATTCCTTAGCGACGACGCTTATGTATCGTTGTTCAACTCGCCGGACACCTTGTCGTGTCAAGTCGCGATCACTGGATTTGCGGCAACATCCACGGCGACTAATATCCGATTGGACTACGAATCAAGTGCAACTCGCCCCGGCCTTGCCCAACAGGTTCACATGTACAACTTCTTTGGGCAACGATTCCAGTCATTGGAAGGATCAACCGCTCCAACGGCTGATCGGCTTATCACCCTTCAGATTCCTACGCCAAGTCAGTTTGTGGGCCCGAGCAACGAACTGCGATATCGCATCACCTGGTCACCTATCAACGATGAGGACCCGTCGGTCGACGGTTGGCTTCACCTGATCGACCTTGTTCGCTGGTTTGTTGTTCCCTAGACCAAAACTGTCCTATACTGTATGAGCACCATGTTGACGTCCCTTGCCCTCGCTGCTGTCCTTGGTCCCCAGAGTGTTTTCGTCGCGAAATCATCTGGTGTGTCCTCAATCAACTTTTCTGGTTCATTAATTCATCGAACGAGAAATGTAATCCGAGACCTTTGCTCGTACGTTGACGACGGAGCCATTTCCGTCAGTTGGAACGAGGCCACGAAGTCTGAGGTCATCCCCATGCAAGCGCTGTCAAGAGATGGTGGCAAATCCTGGCCCAAGGTCGGTCAAACCGATACGGTGATAAGGCTCCGTCATGGAACCTTTGATCCCACGCGGACGCAACCCTTGCTTCCTGAAGACCTCCGGGCTGACAATGATTGCAAGTTGGTGATTGTTCAGTTCAATACTCAAGTGACACCTGAGTATCACGAGGCCATCAAGAATCTAGGTGGCAGCATTTACACCTATATGCCTGATTCGGCTCTGGTCTGCATTCTTGATGCCACGGAGCGAGAGGCTGTTCGTTCGTTGCCGTTTGTCCGTTGGCTCGGCAATTATGAGCCGGGATACCGCCTTGATCCGGGCGTAGTTGCGCAGTTGGAGTCAGGCACCCGTCCCACGGACGAATACATGATTCAAGTTAGCGATTGGGATGGCTTGACCAAGGGTATCGTGGCCGATCGCATTCGAATGATTGGGGGCACGGCGGAGGCAGCCGAAGGTGGAGCCTTCATGTTTGCCACATTAACTCCGTTCCAACTTCGTCAAGTCGCAAGTTGGGATGAAGTTTTCTTCATTGATATCAACGGGGAACCTTGCACCGATATGGACACCGTACGGTCCACTGGGGGAACAAACATGCTCCGGGACCTCCCAGAGAACTATCAAGGACAGGGCATTCGTGGCGAAGTTATGGATTCAGGGCTTCGTGAAACTCATGACGATTTTGATCTGAACCGATCGCCAGCATTCATCATAAGGAGCGATGGCAGTAGTATCAGCCATGGCACAAGTACAACCGGAATTGTGTTCGGTGGAGGTACGGTAAACGGGGCTGGTACGGGCCAACTACCGGCTGCCCAGGCGATCTTTGCGGCCTACACGTCCCTTCAAGGTAATGGCGGCAGCGATACTCGCTTGGCGTCCACACAGAATCTGGTGAACGTTCATCGTGGAATGTTCCAATCCAATAGTTGGGGTAGTGCGCTGACAACTTTGTACACTACGAAGTCAACGGAGATGGACCAGATCATCTTCAACCTCGACATCTTGATCTTGAACTCACAAAGTAATGCTGGAACGCGGAGCTCAAGACCAGAGGCTTGGGCGAAGAACGTCGTCTCAGTTGGCGGTATCTCTCACTTCAACACGCCCTCATATGATGACGACCAGTGGGCCGGAGCAAGTATCGGCCCTGCGGAAGACGGTCGGCTCAAGCCCGACATCTGCAACTGGTACGACAACATCTTCACCACCAGCAGTTCTAACGATACTTCCTACACCTCGACCTTTAACGGAACTAGCGCCGCGACACCAATCACGGCGGGTTTCTTCGGTCTTTGGTTCCAACTATGGAGCGACGGAGTTTTTGGCAATACCGTTCTGGCTGCAAATCCGTTTGAGGCGAAACCCAAATACACCCTTGCAAAGGCGTGGATGATCAATCAAGCTCGCCAGTATCCGTTCAGTGGAACGACAGCCACAAACTCGAGATACAAGCAGGGCTGGGGGCTTTCGAGAATCGGCGCTGCTTACGATAATCGGGACGGCGTTTTCTGGATCAATGAGACGGATCCGTTGACCCTCCTGCAGGTCAAGACTTATCGGGTCTATGTGCCCGCCGGAACTCCGGAGTTGAAGGCGACCATGGTCTACAACGATCTTCCCGGGACGACCTCTTCAACCCGCCACCGAATCAACGACCTCTCCCTTCGCGTGACGTCGCCCAGCGGAACTGTCTACCACGGAAACAACGGATTGGCAGCGGGCAATTACTCTTCCGCAGGGGGCTCGTCCAACATTATTGACACCGTTGAAAACGTCATCTTGGCAAACCCGCCAGCCGGAATCTGGACCGTTCAGGTTAGTGCATCAGAGATCAACATGGATGCGCGTCCCGAGACGGTTGGCGTCAACGATGCCGACTTCTCCTTGGTGGTCTCAGGCGTTTCCATGAGTGCCACCGTTTCGGACAGTCAGGTCACGTACGGTAGCGTGGTTCAGGGCCAAACATCGGACTTGAAGACGAGCAACAACCGGCCGCTCGAACTGACACATCCTGTGGAATACCACGACGTCATGTTCTACGAGATCGGTCAAGTCATCACAGGCACTGCGCCGTTCCTCGCACCGGCGACGATGCGACTGGTGGTCGAGTCAAGAAGCAGCGAAGTTAACACCACGCAAAGAATCGAGCTCTTCAACTATCTGACCAACACCTATGAGGAGGTTGATTGGAATCCGCTACCCGGAACCGATTCGGCAATAGAAGTCTTGATCGCTTCGGATGCTTCGCGGTTTGTCCGAGGAAGTGACAGGCAAGTCAAGGCGCGGATGACATGGTTCCATGAAATACTCAATGACGTCCAATGGCGAGTCAATGTGGATCAGCAAAGGTGGTTCTTTACCCCCTAGAGGAAACATGAAGAACATTCTCGTTTGTGCAATAGCCCTGTGTGCTGCGCTTGCCGCCGCTGATTCAGTTGACGATATTCAGTCAGGCGCGGATGTCAGTTACGATCTGCGGTCGCTGAACTACGCTTATTCAGGTGCTCAGTCCGGGAGCGGTTCAATCGGTGATGCCGAAGCGCCGCCGGCATGCATCCCGAAGTCTGCCGGCACGCTCAACTTCACCCTGAACTCCTCAACATTCGGATTCCCGTTCAGCGTGAACATGACGTTCACGGGCACCAAGGTTTCAGCGACCCGCGTCCGGTGGGATACCAACACCTTGGTCAACCAATGCATTACGATTGACTTGAATGGAGTTCCGACAAACGTGCTGATTTACCGGATTGTCGGGCGACTAACGGCAAACGCGGCGACAATTCCGCCGTTCTTCGACTCAGTTTGTGGCCGAGGATACAACGTTGGATTGGACGACACCGCGAGCAACACCGACAGTTACTTCAATGTTGAGGCGTATGGACTTTGTATTCGGACGACTCTGACGCGAATTGATTTTCAAATGCGCGATATGGATTTTATCGGGTTTGCTGGCCTTCCGAAAGGGCAAGTGCGCCCGTTAACCTATTCGGTTGTTGAGGGCGAGGAATTTGAGGGTGGTCTGACAAACCTCTACGAGAGTGACGATGCGCGTGTGTCTGCGTTCTCCAGCCCGGAGACGCTCGGCACGATCGTGGAGTTCTCAACGGACCTACCTCAGGCTAACTTGTCCCGGTTGGATTTCACCCAAGAGTCAAAGGTGGATCGTCCAGGGCTTGGTCGCTCAGTCTCGCTGTTCAACGTGGTATCGACCTCGTGGAACGTGGTTTCGGGTGGAACGGCCTCCCTAACGGACGTGACGACGACGGCGTCAATTACAAGTGATACGGGGCGCTATATTGACTCCGCAACACGTCAAACGCGGGCACGCCTTGCTTGGGCCCCGATCAATGATGAAGACCCTTCACAGGATGGGTGGCTTCACGCCATAGATTTCGTGATTTGGTCTGTCGAATAGGTTTTCTTTTGGTTTGTATATGAAAGGCTTAGTAATCTTCTCCGCAATGCTGTTAGGTGGTGCTTGTTCTGCGCAGGTGCAACTTGGGCAGGTCGACGACTTTAACAGTGGGCACGTCCACAATTGGATCGGCGCCCCTGATCCCTACGGACCCTTTCCGGTGGCCAATGCTGGCCCAAACGGTTCGGGAGACGGTGCGTGCCGTGTGCGCGGAAGCGGTAGTTTTGGCCCGGGAGGACATTGGGCAATGTACAACACCTTTCAATGGGCAGGGAACTGGATCGGTGCTGGCGTTACCGTGATCAGCGCAGACTTTCGCGTGTTTAGCGGTTCTCCGCTTGACATGCGAGTGGTGTTCTTTGGACAGGATGGGAGCCGATTTACGAGCACCAACGATGTCATGGTCCCAATCCCAGCGGACAATCAGTATCACCGTGCTTACTTCTTCGTGACGTCTCAGTACGTTGTCAACGTCTTGGGCGAGGAAACCTATGAGCAGGTTTTGGGGAATGCTTCGTCGTTTATGTTTCGTCACGATCCAGGCGATCCGGATTCGCGAGGGTCGGAGGTGGTTTCGTCCGCATACGTAGACAACATCAAGGCAAGCGACCATGTTCCGGTTCAGCCCATATCCGTCTCGGTCCTTGAGGGTGAGGAGTTCAGCGGAAACCTGCAGTCACTGATTTCGAGTGATGATGATCGCTTGGAAATCTTCAATGATCCTACGACGCTCGCCGGTGAGATCATGCTCACCGGATTCTCTCCGCTTGCCGTCCCTGGTGCGCTCCACTTTGATGCGGAGGCCATGGTTGCTCGTCCAGGGCTTGCCCAAGGCATCTCCTTTCGGAACTTTGTCACGAGTGCGAAGCAAGTCGTCGGTGGTAGCACGGCATCGACTAGCGACGTGTTGAGCCAGATCGTGATCACCAGCAACCCAGCGCGATTCGTCCAGGCAACGACGAAACGAATGGAGGCCTATCTCGCATGGTCGCCCATAAACGATGAAGATCCCTCACAGGATGGATGGCTACAATCAACAGACTGGATTCAGTGGAGAATCTATCCCTAAAAACAAACGATGGGAGGAGCTTTCATCGCTCCTCCCATCAATTGAAAATTCTAGACTTACTTACAGCCGCAGCCGCCACAACCTCCACGACCGCCAGTATCGAGTCCATCGATACCTTCTTCATCAGTGTTGAATGACGAACCGCAACCACATGACTTCGTCGCGTTTGGATTCTCAATCTTGAATCCGCCTCCGAGCACATCGTCAACGTAATCCACAATCGATCCGGTCATGTAGCGGAGGCTCATGCTGTCAACCACGATCTTGACACCTTGGTCACTGAGCATCATGTCGTCCGATTCAGGTTCACCATCGTCGAGGGCCATTCCATACTGAAGGCCCGAGCATCCTCCACCAGCAACCCAAACTCGCAACGCAGCATCAGCCTTGTTGTTCTCAGCAAGGAGTGCGTTTAGTTCGGTTGCCGCGCGAGGGGTGAGCGTGATCGGAGAGGTCGTGTCCAAGGTTTCTTGAAGAGCCATATATCTAAATCCTTCCCTATATTGTACGCCGATTCCTGAATACTCATTCAATTCTGCGGCTAAACTAGGCAATGCTTGCGATGCTCGCAGTAACTGCCATGGCGAATTGCTCGATAGTTCCCATTTCCTTGAAGTGCGAAAGACTCGAAAACCCGATCGGAATCGGGACCGCTACTCCGGTTTTTAGTTGGCAACTTAAGGCTTCCGCAAGCGAAAGAAACCTCTCGCAACGCGCCTATCGAATTAGAGTTGGTGATGGGCCTGGAAAGTCGAATCTCTGGGACTCCGGCTTGGTCAATTCGAGCGAAACTTTTGATATTCGCTACGCTGGAAAGCCCCTGAAGTCTGGGCAACGCGCATGGTGGCACTTAGCCGTGGTTGATCAAAGTGGAGAGGCCTCCCAGAAGGTTTCTGGCACGTTCAGCGTCGGACTTCTCGATCAATCCGATTGGAAGGCCGCGTGGATTGGATACGACGAACCTCGAGATGCAGCCCGAATAGCCGATCCGTTCAACGAGGCGAAGTGGATTTGGGGGCCCGGAAACACCAACTGCACGCTTGAGCGCAAGGTCGTAGTGGGTCCGGGATTGAGATCCGCCAAGATCTCCATGACCGTTGATGACCAGTTTGTCCTCCTGGTCAACGGAACCGAAGCGATCCGAAGTTCGGGTCAGGCTGACGCGTGGCGAAATTGGAAGTCTGCGGACCTGCTGCCTCTTCTCAGGCAGGGAGAGAACGTGATCCAAGTTCAGGCAAGGAACTCGGCCGGCGAGTCGGGCGCACTGATCAACCTAGATTTAGGCTACACGGGCAAGTCCGAGTCGATCAAGTCGGACGCGTCGTGGACGGTCAGCGGTCAACCAGCACGGGTTTTGAAAGCGTACGGGGAAGGTCCGTGGAACAAACTCCGCCAAGGCTTGGAACTGCCTCCGACTCGTTTGCTTCGGACCGAATTCAAAGCCCCAAAACCAATCAAGCGGGCAACGATCTATGCGTCCGCACTTGGAATGTTTGACTTATCGGTAAATGGTAAGTCGGTTAGCGAAGAGCGCTTTATGCCGGGCTGGACCGATTACAAGAAGCGAGTCTATTCACGCGCCTACGACGTCACGAGGCTCGTTAAGGCTGGCGGCAATGCCCTCGGCGTTGAACTTGCTGACGGGTGGTACTCGGGCTACCTTGGATATAGCGGGACCCGCGACCATTACGGCTCAAAAACCAGAGCAAAAGTTCAACTGGAACTGGAGTTCACCGATGGAACGAAGCAGACCGTTGCGTCAGGATCAGATTGGAGGGCCGGAACGGGGGCGACCATTGAAGGTGACTTCCTGATGGGCGAGGCCTACGACGCTCGGCTTGAACCCAAAGGCTGGAACCTGCCCGGATTCGATGACAGTGCTTGGGCCAAGGTTGACGTTGGCGCTGAAATGAACCCGACGCTTGAGCCATTCCCTGGTCAACCCGTGCGCCGCTTCGCACTCCTTAAGCCAGTGAGCATAAGGAAGTCGGGAGATGACGTCTACATTCTCGATCTCAACCAGAACTTTGCAGGGGTACCGAGACTGAAAATCAAGGGCAAGAAAGGGCAGCGAGTCGTTCTGCGGTTCGCCGAACGGCTCAACACTGACGGCTCGTTCTACACCACAAACCTTCGCGCGGCTAGAGCGACTGATACCTACATTTGCAAGGGGGAAGGCGTAGAGGTCTGGGAACCGAAATTCACCTTCCACGGATTCCAGTACATCGAAGTTACCGGTCTGGGCAAGCAACCAACTCCTGACGAAGTGGTTGGCATCGCGCTCAGCAGCGATACCGAGCAAGTTGGCTCGATTGAAACCAGCGCTCCGATGCTCAATAGACTGGTTAAGAACGCCTGGTGGACCCAGCGTGCCAACTTTATCGATATTCCAACCGACTGTCCGCAACGGGATGAGCGTTTGGGCTGGACGGGGGACGCCCAAGCATACATCCGCACGGCAACCTACCTAGCCGACGTTCACCCATTCTTTACGAAGTGGCTAGTCGCTTTGGATGACGCGCAGCGTGCCGACGGTCAGTATCCAATGGTAGCTCCGCTGAAGGTCGCTGGAGATGATGGAGGCCCCGCATGGGACGCTGCTGGCGTCATCTGCCCCTGGACGATCTACGACATTTACGGAGACAAAGCCTTGCTGGCTCGCCACTATCCGCAGATGAAGAAGTTCATTGACTTCTATGTCAAACGGTCCAAGCCGGACCTGTCGCCCCCAGACCAGTTCCATTGCTTCGGCGACTGGTTGAACATCAATGCGAACACAAATCCGGTCGTGATTTACAGCGCATACTTTGCTGGTTGCGCCAGGATCGTCGCCGACAGCGCAAAGGTCCTCGGCAAAACGGCGGACGCGAAGCACTACGCAGACCTCTATCGTCGAGTTCGCGAGAAGTTCATGAAGGACTACGTGACCGTAGACGGCGTCGTGGCGGGGGACACCCAGGGCGCTTACGTACTCGCCCTCGCATTCGACCTCCCGCCAACCCAGAACGGAGTTGACAAAATGGCGGCTGACCGCTTGGTTAAAGACATCGAAAGCCGCGGCTGGCACCTTTCGACCGGCTTCGTCGGCACGCGGGACATCATGCATGTCCTCAGCAAAATCGGTCGAAACGACGTTGCCTTCCGACTCTTGCACAACAAGACGTTCCCCAGTTGGGGATTCACCATCGTCAACGGCGCCACCAGCATCTGGGAGCGTTGGGACGGGTGGACCCCAGAAAAGGGCTTCCAAGACCCTGGGATGAACTCGTTTGCCCACTACGCCTTTGGTGCGGTCGTTGGCTGGATGTTTGAACAACCGGCAGGCATCAAGAACCTGGAGCCTGGATTCGGTCACGTTAGCATCGCCCCGCAGATAGACCCCAACCTAACTTGGCTCAAGTCCACCTACGATTCCATTCGTGGTCAGATCCGCTCCGAATGGAAGATCGTCAAAGGCCAACTGACCCTCAATGTTGAGGTTCCACCCAATGTCAAGGCAGACGTTTGGGTCCCGGTCAAGGGCAAGGGTTTGATCGGCTCAATCGGCGTGAAGGAATCTGCTCGCAACCCCAACCAAGTGATGTTCCGGGTCGGCTCCGGCAAATATCAGTTCACAACCGGTTGGAAGTAAGTTGAGGAACGAGGACTTCGTCCCCGATTGGATGAAGGAGATCACCTCTAAGGTTGAGGGCACCTACGAACGGGTGCCCGACGGGCTCGTCTCGTGGGAGCTGAGGCAATCGGCTGGCCCCTTCCTCATCAGGCCACTAAACCACCTTCATGGATGGAGCGCCCATATCTCTAAGCGGCCCTGGCTCCTGGAGCCCAGGTTTGGATTGCTAGCTACGTTGCATGTTGGCACTACTGACTTTGAGGTTGTCAGCGAGTCATACAGACTGGTCCGAATCAAGGGAACGGAGTGGTTCGCCCGTGCCCCAAGCACCATATTCCCAACCACTAACGATGACTTCACGGTTTACGAGGGCAGCAACGTATTGGGGGTAATCAAGTCGCGGTACCCTTCGGGTCGAAAGTTGGTCTCGCCTGATGGGTCGGTGATTTTTCAAGCGCACAACGCCTGGAAGGACTCCGACGCTGCGGAGTCTATCGTCTGGCACACTTACTTTTCAAAAGACTTCTTGACACACCCTGGCGCGCCAATGTTACTCGCCCTAATTCTCGGGGTTTGGTGCCTTGGCTACTATCACTATCAGACCGAAGAAGGACCCCACACGCCCTTTACCACGTAGGCTGCCTTACGGCTTATCCACCCGCATGAGCCCACAGTCAATGTTCTGGCCACCACGTGTCTGCTTGCAATGAATCGCAATCGTGTTCTCTCCCGCCTTCAGCGCCTTGAGAGCCTTCGAGTCAATCGGCACGATGATATAGTTCGAAACGTAGTTTTTCAGGTCAGCCGCGAGAACCCCATTGAGGTACACCTTGGCATCCTCGTCATGATGAATCCACAGACGAAGGTTGCCATCAATAGCGTCCTTGGCCAGATCAAACTTGCGACGAATCCAAATGTCGCTCGTCTTCCACTCGGTACCAACCACGGCTCCCGGAGTGCCTTCCGTGCCAAATGAACCCTTTCCAGTAGCCCACGTACTGTCGTCAAAGCCTGCTGACATCCAGTCCGAAACGGGCTGGGTAAACGAGTACTTCCACGGCCTCTGCACTGGCACCACCATGGTATAGGTCGCAGGCGGGCCATAAAGGGCTTTGGTTACGGATGCAACCTTCTTCGGGTCGATCTTCCAAACCTTGCGGTCGTAGGTTAGCCAGCCGTTTACTTCGACTTCAACGTCGGTCGTCTGCGTATAGACTGCCGCGGAAAGCCCCAGCGGAATCAGATCGTGCGTACGCTTGAGCAGGTCAATATAGGCCGCCGTCAACTCCTCCTGGGTCTTGTATGAAACATAGCCCCAGTTGTTCTTTTCAACCCAGGTATGGCCCTCAACCGGAAGCCCAAGGCCACCGAACTCGCCCAGAACCGCTGCTCGTTTCGGCTCCCACTGCGGCGTTGAGGGGCCCGGATAACTATGGATGTCCAAGACATCGCCGACGCCCTTGTCGGTCCATCCACTGGCGTTGTTCACAAGCCGATGCGGATCAAGTCGCCGGGTCATGTCAACGATTCGTTCCGTATCGTACTGCCCCCAACCCTCGTTGAACGGAATCCACATCACGATGCTGGGATGGTTGTATCGAGCCTTAATGATCTTCGGCCATTCGTGTTCATACGCCGCCCCTTTATCTTTGGGGAAATCTCCGCTGGGCATGTCCTGCCATACGAGAATGCCAAGTTTGTCGCAGTGATGGTAGAACCGCTCCGACTCCACTTTGACGTGCTTTCGAAGCATGTTGCAGCCCATTTTCTTGGCTGCCTCGATATCGAACTTCAGCGCCGCGTCCGTTGGGGGAGAGTAAAGCCCGTCGGGCCAGAACCCTTGGTCGAGCGGTCCGTACTGAAACGTCGGCTTCCCATTGAGGAAGAGTCTGGTGATGCCGGCCTTGTCCTTCCCAAGGGTCATTTCGCGCATGGCGAAGTAACCGTCAACCTGATCGACCTTCTTTCCCTCATTGACCAAGGTAAGTTTCAAGTCGTACAAAGTCGGCGACTCAGGGGACCACAACGCTGGTTGCGGGACCGGAATAGAAAACGCGCTGCCGACCTTGAATGATGCCTTTGATACGGGTTTGCCTTTCAGCCGGACCTCGGCTTCGATCTCGCCGGTCATTTCGTCGGAGAAGGCGGTAACTCGGATCGTGCTGGACTTCAAATCCGGAACAGCCCAGTACGCTTCGATG
>CALMEF010000316.1 GCA_937862825.1 uncultured Armatimonadota bacterium
GCCGACCTCGTCGGGGAGGCGTGTAGAAGTCATCATCTTCCGTGCCCACGTCAACGGGCGTTGTTCAGGCGACCCCCCGTGTCAAGGTAGTTTCCGGCCCTCCCTCCGCCACTCTCTTTAGCGATCAATCCGAGGTTCTCGTGGGCAATCCAAGCCTTCGGATTTCGTTCTGCAGTGGCCGTCCAAATCTTTTCATTGTCTGCGAACAAACTGCTTCTCTGCAATCCAAACAGTCCGAAAATTGCGACCCATCCTGCTATCGCGACTTGTGTGTATTGACCGCGAAACGTTGTGATCGCCGCTGCGACCAGCCCTGGAATCACCAGCATGTTTCCGAAGAACTGGAAACGGTCTGTGGCTGGAGAGAATGCCATGTATGGGAAGTAGATCAAACCCGAAACGGGCAGAAGAAACAGGAAAGATGAGGTTATAACCAGCGAGAGGCTCGGATTGCGGCCCCTGAGCCCAATGGCTGCGACCAGGATTAGCACAGTGAGTGGTAACCCAAGAAGGCCGAAGCGCACGTAATCCGTGGCTGGTTCGTAAACAAGGCTATGCCCCAGTGGGCTAAGCACGTGCCATATTGAATCTAGATACGTGGCTCCAAGGATCAGGAAGCGATCCACCAAGGTAAGTGCGGCAATGTCACCAACCGGTTCGACCCGGTGCTCCATCTGAACCGTCACCATCGCACCAACCAGCGCAACCACTGCAAATGGTGCAAGTCGAACCCAGCCAGGTCGATCCAATGCCCGCCCACGCCACCAGTCAAGCAAAGGGAGCACTGGCACGAGCATGATGATCTGCGTCTTGCTCAATACAGCAAGCACAAAGGCGCCAATCGCCACGATCAACTGTTTTTGCTCGTCGCGATCTCGGAATTCCAGATAGGCCCGAACACAAATCAAGCCGAATAACCCCGCCAACAAGGTCTTGCGCTGACTTGCCCAGGCAACGGCTTCCACGTTGACAGGGTGTACAAGAAACAGAGCGGTCCCGAGTAGAGCACCTTTGACGTTGAGCCTTTTCAAGAGGCCGAACAACATCACTCCGATTCCAAGGAGGATCAGCAAATTCACTAGGTGCGCGACGAACGGATTGGCTCCAACTGTTACGCGCTCCAGCCAGTAAGTCGTGTGCGTTGCTGGGTAGTACTCTGCAAGTGCACCCGGCCTCGTCCAAATCTCCCCCAGGCCAAGAGTGACGTCCTCAATGAGTGAGTGGTCATCCCAGAGCCATTCACCGAATAGCGCGGGCGAGTGGACTAGCGCCGCCGCAAAAATGACCCAGACAATGGCCGGGAGTTTAGCGAATCGGCTTGCCGCTTGCATCATACTTGGTGAACTCGAAAACGTACTTCCACCAGTTGTGGACGCGCCCATCGCGACCAGCCTTCGGTGCCTTTGGCAATCGTGCGAACCACCACTTCATGTAGTTGCGGTGGTAATCGGGACCACCCCAGTTGTCCCGACTAACCGGCTTCGCGCGACCTTTCAGGTTGGGATACTTCAGGTAAAGATCAGCATTCGTCCAGACGATTCGCCGGTTGTCATAGTCATAGTCCTTTTCAGCGTTAGGTGGCCAGTGGCAGTTACCTACCCCACCAAAGCCGCCGGTTTGCTTCACTGCTGCAGCAAACTTTGCCCAAGGTGTGTCAGGCACCGCCACATTCCAGCCGCCGTAAACCCGGGTCATCGTGGCTTCCGTTCGATGACAGAGGTTGTGGAGCATTTCAGCAACGCCCCGCTCGTAGTTGAAGCCCATGATGTTGAGCTTCACGTTGCAGCTCGTCACGGGC
>CALMEF010000317.1 GCA_937862825.1 uncultured Armatimonadota bacterium
TGCGGCGGTGATGAAAGAGCCCTATGACGAGACCTTTGGCCGTCCGGAAGGGCCGTCGCTGGCTTCTGAGAATGGCAACGTGCTCTTAGACCGCCTGTTTGGCGTCGAAATCCACCTGTTTGGAGATGCACCGTGGGAGACCCTGTGGGAGCATGCTGAAGAGGTTGCTCAGTCTTACGAGGCGCAGGGCCTTACGGTGTTTCGGGTTCCGGTGGGCGGTTCATCACCTCTGGGCGCCTACTCGTTTTTTGAGGCAAGTAGGGAAGTGGAGGGGTTCGATATGGTGATCGCCTGCAGCAGCAGCGGAAGCACCCAAACTGGCCTCGCCTATGGGTTTCAGGGGACTGCGACGCGCTTGATCGGTATTGCAGTTGACCCAGAGGAAGACCTGTTTGAGGATATGGCTCGCTTAAGCCGCGGCCTCAATGAGATTGTCAAGAACCCCCTCTCCACGATTTCTGTGCGTGGGGAGGGGGCAGGGGGTGAGGGGTCAAATCGAGGCGAAATGAAGTCCACAGACTTCGACCTCCGCTTCAATTGGGTTGGCCCAGGTTACGGCATCGCGACTCCCGAAGGGCTGGAGGCGATTCGACTGATGGCTCGGACGGAGGGCATCCTGCTTGATCCGGTGTACACCGGGAAGGCGTTCGCGGCTTTGCTTGACCTGGTTGGACGTGGGGAAGTGACCGGACGGGTCTTGTTCTGGCACACTGGCGGCGTGCCGTCGCTGTTTGCAGCGAGCCGCTTGCTATAAGATGCGGGCCGGGAGATATATGTCATGCGCCATGACCCTAGGTTCAACTTGGTCCAAATTCTTAGGCTCAAATTGAACCTGTCGTATCATCATTCATGGTCCTATTTATGACTTTTGTTGCGATTTAGGTTCAAATTGTTGGAAGTCCTCTCATTTTTCGTCGATGTGCCCCGCGATTCAGACGTTGTCTTTGAGGATGCATACTTATTAAGCGTTGAAAATGAAATTTGTCAACCATATTTCTTGACCTTTTTGGTCGCGAGACGTAGCGGCACCTGAAAAGTCGGAACACAAGCGTTCAGGAACAGAACAATCGCGCAGGCTGGGAGACTTGGGTCGGCTCGGATTTTCTTTTGATCAGCAGAAGTGCCAGCATCTCTGCTTCTCACCGCTGATAGTCATTGCCCCTTTGATCCTTGCTCGCCTCCGACTGCGCTACTATCCAGAGCGGAAATGTAGCGATTCCAGTAGGCTCGCTCATCTTCTTGGGATGCCCCATCTCGCAATTGCTCTAACACCGACTTATGGTATTCGCGCTCCAGGGGTACCGATCTCCAAGCTTGCGATATCAGATCTGCTGCAAGAAGTCTAGAAATTCCTTTCTCTTGCTTAATCAGTCTGAGCATGAGTATCCGGTCTTCAGGTCGTAAACTACCAGATTCACGTATAGAGGCCATAGCCTCCTTAACATCTCGAACGAGCAAACTTAACTTGCAGCCCTCCAACTCTTCACAGCTACAAGACTTTCCGCAGGCAACTCCAGAGACAATCGTCAGGAACGAGCAAATCGCTATTAGAATCCACCTCATTAGATACCTCCAGTATGAGGGTAAGGCTGGGCTTTTGGGCAAATGCACGGTCTATTGTTCGGACCACATGCGAGGGCGCAATCACGTGCCGCTATCCCTTTGTATAGTTGATCACAACAGAGTTTGCAATAAAGCAACAAATCCTGCGTGCGCCCGTCTCGCCACATTTTACACATGTCGCCACAAGGAGTTCTTTCATAGCCATCCCACTCTTTGCATTTAGTAATCATTTTCTTTGGCGGTTTTGAACAACCTGAAATGCAAACGACCCCGATAACCACTATTGCAATGATATGCAGGAACTCTCCGTCAGGATCAATGGCTATCGTTGGCATGTTTCGTGTATAGTCGTACAAGTTCAGCGCTGGCACCGGATCCCAGGTCAGGAACCGTCCATAGCCTGGCACGTAGTAACGCACGCCGAGTAGCAACATATCAAACGGACAGCCCATCGCGCCGTCATCGTAGTAACCCCATTGGCCGACGTAGCGGTATGGATTCACACTCGACCCTGTCGAGGAAAGCAGGTTCCCAAACGCCGTCCACGTGTAAGTATCAGTGATGTTCTCACTCGCATCGGTCAGCACCACAGTGTTTCCTAACCCATCAAAGTGGAAATACCGCTTTGTGCTTTCACGATTGCTCGAAATCAGACCAATACCATAGGTATTCAGGCACTTAATGGTGAACGTCCCAGACACTAACGTATATTCAGCAAGAATCTCCCCAGTCAGTTCGCAGTGGACGAAGTTCGTCCAGACGCCTGACTGGTTGTACTGGACCCGCATCCGCCTGCCATCACCATCATATTCGGCTAGAAAGACCTGAACTTCGTCTTTGTAAAGTTCCAAAAGGTGACGTTCGTAGTCGTAGGCGAGGTCATAAGAATGGCCACCCGAGTTGATGAACACAGCGTTGCCGTAAAAGTCATACGTAAAGTCGTCAGTGCCCGCTTCGGTCATCTCGTTGTTGTTGCCAATCGTGTACGCGGTCTTGACGCCGTCTTCAAACATCACGGTTCGATTTCCGTTGCCGTCATAACCATACTCGGTGCGGTAGGAAAGGGTTCCAGGTGTCTTTGCGCTCCAACGGCTCTCTGCTCGCAGTTGCTGGTTCGGGTCATAACTCCACGAATCATACTAGCCGTCCTGATCAGTTCGTCCGAGTCGGTTTCCGGTTGGGTCGAGGTCATAGTCGCTCGAACAGATCACTGTCCCAGCCTGTTTCTTGTCAAGCGTCTTTCTTAAGTGCTTGTTCTTGCTTGCCACATAGGCATGTGACGAGTTCGTGTCTTGATAGAAGAACTCGCGAGTGGCCTTGTTTGAACCTGCCGTGCTCCTGAGGGTGATCTTCTTGAGCCTGCCGTCGGTCAGATACTCGAACTTCGTGACTTCAGAATCAGGGTTCGTGACCGTGTCGAGGTTCCCCGCGTCGGTGAACGCATAATCCCACTCCTTCGCGC
>CALMEF010000318.1 GCA_937862825.1 uncultured Armatimonadota bacterium
ACGCCCAACGTCCACATCTCCGTCATCCGTCCCGAGGCGGCCTCAACGAAGCGGTAGCCCACGGCATAGAGCCCCGTAGCAACAGGAATCGCAACTGGTTCATCCGCGAACACCACAAAGGCCACCGACTTGTAATCTTTCGTTGGAGACCGCCGCGGGTTCGGCAGAACCTGAACCAGCAACTCCGTGACGACTCCGGGCGAGTTTGGCGCGGAAGCGGTAAACACCAACGATCCTGGTTCCGACGACACCGAGACGAGCAGCGAATCGCCAAGGAACTCACCGGCAGGCGGGACTCGGGGGACCTCCACCGTCGGGTTAAGTTGGAGCAACTTTGAAGCCAACCCGACAAAGACGTTCTTCGCGAGCGGGGAGTAGCGCTTACCAGTGACTGGGTCCTGGCGCTCGATCGTCAGGGCGAACCGTCGCCACGCTTCCACCTCGGCGAAGGTGAGGGTGTTCCAAACGTCGGTAGCTACCTTGAAACGGTCGATGCCTGCGCGCGTGGCGGGCTGAACCGGATAGCGGTACTTCGGCTTGCTCTTAACAGCGAGGCCGCTCGACGTGCGAGTGACTACCTGCCGCCCCATGGTGCCGCGAAGGTCTTCGAACGCCATTCCCAATCGTGCTCTTGCCATGGCATAGATTGTCGGCAACAATAACGGATACTAGAGGGGTCTTGCGCTGGCTCGAACCAAGCCCCAACGTGGCTTTATTGTGGCCCCAACCTGGGTTAGAGCCACAGAAGGACTTGGGAGCAGCGTGGGTGGAGCCACGATCCTACAGGCACGCTTCTTGAGTTGAACCCGGCGCCAGGCGGGTCGCACGGCTGACCTTCGCGCCAGCCCCCATCTCCAATTGTTCTACCAGTCCCCTGATGATCCTACTGGGTTACGGTAAGGGGTGGGTGCAATTTAGTTCAAAACATAAAAAGTTGAAAATTGTGGAGTTTTTCTCGCCCTAGCGCGTTATGATGATAAGTGTCGGAATTCGGTCATGTTGTCTGTACGAGCCGCTGAGCATGTAAGTAGCCCCCGAAATATCGGGCTGGTGCCTGGCTACACCCATGTTGGTGTGGGCGGCGCGCCAGGCGATGGCCCGTACTCTCGGCTCTGGCTGAGGGTTGAGGACGGCACGATAAGGCGGGCCGGATACGAGTGCAACGGATGTCCATCCAGCATTGCCTCCTCAAGCATGGTGGCGCAAATCGTC
>CALMEF010000319.1 GCA_937862825.1 uncultured Armatimonadota bacterium
CAGGCTGGTGGCGGCACAATGTCTCGCTCCGACTGGCGGCGAAACAACGTCAACACCTTTGTTCAGGCCGTTTATGGCGACATCAAATCTCTCAAACCATGGGTGAAGTTTGGAATCTCACCATTCGGCATCTGGCGACCAGGCAACCCCGCTGGAATCACTGGGCTTGACGCTTATGCAAGCATCTATGCCGACTCCAGAAAGTGGTTGCAAGAAGGCTGGTGTGACTACTTCTCGCCACAACTCTACTGGCGAATTGACCCCGTTGCCCAAAGTTATCCAGCCCTACTCACTTGGTGGACGCAACAGAACACGCAGAACCGTAATGTTGTGCCGAGCAACTACGCCAGCAATGTGAACTCATCACTTGGAGATTGGCCCGTCTCTGAAATCGTCAACCAGATTACGACTACTCGTAGCACCATCGGCGCCCGAGGCAACATTCACTTCAGCGAACGGGCCTTCAGGAACAACTGGAAAGGGATCAAGGACACCCTGCAGAGCGGCGTTTATGCGAGCAGGGCGCTCATGCCTCGCTACACATGGCTTGACGGAACACTACCCACCCGTCCCCTGCTGGAGACGTTCCACTGGAGTCCAACTCAAGCCGACATTGAATATCGAACCTTCTTTTGGGAGCCCCAGGGAACCGAGCCGACGTGGGTTTATGCGGTCTATTGGCGGTACGGAACTCAATGGTTTAGCGACGTCGTGCCGAGTACCGTCGGCAAGTTCACTCTCGGCACGTACGACTCTCTGGGTCGTGAGTTGACCGCATTTGCGGTATCTAGCGTCGATCGCTGCGGCAATGAGAGTTCACGGGCACTCTGGCCCTGATCCTATTGCCGCAAGGTAACTTAGACCCGTGTTCCACGTCGGCTTATCCGGCTATTCTTACCGCCCCTGGCACGGCGAGGGCCGGTTCTATCCACCTGAACTGAAGCCCAAGCAGTTCTTTGGGTTCTACGCTGAACGGTATCAGACGGTCGAGATGGACGGCACTTGGTATCGGATGCCTAGCGAAAAAATGGTGGAGGAGTGGGTCAAGAACGCTCCGAAACCCTTCACGTTCTGTCCAAAGATGCACCGCCAAGTCACCCATATGTCGCGGCTGAAGGAAGATGGGTTTGATTCAGCAAAGTTCTTCTTGAAGCGCTTGGAGCCGGCTGCCGACGCTGGTGTCCTCGGACCTGTCTTGGTGCAGTTACCGCCAAACATGAAAATCCAACTCGAGCGCCTCGTCGAGTTCCTCAAGATGCTGCCACTGAAGACTCCAAATGGTGCTGCGTACCGCTACGCGATGGAGTTTCGAAACGAAACTTGGGAGACTGAGGAGGTGTCGTCGCTGCTTGCTTCGCACAGCGTTGCCTGGGTCGCTTCAGATACGGATGAGAAGGAAGGGGTCAGAAAGGACACCGCTCCCCACGCTTACATCCGACTTCGAAAGACCGAGTATTCCAACGAAGACCTCGCCAAGTGGGCAGAATACTTCCGCGAACTTCGCGACGCAGATAAGGAAGTTTTTGTTTACTGCAAACACGACGACGACGGTTCGCCGTGGATCTGGGCGGATGAGTTGAAGACGTTGATGTGTTAGAGAAACTTGAACCGCACATAGCCGGCACTCACGGTTAGAGTTTTCCGCTCCTCGACGGATTTAACTCTTGTTAACTGCCAGGTTAGGAGCGTTAGAGTGAACAGTAACAATTTACTCCTTGAGAAATTTGAGGTGGTGGTACCCAGTCTTCTATTACTTCGTCAAGCTGAAAGACATGTTTAAATGCAACTCTCACTAGCCCGTCGCTATCAAAAATCAAAGAAATATCGCGTTGCGGGCCAACCCAAGACCCCAATCCAGATTTTGCAATGATCAAGACGTTATCATGCTCAGACTTCAAGCACTCAAACCTCTTGTTCGCTTCTTCTAACGACATACCCAGTCGAACTCGTTTCTTAACGAGTTCGGGGACTAGCGCTTGCTGGAAGCCAACATTCGACAAAAAAAAGGCCATGGTGCCTACCACTACGCAAGTAGAAGAGGCGACGGCGACTAGAATAACTAATAAAAGAGATTTGCGATTCACCATGCGCCTCCACCAATTGGCCTTCGCTTGAGTACTGGTGGTCCCACGCTAGTGGGAGGTGAATCCCATCGGTCGTTCTCTGTTATTGGCCGAGGACAACGAGCGCGGAGGCTGACCAGAAAGTTGATACAACAATCGATCGAAATGCCAGATGAAGAGCAACGTAACGTGATACAGGTGCTGCCATCAATCTTAAAAGTTACCCCGCCTAGGTTAAAGCCATCAGCATCGACCCACTCTCCGCATCGAACTTGAATCCAGGCGCCTCCATGTTCTGATCTGACCCATAAAGGCAATCCGCCACATGAGCAATCAACGAAAAGGCGTCCAACCCGACCGCGAAACGGGCAATAACAAAGTCTGAATGTTCCTGTTGGATCGATGTAGATCGTCGGTGAGTTTCGTGTGTAGTCGTACAAGTTCAAAGCAGGAACAGGATCCCAAGTCAGGAAGCGTCCGTAGGCCGGAATGTAGTAGCGCACACCAAGCAGCAACATATCGAACGGACAGCCCATCGCGCCGTCGTCGTAGTAACCCCACTGTCCGACGTAGCGGTAAGGATTGACGCTCGAGTCTGTCGAAGCATCCAGATTGCCGAACGCAGTCCACGAGTAGGTATCAGTAATATTCTCACTCGCGTCCGTTAAGGCAATAGTGCTGTCAAGTCCATCAAAATGAAAAGTATTACGTAAGTAGTACTCTAGCGTCATTGCTTTCTTCCTTCTATGCTTTTCAAAACTTCCGACAAGACGTAATGGTGAGGCACTTTTTCGTCAAAAAGGGTCAGTTCGGGACCGTCCTTTCCAACTCCCAACCAAAAGCTGTTACTACCATCCGGATTGCGAAAAATGATCGTGGGCCCGTACCCCGTGCACAAGAACTCTGCAAGTTGACGATCCGTATCATTGCTTGTCACTGTGAATCGCTCCTTGCTGATGCCGGGCCGTTGCATAAGAAGTAGGCTGGGCTCGTATGACTTCACCTTCTGAAACAAGTACGCGTTCATTGCAAGACTAATAAGTGCTATAAGTAGCGCTAAGACTACGCCCAATCGACTGCTCATGACCAAGGGTCCTCCTCTTGTTCATCGTTACATCGCTCCATGCAGGCAGGCTCTCTTTGTCGGCAAGATTCCAAGCACGTTGCCAACGCTGAGCCACTCTTCTCGACCAAACACCTGTACTGGCATGCCTTCCGATTACCTCCGCAGCATGCAACGCAGTCCACAGGTGCCGCACAAGGATTTCTCCTACCAGGAAGTCCGCCCGGTTCCCATGTTTCCGACCCGAACATACACGCAACCCACTCCCAAAAAGTATCAAGGGCTGCGCCTCCCAAGTTCTTCTTGACGCACTCGTAGAACTCAGTGGGATTCTTTGCACTCATCTGACACTTTCTAATAACATCGCGAGTCTTCGCATCAATGCTAAAGAAGATGTCGTCGCAAGTTCCCGTTCGGGATGATTGAAGCGTAATGAACCGACCGTACTTCGGAACATAGTATCCGGACGTCGTTAGGATCATGGAGAACACCATGCCCATCGCCGAATCGTCATAGCACAAGCCTTGAGCCAGAAAACGATAGGGATTCACACTCGAACCTGTTGACGACAGCAGATTTCCAAAGGCAGAGTAAACATACGTATCAGTAATGTTTTCACTCGCGTCGGTCAGAGCAACGGTACTCCCAAGGCCATCGAAGTGGAAGTAGCGCTTCGTGCTCTCGCGATTCGAAGACACAAGACCGATACCGTACGTATTCAGACACTTAATCGTAAACGTCGTACTCACGAGCGTATATTCAGCGAGTATCTCCCCAGTTAGTTCGCAGTGGACGATGTTGGTCCAGACGCCAGACTGGTTGTACTCCGCTCGCATCCGCCTGCCATTGCCGTCATACTCAAACTCGGCGATCTGGCTCTCGTTCTGAAATACTTCGGTCAGGTGGCGCTGGTAGTCATACAAAAACTCGGTTCCAGTAACGCCATCATTGATGTAATAGGTGTTGCCGTAGAAGTCATAGGTAATGTCATCGGCTCCTGCCTCAGTCATCTCGTTGTTGTTGCCAATCGTATAGGCCACCTTCACTCCATCTTCGAACATCACGGTTCGGTTGCCATTCCCATCATAGCCATATTCGGTGCGGTAGGAAAGGGTACCAGGAGTCTTTGCGCTCCACCTGCTCTCTGCGCGGAGTTGCTGGTTCGGGTCATAACTCCACGAGTCATATTTGCCATCCTGATCGGTTCTGCCAAGTCTGTTCCCAGCCGCGTCAAGGTCATATTCGCTCGAACAGATCACGGTTCCAGCCTGCTTCTTGTCGAGCGTTTTTCTTAAGTGCTTGTTTTTGCTTACCACATAGGCGTGCGATGAGTTGGTATCTTGATAGAAGAACTCACGCGTGGCCTTGTTTGAACCTGCCGTGCTCCT
>CALMEF010000320.1 GCA_937862825.1 uncultured Armatimonadota bacterium
TCCAACTCGTGGTCAATCCACACCCCGGACATGGCCTATCCAGCCAGGCGACGGTTAGGCATGGGGCGAGTCCAAGCTGCTGATGAGTGCCATGTCCAATCGGACTCGGCTTCAAGTAAATGGCAAAGCCGATGACGGCAACCCACGCCAAAAACAGGGCGAATTGATGCCAAAGCAACCAGCGCGACATTGCCGTCCTAGAGGCGATCAAAGCATTGCCTCCAGCGGAATGACCACTTCTGGATGGAGACGGCCTGATTCAATCTTGCCAACACCGAAAACTTCGCCATGCGAGTCAAGTAGCCCAACCGTACCTTCAGATTCATCATCCCATCGAAGGCTTTGGCCTTGCCGGATCCTGATCTGGTCGCGCTCTGCTACGGTAACCAGCCTCATCGGTGGAAGCGCTTCGGCAAGAGGTATCAGGTCCTCACGCTGGACCTCATCCAAGGGCCTGGCATGGTCCAATCTGAATCGTCCAACTTCAGTTCTGACCAACTTGCTCAGGTAGGCGCCGCAACCGATTTCGCGCCCGACATCGTGGGCAAGGGTTCGGACATAGGTCCCGCCGGAACACTCCACAGTGAACGGTACGTCGTTGCCGATTCTCGCGTTCCAATCAAACTCCAACCGGCCAATGTGGACGGTTCTCGGGTCTCGCTCAATCTCCTGACCCTGTCTGGCCAAAACGTACAGGGGCTTACCGCCTTTCTTTACGGCGCTGAACATGGGTGGCAACTGTTGGATGAGACCCACAAACTTCGACCTTGCTAAGAGCAGTTGATCCTGGAGGTCCAAGGGAACCACGCCGGTTGCGAGAACTTCACCTTCGCTGTCTTGGGTGTTGGTTTCGGCTCCAAAGGTCGCGACTCCTTCGTACACTTTTGGCTCCAGGGGAAGATATTGCAGGAACCGAGTTGCCGGGCCTACCGCAACCACCAGGAGCCCAGTAGCAAGCGGGTCGAGGGTTCCGGCATGCCCGACGCGACGAGTGCCAAACCGACGTCGAATAACGTCGACGACATCGTGGGAGGTCACCCCGTCCGGCTTATGGACTAAGAGGATTCCAAGCATTCACGAAGCCTTGGAATCAGAAGTTCAATAGCAGTGTCCATGTCAGCCTCGATGACGCAGCCTGCCGCATTGCGATGCCCACCGCCTTCAAAAAGTTGGGCGACCGCCGCGACATCGTATCCTTTTCGAGACCGTAGTGAGATTCGAATCTTGCCAATCTTGGGCTGCTTGAGAATGGCAGCGACCTGGACCGTCTCAATCGCAAGAAGTTCGTTGACGAATCCTTCGGTGTCCTCGTCCTTTGCGTCGAACTTCTCGAAGGTCTCAAGGTCAAGCCATCCGTACGCGATCCGCTCGTTGTCAAGTAGAACCATGTTCTCAAGCAAGACGCCAAGAAGCCGGGCACTGGAAATGCGTTTCGACTGGAAGACTTCTTCGCTGACCTGGTTGATATCTCCGCCAAGTTCGAGAAGTTGAGCGGCAACGTGGAGGGCATCGGCGTTCGTGTTTCGGAACCGGAAACTTCCAGTGTCCGTGACGATTCCCGTGAGCAGGCAAGTCGCCATCGCTGGGGTAATCGTCGCTCCAAGTTCAAAGAACAACTTGGCCAGAATGAGCGCAGTTGCGGGGGCACCTGTTTCGACGATTCTAAGGTCGCCTGGAGCCTCGATGGGGACATGATGATCGATGAGGACCAACCTCGGCAGACTGGCGAAGTAGGTCTCCATAGCGCCGAGCCGTGAGAGGGCATCTAGATCAAGGGCTATGCCGAGATCATGACCACCTCGTTGAGGTGCCTGACGGACCCTGTTCACTCCGGGTAGGAACTGAAGATAGGCTGGTGCCGGGTGGTGGCACAACACTTCATTCTGGATGCCTTCATTGGTCAGGTAATGGGACATGGCCAGTGCCGAGCCAAGGGCATCGCCATCTGGGTTCATGTGTGTGCCAATGAGAACCGAGGTCGCGCCGCCGATTTCCTCTCGGAACTTTTGGGCCAGGTTTGGTGCCAAGGTCAAGGCAGGCATCTCCGTGCTTGAAAACCCCTCAAGTCAAGAATGATACCGAACCGTTCATAATCTCAGTTCCATGCAGGCTCCTGAGCGTGACGCGTTTCTTGCCCTAGCAGCCGCAAATCCGGGCAAGCGAATCCCGGTTTATCGCGATTTGCTGGCCGATCTTGAGACTCCTCTGTCGGCTTATTGGAAGTTGTCGCACGACGAACCACACTCGTTCCTGCTTGAAAGCGTCACCGGAGGAGAAAGCCTGGCACGCTACAGCATCCTTGGGGTGCGACCACGAGAAGTCGTACGTGGAAGAGTCAATGGTAACGACCCACTTGAGGCATTAGTTGGCAGAATCTCGCCGACCATTCCGTTGCCTGGCATGCCAAAGTTCGTTTCAGGAGCGGTCGGACTCCTGTCTTACGACTACGTGCGGTCAATCGAAAGGCTCCCTGACAACACGTCGGACGATCTTGGTTTTGATGACCTCGCGATGATGCTCGTGGATGCGACGGTTGTGTTCGACCATGCTCGAAACATCATCCGTCTGGTCGTTGCCACAGAAGGCTCGGATGCTGGCTACACAGAGGCAGAGATGGAACTGGACAGACTGGAGTCGCGACTCAAAGGACCACTGCCGCCCCTGCCAGCCGGTGGCGGAACGAGCGGTGACGTGACCAGTAACACGACGCCAGAGCGCTTCAAGTCTGGAGTCCAGAAGATCATCGACTATATCGGCGCTGGAGAAGGAATCCAGGTGGTGCTGAGTCAACGGTTTGAAACTCCTTCCACAGCCCACCCGCTCTCGGTGTATCGCAGTCTCAGATCACTCAACCCGTCGCCTTATATGTTCTTGCTCCGCATGGGCGATTTCGATATCGTTGGAGCGTCCCCGGAGGTACTTACCAGTCTTGACGGTCGGAGGGCGAGAGTCAGGCCGATCGCTGGGACCCGACCTCGGGGCACGAGTCCAGAGGATGATCACGACTTGGAACGTGACTTACTGGCCGACGAAAAGGAGATTGCCGAGCACATTATGCTGGTGGATTTGGGCCGAAATGACCTGGGCAAGGTCTGCGACTATGGGTCAGTGACGGTGAACGAACTCATGACGATTGAGCGATACAGTCACGTCATGCACATCGTTAGCGACGTCACAGGTCACCTGAGAGATGGCTTGGACGCGGTCGATTTGGTTCGAGGTACGTTTCCTGCCGGTACTGTTTCTGGAGCACCTAAAGTTCGTGCGATGGAGATCATCGACGAACTTGAACCAACGCGCCGCGGCCTTTACGCAGGTGCGGTGGGATACTTCGATGGAGCCGGCGGAATGGACTTGGCGATCGCAATCCGACCAATCCTGCTCAAAGACGGCAAGGCATACGTCCAGGCAGGCGCGGGCATCGTATACGACAGCAACCC
>CALMEF010000321.1 GCA_937862825.1 uncultured Armatimonadota bacterium
CCATCGGATACCTGGTGGTCCCGACGATCTGGTAGTCCTCGTGGCCCTTGCCAGCCAAAAGAACGACATCGCCGGGCTCGGCTAGCTCGATAGCTTTCACCACGGCCTCGCGACGATCGGGAATCTCGTAAGTGGGCAGACTTGGGTTCAGCCCCGCCCGGGCGTCGGAGATGATCTGCATGGGGTCTTCGGTTCTCGGGTTGTCGCTGGTGAGAATCACGATGTCTGACTGGAGCCCCACGGCAGCAGCCATGATGGGGCGCTTCGTGCGGTCTCGATCACCGCCGCACCCAAAGAGACCAATGATGCGTTTGGCCCCGAGGGCACGAATCGTGTCCAGAGTGCGTTCGAGGGCATCTGGAGTGTGGGCATAGTCCACGATGATTCCAAATCCGAACTCGTTGGGAACACTTTCGAAGCGCCCGGGTACGGGCGTCACGTTTGAGAGGGCCTCAGCCGCATCGGATAGGTCATATCCTAGAGCATGAAGCGTCGCGAAAGCAGAGAGGGTGTTGGAGAGGTTGAAGGCACCCCCCAGGCCGTGATCAATTACGTAACTGTCGCCGCGAAACTCAATTTCCATCGCGAGGCCATCAACCCTAACCTCGTGCCATCCCAGTCGGAAGTCGCCGACAACTGTCCCGTAGGTGATTGCGTTTGGAACCACCTTGCTCCAGGCTTTGGCGACGGGATCGTCAACATTGAACACGCCCTTGAACTCCTTGCTCGACGCTTCTCGGAGATCGCTGAAGAGTCGCCATTTCGCCTCCTTGTAGGCTTCCATCGTGACGTGAAAGTCCAAGTGATCTTGGGTGAAGTTGGTCATAACGCCAAAGTCGAACTCAACGCCATCTACTCGCTTTTGAGCCAGGGCATGGCTACTTACTTCCATGGCGATAGCCTTGCACCCTTCGTCAACGGCCTGGCGGAGGCGGCGCTGAACATCGGAGGCGAACGGGGTTGTGTTCAGTCCTTTTTCGCGTTCGCCGGTGCTTTGGTAGCCAAGGGTTCCGAGGTAGGCACATGGACTGCCAAGTTGGATTAGGGCCTCGCGGAGAATCCAAGCCGTGGTGGTCTTGCCGTTGGTTCCCGTGATACCCACAACCTTCAGTTCGCGGCTGGGGTTACCGAACGCGGTCTTGGCCAGTTTCCAGATACCTTCGCTGAATGCGCCTTTGCCTTCATCCAAGAGTAGGGCAGAGAATCCCATGCTTGTGGCCGCCTCGAAGCCTGCTTGCGAGTGGACGATTGCGGCTTGGGCGCCATTTGTCCGGGCATCGGAGAGGAACTGGTGGGTGTCCTTGTTTGGACTCGGTTCTACAACGTAGGCCTGAGTCGGCGAAATTCTGCGTGAGTCTGAACACAGGTCAGTGAATGGTGCCGACCCTGAGATTGCATCGCCCGTTACTCCTGCCTGTTCGCACAACTCAGCAAGGGTCCAGGATCGTTCCATCAACCTGAATTATGACTCGCCTTCTCGCCCTCACCTGTTCGCACGCTTCGCGGCGAACTTCCTCCCCCGCGGGAGAGGATTTGAGAAAATGTATGTTCACAAAATTCTTTGCCAGGGCTTATGAATTGTGAAGTCAAGACTTGATTATAAAACCAAGCCCCTTTCGGTTCATGAGATACGAAGATTTGGCAACTTGCCATAATATTCAACTAGCGATGCATGAAACCCTTGACGCTCCGGTGTTTGAACTCCAGGACTCGTTCCCAGATACCGTTTACCTGCTCGCCCATCCAACGACTGGCAAGTACGGCTGTTATTGCTTTCAAGGTGTCCATGGATTGGCCTGTTTCAGCACCGAAAATGGGGCCTTTCGATTTGCCGAGTGGATTGATCTGAGTGGGATGATGTCGGTTGAGCTGACCTTTGACGAGGCTCGCGAAATCGCGAAGGGGCGTCCTTTGCCTGTCGTCAGTCTGATGCTGCTTGACCGAATGGACGACCCCAAGATCCATTACGTTCGATGACCCTCAGGACCCATCGGGTTGCTTCGCTTCGGGGTTCGCTACGAGCCCCTTCGGACAAGTCGCTTTCGCATCGTGCTTACCTGCTTGGCTCGATCGCCGATGGCACGAGCGTTGTGAAGAATGTGTTGCAAGGTGAAGACTGTCAAGCTACTCGCGAGTGCTTGAAGCAACTTGGCTGTCGCTTTGAGAGGATTTCGGAGACCGAGGAACTCGTCATCCCTGGACCGTGGCGGTCGCCCGCAGGGCCGTTGGATTGTGGGAACAGCGGGACAACCATGCGGCTACTGGCAGGATTGATTGCAGGTCACGACGTTGAGGCGAGGTTGGTCGGGGATGCCTCTTTGTCGCGGCGACCGATGAAGCGTATCGCGGAGCCGCTTCGAATGATGGGTGCGCAGATCGAAGGTGATACGGCTCCCCTCGTTATTCGGGGGGGAGGTTTGAAAGGTATCCGATATGAAACGCCGGTCGCCAGTGCTCAGATTAAGAGCGCGATTCTCTTGGCTGGGCTCTTTGCTGAGGGGGTTGCCGAGGTCAGGGAACCTGCTTCATCCCGGGACCACACGGAACGGATGCTCCGGGCATGCGGAGTGGAAGTTCAGGAGCATGACGGTTGGATTCAAGTTCGGGGCTCCGGAGCCACCCGCGTATCTCGATTCGAGTTTGATGTGCCCAGCGACATCTCCAGTGCGGCCTTCTGGCTGGTAGCAGGTGCCATGGTGCCGGAGTCTGAGTTGACTCTAAATGACGTCGGTATCAACCCCTCTCGAACCGGGATTTTGGACGTAGCCGAGCAGTGCGGAATTCGCCACCAAGTGTCCCGCGGTAGCGACCGTCTTGGCGAACCTGTGGCAGACATCACCGTTTGGTATTCGTCGGAATTGCGACCCTTTAAGATCAGCGGCGATTTGGTTCCTCGGCTCATTGACGAGATTCCAATTTTGGCGGTTCTGGCAACCCAGGCGAACGGGACGTCGGTCATTCGAGACGCCTCTGAACTTCGGGTGAAGGAGAGTGATCGAATCGAGACCATGGCCTGCGCGCTCGGCAAGATGGGCGCGACGATTGAGACATACTCGGATGGTATGGCGATTTCGGGTCCGACACCGCTGCATGGGGCGGAGTTTGAAGTTCACGGCGACCACAGGGTGGCTATGTCTCTGGCCATTGCTGGGCTGATTGCCGACGGTGAGACCATTATTCACGGCGCGGAGACGATCTCGTCCAGTTATCCGGCGTTTGAGCAGGATCTGTGGAGGTTGGCGGTTGTCTAAGCCGATTACGATTGCAATAGACGGCCCTGCCGGAGCAGGAAAGAGCACGGTTGCAAAGCGACTCGCCGCCGAACTTGGCTTGAAGTTGCTGGACACGGGTGCCATGTATCGGGTCCTTGCCCTCAAGGCATTACGTGCTGGGCTGACGGTTGAGCAAGGCGAAGCGATAGGTGAGTTGGGCAAGGGAACGGTCATCGGCTTTGAACCCGGCGAGCCCCAGCGGGTCTTTTTGGACAGCGAGGATGTCACTGGGCTGATTCGCACGCCTGATATCGGCGAGGCTGCGAGCGCAATCTCTGCGCATACGCCAGTCCGGCGCGTGCTGGCGGAGCGACAGAAAGCGATTGTCGCGGAGGGTGGCTACGTGCTGGAAGGGCGCGATGTGACCACCGTTATTGCGCCGCAAGCGGAGGTGAAGATCTTTCTCACCGCGACACTGGAGGAAAGGACGCGCCGACGCTACGAGGAGTTGGTTGCCAAGGGGCAGCAAGTGGATCGGGAAGAACTTAAAGCGATGATCGCCGAACGCGACCATCGCGATATGAATCGGGAAGACAGCCCTTTGGTTCAGGCGCCTGATGCCGTCGAAATCATTTCCGACGGCATGGAAGTGGATCAGGTCGTTGCCCTGATTCGTGGGCTGGCGGCGGCCAAGACGATTACTTCTTGATTTTCTTGGCGTCTTGGAGACGAATCCAGTTACGACCGTAGAGTCTGCGATCTTCCGGTTGATTGAATGCCTCTGGATTCAAGTAGAAGCCATGTTCGTCTTCGCCCTTGAGTCTTTCGGGAACAATCCGATTTGCCTGCGCCCACTTGTCCTTTCTGATCCCAGTTACCATCCAACTGACTTCAGTTTTTGGCGCGCTTGTGCGAATAACGAACTGGTTGTTCTCAATCTTCCGAGCAACCCGAGCCATTACCCACTCACTTGAGTCGGTGCCACTGTCCAATACAGTCAACTGGTAGCGAAATGATTCGT
>CALMEF010000322.1 GCA_937862825.1 uncultured Armatimonadota bacterium
CGAGAACAGCGTGAATTCCGTAGGCCTGAACCTTGGTACCTGGTTATCGTCCTGCTCGACGATAGCCCGATCCACATAGATCACTCTGGTGTTTGACGGCGACGTGATTTCTAGTTCGCTTGCGAGGGCGCGGCGGCTCCTCACATCAATGGCATACGACTTGGCTCTTAGCTTGACCATTCCTCGGGGCCCTTCGTACTCGAAGGCAACCGGAACGCCAGGCGCAGTGGCGTACTCAAAAACGTCCCAAAGGTACATCGCGGACCAGCCAGCGAGAAGGATTGGAGGCACCCACATTGTCCACGCGCCTAAGCCGGCGATCAAACGGACGAGTCGGACAATGGGACGCACTGTGTTATTGACGCCTCGCGGCGGGCGATAGGTTTATGAGCGGGCCGCGATCGCGACTTCTGCCTTCTCAAGTCGCTCCGACATGACTTTCTTACTGAACTCGATAGCGTTGTAACTTGAGCGGATGAATGGACCTGATGCCACGAATGCGAATCCCATTTCTTCGCCGATCTTCTCGTACTCCTTAAACTCATCGGGGTGGATGTATTTGGTGACCGGAAGATGCTTCATCGTCGGCCTCAGATATTGGCCGATCGTCACCGCGTCGCACCCAATATTGCGTAGGTCTTGAAGGGTCTTCAACACTTCATCGCGGGTTTCGCCCAGGCCCAGCATGATGCCACTCTTGGTGTAGATCTTCGGATTGAGTTCCTTAACCATTTCGAGGACTCGGAGAGTACGCGCGTAGCGGGCCTGGGGCCGAACGATCGTGTGCAGCCGCTCGATGGTCTCGATGTTGTGGTTGTATATCTCAGGGAAAGCGTCCGTGACAGTCTTGATGAGTTCAGGCTTTGCCTTAAAATCGGGAGTCAGGACCTCAACAATCGTTTCGGGCACGATACGATGCAGTTGGGTGATCGTCTTGGCAAACTGGCTCGCACCTTCATCCTTTAGGTCGTCTCGGGCCACTGAAGTCACCACGACATGCTTCATGCCCATCTTCTTGGCGGTGAAAGCGACATTTGCTGGCTCAAATTGGTCGAGTTCCTCTCCCTTACCAACGTTGATGGCGCAGAAACCACACGAACGGGTGCAGGTATTGCCAAGAATCATGAAAGTCGCCGTCTTCTTGCTCCAGCACTCGGGCAAGTTTGGGCATCGCGCGCTCTCGCAGACTGTGTGCAGGTTCTTCGAGCGCATCATGTCCGTTACTTCCTTAATGGTGTCCGGACGGGGTAACCGGATCTTAAGCCACTCGGGAAGAGGTTGAGACATCTTGAGTCCCATTGTACCTTGGGACCTCTTTTGAGCCTATAATAGGACTAAGGCCCGGGGACCTTGATGGGTCAAATGTAACGGCATTTTGGCAGACCCGTTTAGACCCCGAACGTGCTGAAAAGCACAAAAAAGGGAAAATAATCATGAAAAAGGCACTTCTGACACTTCTTGCTCTCACCGTTGCAACCGCTCCAATGGTAGCAAATGCCGAGTCTTACGCATACCTAGTCGGTATCAAAGACTATCCGACACCAACTGACGCCCAAGGCAACCCGCTAAAGGACGAGAAAGGCAATGTGGTTGACAACGATCTGGCTGGCCCAGTCAACGACTGCAATGCTATCCAAAGCCTGCTCAACCTCAAGTACGGTTACAGCCTCAGCAATATTCGCAAGTCGTACGACAAGGATGCCACCGGAAAGAACTTCTTGGAAAACATCAAGTGGCTTGCCACGACGGCCAAGGCTGGCGACAACGTCACCTTTTATTACAGCGGCCATGGCGCCCAACTTGAGAACGACAAGGCCAAGGAGCCAGATCCTAAGGACAAGATCGACGAAACGCTCGTTCTGGCCGATGGCATGCTCGTGGTTGATGACATTTTCGACGAAATTAAGGGAATCCTCACCGCAAACGGCGTCAACGTAACCTTCGTATTCGACAGCTGCTTCAGCGGCGGCATGTCGCGAAACTTCTTGATCAACGGCCGACCTGCTCGAGAGAAATTCTTGAATAAGGGTCAGGTGGGCGCTAACTACAAGTCAATGACCCGTAGCATGATGAACAATTGGCGGCCAACGATCGACACGATCAAGACTCGGGCATCCTTCAATCCTGTTGGGTCCGCAGCTTGGATCTATGCCAGCAAGGAATCCGAGCCGTCGGTTGACCTCGGCGCAGCTGGAGCGGATAGCCCAGCCCACGGTCTATTCACCTTGTTGCTCACAGCAATCTTGGAAGATGCGCCAAAGGCTCCTGCCAAGGACTTGGTTGAAGCTATCAACGAGTTCGCAACCGAGAAGGGATTCAAGCAAGGCCCGAATACCGAGTTCAGCAACTCGACCCGAGCCAACCAACCCGTCTTCCTCTCTAGCAATTAAGGACAACATGAACCGCTGCGCTTGGCTCATCATCGCGGCGCCCTTGATGATCGGCCTGTGTGTTCTCACGCAGGCCGCTTCCTCATGGGTGCAAGGCTCTTCGAAACTACGCCTTGTCCCCCAAACAAATAGCTATGTCATGGTGGACATCGAGGAGTCTCCCGATGGAACTCGACTACTGACCCACTCAAGGCAATTTGCTCCGCAACTTTGGGATGGCAAAACGTTGCGGCTACTTTCTGTGCTCGGAGGAGCTCAGGACCGCGTCCTCACCGTGCGAATGAGTTTGGACGGCAAGCAGGTCCTCACCATGGGCAAGGAGGAAGTGAGGGTTTGGGATGCGACCCGAGCTAAGCCAATTTCTCGATTTCCTGCCGGAGAAGGCGAGTTTTTCATCGATATCCAGTTCGCACCCGATGCCAAGCGTTTCGCTGCGTGCTCACAGCAGGAAGTGCGGTTGCTGCCTCGTATGGA
>CALMEF010000323.1 GCA_937862825.1 uncultured Armatimonadota bacterium
ATGATCACCGGCCGCAAGGTGACCGGTACTTGGAGCGTTAAAGGCGGCGTAGCGACCTTCACAATTAAAGCCATTGATGGCAAGGCGCCCGAAAAGACCGAGGCTAAGAGCTTCGAGGCCATGGTCGCCAAGAGCGGGAAAATGCTTTATCGCGGCAACGCGGAGCGCGGACGCTACGACAAGGTCTAACTCTTAGAGAGCCATTTGAAGAGTCGGTCATGCTGACCGGCTCTCCTAGTATCAATACTGGCTTCAATACCTGTTTGGAGGTCAGGGGTACCCTTTTTCGGTCTGAGTGCCGTATGCTGTAGCTTAGCGACACGACGCACGTGTGACGCATTATTCAACGAGGAAAACCTATGCAACCCATGACTAAACTCACGACTGCCTTCGTCCTGTCGGGCATCTCTGCTTCTATCGCTTTCGCACAAACAACAGTAACACCCGCTGTTCGGTTCTCCGAGGACTTCGAAAGCAATAGCCTAGCCTCCTGGCCCTTCACTACAACAACGGTGGTCTCCCCTTCGGGCAACCTCCCTCCAACCATTGTTACGGCCTCGGCTACGGATTACGTGTTTGAGGGCCAATACGCGGCAAAGATCCCCGGCCGAAATGGGGCACCATCCAATACTACTACGGCTGCTGGAAGCACTCGGATCAGCCATGGCGCCCTCTATCAAGAGCAAACCAATGATGAGACTTACTTAACGGAATTCTATCTTTACGACCTTTTTGGGCAAACGGGGTTGCCTGACAACGTGTTTAATGCTCGCTACTGGGTATCTCTACGCGCAACGGACGGCACAACACCGTTCCAAGCTAACCAGTTGATCGCAAATGGTCTTTGGAACACGGCAAACACGACGTTCGGAACCGGAAACGTCAATGGATTCTTCTATGGAACGGCTCCTGTGGGGCAGTCTATTGCAAACCACTATGCCGCGCGTATCGTTACGGTTGCTCCAACGCACGGATTTCTCACTGGAACAACTACGCTTGAACTCGGAGGCAATTCTGCGCCAAGCTGGGGGCACTTTGGTGTCGGACTGACCAACCGCCGAACAAACGGCTGGCACAAGATGACGATCGTCTACAACGTCCGCAGAACCGAATTCTATCGTGACGGAGTTCTTCAAGGTTATTGGGACATTAACCCGAATCTGACAGGCACGGCACGCAAATTGAACGGTATTGTCTTGAATCCACCCGAGACCAGTTCTGTTGATACATGGGTGGACAAGATGAGTATCCGCTCTTATCCGAATGGCTCTATGCAGATCCTGCCCCTCCTGGGTGACGTCGCAAATCAATCTGCGCTAACGTCGGTAGCCATGTCCCTGGAAATGGTGCCGATCAATGGCAACACTAACAACGCAGTAAGCACGTGGACCGCGAACATGAACTCCGCTGGCGAGATCAACGTTAACTTCCCTGCTGAAGTTCGCGGCGAGTACAACCTCATTATTGATGGCGGCTCTTGGCTGAAGCAAATTGTCCCGGTAAACCTAACCGAAACTGGGGTCTTTCAGCTGAGTATCCCGATGCAGAATGGGGACCCTGATGGCTCTGGCGAAGTGGATGCTGTAGACATTGACCTCATCATCTCTAACTTTGGCGGCATCGCCGTTGGACCCAACAACGGGGATCTCGATCTTTCCGAGGAAGTGGACGCCCTTGATATTGATATCGCAATTGCGAACTTTGGCGGGCTGGACGACTAATCGCACCCAGCTGACGATAAGCAAAAAGGGCGGAAACAACAAGTTTCCGCCCCTTTCTTGTCGCTAAATGCGTGGCCCGGACGAAGGGACTCGAACCCCCAACCCTCAGTTCCGAAGACTGATGCTCTATCCGTTGAGCTACGTCCGCGCAGGGCGAGAAAGAGAATACCTGACAGGTCGGTTTATTGGTGCGCGCAAGTGCAGGAGTGGTGGTGCTTTTGGAGGCGCCAGTTCACCCAATGGAAAAGCACGAGGCAAAAGCCGCCCAAGACGTTGAGGAGCGTGGAATAGCCATTCTGACCCAAAGTCTGATGATCATGTCCAAACGCGAAATGTCCGGTCAGGATACAAAACAGGCCCACCACAAAGAACAGAGCCGGCACGTAGGAGTTGTGTTTCGTGATGCCGTGTCGAACAGCCATGACTCCAACAATGGCGGCAACGCCAATAAACACGATGTCAACTGCCGTGCTTCCCAGGAAGCCCAGCCCCATAACGGAGAGCAAACCCAGTGCAACGCCAGTCAATGCGCAGTGCACGGCACAGATTGCGCTGGCACACGCCCCAACTTTGTCCAAGTTGACTTTGCGTTGCATCACACCCTAATTATACGTCAAATACCCTGCCGGGGTATCGCCAACTGTGGAGTTGCGGAAAACCTGGCGTAACCCAGCCTTGGATAAACACGTCCGATAGCATAGAATAGGAAAGGAATTGACCATGACGTTTACGCGAGTTCTTTCAGTTGCAGCGTGCCTTGCGCTCGTTGTTTCTTTTGGTGACGCCCAGGGCCTCGGCAAGAAGAAGGGCGGCGGTGGCACAACTTCAGGAGGATCCTCCTCGGGAGGATCAAGCAACTCTGGTGGTAGCAAAGGCGGCGGCAACAGCGGTGGCCTTGGAAACCAGGGCCGACAGGAACAAAGCAATAAGGGTGGCGGTGGTAGTGGAGGCTTGGGCAACCTGGGTCGCCAAGAGCAGGGTGGTAACTCGAGTCGTGGCAGTGGCCAACTTGGAGATTTGGGTCAGGTTAATAAGCCAAACCGAGACCAGCGCCCACTCCCGCCAGTTCGCGGCGGAGGCAACCAGGATATTCTAGGCAAGCCTAAAGGTGACAACGGTCGTAGCGGGTCGTCGAACTATGGCGGCGGCAACAACAACCAGTTTGGGCGCGGTCAAGGTCGCCCGGTAGATGTTGGAAGTGCTCCGATAGACCTTCGCGGGGGATCCTTGGCTAATCAGGTCATCCGCGAGGATTCGCCCTACGCTCGGTCGTGGCGTTCTGGCTACTACAGTTACAACTCAAACTGGTGCGATGATTGGTTCTGGTACCCCCATTATTCGTTCAGTTATCGACAGGGCTGTAGCGTTTCGCCTTGGTACTTCTATGTGAACCTTCCCGGATTCATCATTTCCAACCGCGTCACGTACGTTGACGGTTACAGTTGCCAGTGGGGATATGGCGATCCCTATCGCTGGAATCGAAACGGATGGGATAACTGGGACAACAGTTGGAACCGCCGTGACCGAGATTTGGACTATGCCCTCGATGACCTCATGCGTGCCTGGGAACGAGCAGACCGCCGATCCCTTGATCGCTTGATTCCAACTCGTGGCCGCGTGGGAATCTACATGGAAGATCGGTACTGCTACAGTCTCGACTCGAGGGACTTCTACGACCTCATGTTGGACAACATCAACGGCACCAGGACGAACCGATACGAAATCACCAGCGTTAGAAGTTCTCGAAACGATGCCCAGATCGCTGCACGACACGAGTTCGTGGATCCATGGGGCCGTAGATCAACGATCTATCATCACTATCGGTTACAAAGGGATCGCAACGATTATGTGATCACCGACTTCCTAATCAGTAGTCGCAGAACTGGTTGGTAACCTCAGGTTCTGGGCACCCGTTAACACAGGTGCCCAGAATCAAAAATGTTCAGAGTCGCAGTGTCCTTACTGACCCAAAGACTGACGCAGGTCTTGACCGCTCTGCTGAGCCAACATTCGATTTGAGAGGCTATCCAGTTGGATGGTCTGTTGATGAACCAGGGCCTTCAATTCCTTGATCTCTTGCTTCAAAGCCTCAACGTCCTGACGGTTGCCAGCGCTACCGTGGATGAGTTCCGTCATCCGCTGTTGATGCTTGGTCAAGATAGACACGATCGGAATCATGAAGATGATGATCGGGATTAACAACGGCAGGATCTCTTCCATGGCGGGCTGAACGTATTATCGCACCAACGATAGAAAAGGTTGCATTTTAAGGTGCAGGATTCTGTTGAACTTCGATGAGTTCGAGCCCAACGGTGTGCAGCAACTTGCCGTCCAATGTGATGGTGAACTCATAGTTTCCGGCAACTTGAAAGGGCAAGTCATTGAACACATGGAGTTGGTTAACGACCTGCTTCCCGACTCCAAAGGTCAGTGTCCCCGTAATGTCTCGAACAGCCTTTGCATCGGGATCGACAAAACGGATTTCTAACTGTTGTTTGGTGCCCGCATCCAAGGGCTCTGTTTCATAGGAAGTCACCAAGTACAAAACTCGGTGAAGACACGGAAAACTGGGGGCAAAGAGGCGGTCAAAGATGCCGAGCACGTTGAGTTTTCCGTCTTCCGTGACGTTTGCATGTTCTGCAAGAAATGCATACTTGAGCCGCATGGGAGGTTAACAATACCTAGTTCAATGTATCATGGAGTTGGAAGAACTATGAGAGACTCGGTTCGAGAAGACGCCAAGAAGCGACTGTCGCGAATAAGCGGGCAGGTCGCGGGTATCCAAAAGATGATTGATGAGGAGCGCTACTGCGTTGACGTCCTCACCCAAGTCAGTGCCCTCCGATCAGCCCTTGATCAGTTTGGCCTGCTTATGCTGACGACCCATCTGGAATCCTGCGTCTATGGTGACGAGTCAGAAAGAAACGGCCACAACTGGACTCCGCAAGAGCGCGCAGAAGAGATTCGAGTCACCCTGAATCGATTCTTGAAGTAGTCACTGCAATTCCCTTTGGGTTTAGGATAATCTACGCTTAACCAAGGAGGAATCCAGTTGAAGCAGTATCCAGCCGACAAGATTAGAAACGTTGCCATTGTGGGCCATGGCGGTTCCGGGAAGACCATGCTGGTGGAGCATATGCTCTACACAGCGGGCGCGATTGATCGCGTAGGGACCGTCGATGCCGGAAACACGCAGAGCGACTACGACCCGCTCGAGATCCGCCGAAAGATCAGCGTCAGCGCGTCAGTAGTGCCGCTTGAATGGCATGAGCACAAGATCAACCTTATTGACGTGCCCGGATATCCCGACTTTATCGGCGACCTTCATGGCGTCGCGCGTGTTGTTGAGTCGATGATTATTGTCGTCGAGGCAAAGGCTGACCTTGATGTGGGCTTCGAACTTGCTTGGGATATTGCCGAGGAGTACGGGCTCGCCAAGTGCATTTTCGTAAACAAACTGGAACGCGATAACGCCGATTTTGACGGCCTGATGAACACCCTGCATGAGCGATACGGCCGAAAGATCGTTGGAGTTCAAATCCCGATCGGACACCAGGCCGCATTCTCAGGTGTGCTCGACCTCCTCAACATGAAGGTTTATAAAGGCAAGGACCGCGGGGTCGAGATCGAAGACGTACCCTCCGGCTACGCTGACGAAGCCGCCGAACGCCGCGAGAAGATGATGGATGCGGCCGCTGAAGGTGACGACGAACTTGCCATGAAGTACCTGGAAGGTGAGGAACTCAATCCGCTCGAGATTGAACACGGCCTTTTGGTAGGTACCGAGAATGGACGAGTCGTTCCGGTCTTGCTCGGTTCAGCAGCATCGGGAATCGGCGTGGCCACCCTGCTCGATCGCATTATTGGAGAGTTGCCGTCCCCCAAAGACAAGCCAAAGAGTTTTGACGGCAATGAGATCAAGCCTGACCCCGACGGACCCCTTGCTGCCTTCTGCTTCAAATCAACTGCAGACCCGTATGTTGGAAAGATCAACTTCCTGCGCGTCTTCAGCGGCTCGATCAAGACCGACCAAGTGGTCCTAAATGTGAATCGCGAACGAGAAGAGCGACTTCACAACATCTACTATCCTCACGGAAAAGGTCAGGAAGGGGCCATCCTTGTTCAGGCAGGCGACATTTGCGCCATCGCAAAACTGCAGGACACGCACACTGGCGATACGCTGACCGGATCAAAGGAGAAGGTCATGCTCCCGCCGATCGCGTTCCCCGATCCGATCTACCGAATTGCCATTCGACCTGCAACGAAAGCGGACGAAGACAAAATGGGTCCAGCGCTGGGCAAAATCCTCGAAGAAGATCCCACGCTTCGTTACGTGCGCGATTCTTCGCTTCATCAAGAGGTTCTTGAAGGAATGGGTGATATCCACTTGGATAACACCATTGAGAAGTTGAAAGTCCGCTTCGGCGTGACCGTCACAACCGAAGACGCCAAGGTGCCGTACAAGGAAACGATCCGAGCCAGTGCCAAGGCACAGGGACGACACAAACGGCAAACTGGAGGCAAAGGCCAGTTTGGCGATTGCTGGATCGAACTCTCGCCGCTGGGACGTGGCGAAGGATTCGTATTCGAAAACAAGGTTGTCGGCGGATCCATCCCAAAGAACTTCATCCCCGCCGTCGAAAAGGGCATCCGTGAGACGATGGAGCATGGCTTCCTGGCTGGATTCCAAGTTGTCGATGTAAAAGCCACGGTTTACGATGGCAGTTACCACGACGTGGATTCAAGCGAAATGGCGTTTAAGATTGCTGGTTCACTTGCCTTCAAAGCCGCAGCGGAGAAGGCGAATCCGATCATCCTTGAGCCCGTTATGGCTGTTGAAGTTGACGTACCAGATGACTGTGTTGGCGACGTCGTCGGTGACCTCAATGGCCGCCGAGGTCATCTCCAAGGTATGGATCCGATCGCTCCCGGCAAGACGAGAGTTCGTGCCCAGGTGCCGATGGCGACAATGATGCGCTATGCGTTGGACCTCCGTTCGATAACGAAGGGACGAGGCAGGTTCAAGACCACACTGGATCACTACGGAGAACTCCCGCATCCAGAGGTTCAAAAACTCGTTGCCGAGTTCGAGAAGAATCGAGTAGCACAAGAGGACCACTAAAGCGTTCAAAATAGGCACCGAGGAGGTTGGTGAGGATCATCCCACCAACCTCCTCGGTCTACCTAACAACCAACAACCAACAACCAACAACTAACAACTAACAACTAACAACTAACCTAACTCAAACTTCTCCATCGTGGCGAGGTCGAGGTAATGGGGGCCTCCCAATCTGGCAATGAGGTCATGGGTTGATTCGTGGCGCACGTGCACAGTTTCAATGGCGCCAAGGATGTATCGCGCGGCACCGATTCCCTCCCCGTGGCGGACCACTTGGAACAAACGACATTCGAACTGGGCAGGGCTCTCAAGCACGCGCTTGGGCTGAACTCCAATGGAATCAACCGCGGTGAAGCCAGCAGCAAGCCAGTCATCGTCTGCTGAGCCTGATGAGGCCGCAGTCTGGTTCATCCCTTCTGCCATCTCCCTGGTGACCAGGTTGACGACAAACTCGCCGGTGGCCTCAATGTTTCGCAGCGTGTCCTTATCTCCGCGAGCGCTTGCCGTAACCGAGATGGCAAGGCTTGGTGGATTTGATCCTCCAGCCATGAAGAAACTGAAGGGTGCCAAGTTTGGCGTTCCTTCCGAAGAAAGGGTGCTGACCAAGGCAATGGGTCGGGGCTGAATCAGTCCAACTAGGAGATCGTATGCTTCAACACCGACAAGCGACTCGACCGTGTAGGTTTGAAACTCCACGACTAAGCACGCTCGGGCCGTACTGCCCATCCGGTCTGCGCACTTTCGAGTGCCGCAAGGCCGATCGCCATGGCGTTGAAGCCGTCTTCTGCCGAAACGTTTGGAGTCACCTTTCCTTCTACGCAATCGGCAAAGTGCCGTAACTGGTTGTAGAACGGGTCGTCTTCTGGAGCCAGATTGCTTTCCAGCACAGTTTTGCCCCCCGCATGAGCGCGAAGCGTTGGTACGTTGCGGCTGTCATGCTCAATCATTCCGCCTGACCCGCACACTTCAAAAT
>CALMEF010000324.1 GCA_937862825.1 uncultured Armatimonadota bacterium
AAGGAGTTTGAGGAAACGGTAAACAAGGCCGCGGCCTGCCTCAGAGCGGTGAAGCAGGCCAACAATCCTTAGCGATCGACTTCAGAGAGAATGTCCTCGATGTCCTTGTTGGGACCAACTGCCTCACGAATCTGACGGGCCAAGCCCTTGGCTTCGTCAACGTTCCCAATACGCTTGGCTGCCAGAGCCAGGTTAACGTGGACTCCAAGGCTGCCGGGCATGTTGATTGCCGTATTGCGAAGCACGTTGTAGGCTTCTTCATGCTTCCCAAGCATCGTCATGGCTTGCAAGAGTTCACCATATGCGGGTTCGCAACCTGGAAACAGGTTGATGAGCCGTATTGAGGCATCTTGTGCATCCTCTGAGGCTCCGACCCTGTTGTAGGCTGCGCTGAGCAACGCCCACAACTTCCAATAGTCGGCAAGCCAGTTCCGTAGCGGCTTGAGATCGCGAATCGCACCATCGAAATCACCAGCCTGCATCTTCTGCTCAGCCTGCTGCACCGCTTCTGCTCGCTTTGGCTGCTCCAACTCGGTCAGCCAGGCCAGCACATTGGCACGGGTGTTCGGGTCGGGATTGTTGTTGAGAACGGTCTTGAGGACTTGAGGAATCTCGAAATCCCGCTTGGCAGATTGAAGCGTTTGGGCGTATTCAAGCAACAGTTGAACGTCGTTCGGAGCTACTTCGATGCAGTCCTCATAGAAGTCCATTGCCCGGTCAAGATCCTCCTTCTGGGCAAGGTACGGCGCATAAAATCGCTTGATCACCAGATTGTCCTCAATGGCGCTGAGTCCTTCTTCAAACGCCTTTACGCCTTGGTCCTCGTTGCCATTTTGGATGAGGGAAGCCGCGTACTTCGCTCTGAAAACGGGATTCTGTGGCGACTTGTCAATCTGTTCCTTCCACAGCGGCGGCACCTCGTGACCTCGATTGGTTTGTTGGAGAACACCTGCGAGCATGTCTAGGCTTGGCTTATCGTCCGCCTCAAGCTCAACTGCCTTTCGGAAGTTGCGCTCGGCATTGACCGGCATGTTCATGTTCATTTGAAGCATGCCGAGGCGCGTGAGGATGGCTGGCTCATTGGGCTCGAGTTGCTGAGACTTCTCGTAAAACTGAACTGCCTTCTCCAAATTGTTGACGCCCTGGTAGACCTCGCCAAGTGCAAAGTAAGCCTTGAAGTCGTCAGGAGCAAACTGAGTGAGTTTCGTGAGAGCAGCCTCCACCCAATCGAATTGACCGATTCGAAACTGACCAAGCATGCGGCAGAGTTGAACGAGCGTCTCGTATGGTGCAACGAAATCATTATCCAGTTCAAGAGCGGCTAGCAAGATGTCAATGCTGCCTTGCGGGTTGAACTCACGGGCCACGCGACCTTGCGCTTGTTGAATGTACTGAAAGGCATCGTATCCCTCAAGGAAGTTCATGAAGGCTTGCGGGTTGTCCGTTCCAAAGTCAAGATTGTCGCCCTTCAGGTTATCGGGTAGCTCAACACCCCCATATTGGGAAACCTCGCTGATCAGCGTGCGAAGTTGCGGAAAAAGGTCGTTAACCGTAAAGGTGTCCGTTCGCTCATGTAGGGGCGTTTCGTTGCCTTTCTCGTGGAACCTCACCGTCAGCGTGAAGTGTTCCCCATCCTTCTTGAGCAGACCGTCCATAATGCGATCCACTTCCGACTGGCTGAACATCTGGTCAAGCCATTCCCACTCCATGAGGGTATCGGACACGTTGACGAAAGCCGCTCTAGGGCCATCCTCAGCGTCCATTTGGGCAAGGAAACTGACCGAGTTAATCTCGGAGTTCGTCGCCGCGCGAACGGTGTCAGCCGCAAAGTTGGAGAGTTGGCGGCCTAGCGCCGGTGGGGTTCCCTGGGCGGCATTAAACGGAAGAACAGCGACTTTCATGGAAGACATAAGTTTACCTTTGCCTCCGTTGGGTCTAGAATAGCGCTATGGTTCATGCTGTTCTCGCACTGCGAATGCTTGCTCCTTTATCGGTAAGCGATTTCTTACCGGAGATGATCAACCTTGCTGGGTTGGCTGAGCAAGCCCCCGTTGCCTATACGATGCAACAGTCAAGCAGTTATGATCGGGCGAGCATTTCTGCCTCAGACCCAAAGACGTGGTTTGCCAACGGGGATGCAGGGAAGTTCTTGCGCGAAGAAAACGTCTCAGGGCGTCGCGAACGAGTCATGGCAGACCTCAAGGGACCCGGAGTCGTGATGCGCGTTTGGTCGGCCAACCCAGCCGGTAGAGTCAGGTTCTACTTCGACGGTTCAGATCGCCCGCTCATCAATGAGAAGTTGCCGGACTTGCTCGGTGGAAAAGTGCCGGGTCTTGGTTCGCCGTTTGCCTACACGGCGTCACGCGGGTGGAATCTCTACTTCCCGATTCCCTATGAAAAGGGCCTGAAGATCACCGTGGACGACTCGGACAACAACGAGTCCAAGTTCCTCTACTACCATGTGAACTATCGAACCTATCCGGCTGGAACCGCGATAGAAACTTACCACCCGTCGCGACTGCCTTCTGCTCTAATGCAGCAAATCGCCGCCAAGTTGGACAAGCCTGAGGCGCAAGCCCCGGCTAAGAGTCAAACGGCCAAGCAGACAATGATCTTGGAGCCTGGTGCCTCAAAGCCGATCCTGGATGAGTCAGGAACCGGTGCGGTTTACGAACTCAAGTTTTATGCTTACGACCAAGATCAACCAGGGAGTCCCTTTGGCGATCCTTCCCGCCTTCACAACAAGTTGAGAGGATTGGTACTTCAAGCCACGTTCGATGGCAGATCCAGCATTGACGTCCCATTGGCAGATTTCTTTTCCGCAGCCGGGGGCGCAAAGGCCTATCAAACTCTCCCTCTGCAAGTCGACTCAGACGGAACAATGACGTGTCGGTTCGTAATGCCCTTCAAGCAAAGGGGCGTCATGAACCTCGTGAACTTGGGACAGGCTGCCGTAACGCTTGACACCTCAGTGACCGTTGGCAACTACAAGTTCACAGACCGGACCATGCACTTTATGGCTCATTTTCGACCCGAGACTGGTCACAGTCGGCCCATGCGCGACATAGACTTTGTTCACTTCAAAGGGGCTGGTCGACTCGTAGGAGCCTCCATGCACATCGCGAACCAAGATCCGGCGTGGTGGGGCGAGGGCGACGAAAAAATCTATGTTGACGGGGAGGCGTTTCCGTCGACTTTTGGCACCGGAACCGAAGACTACTTTGGCTACGCGTGGTGTGATCCCAACCCGTTTATGCGGCCTTACCATGCGCAGCCTCGTTGTGACGGGCCGGGCAACTTCGGTCACACCAATGTGAATCGCTTTCATGTATTGGATTCAATCCCGTTTCGCACCAGTCTCCAGTTCGATATTGAGTTATGGCACTGGGCCGAAACCAACTGTTCGTTTGATCGTGTTGCCTATTGGTACGCCGCTCCAGGCGCAGGCTTAAGTGGCAACGTTAAGCAGAGTGATCTCGTGCTGCTGGAAACAACGCCACCCAAGCCAATCGAAGGTGCAATCGAAGGTGAGACACTCAAAATTGTCGCTCACAAAGGAGGCGAGATTGAGCAGCAAGGAGGATTCTGGAGTTTGTCTTCGGGCAAGCAGTTGTGGTGGAAGAATATGCCCGCTGGCTCTGAACTGGTTTTGACCCTTCCAGTGGACAAGGCTGGGACCTTTGAGGTGGTTGGCTCCTTCTGTCGAAACAGAGACTATGGGCGTCACAAAATATTCCTCAACGGCAAAGACTTGGGCGAGTTTGATTTCTGGGCTGATGGGCTTAAGTGGGAAAAGCAATCACTTGGGACGTTCCCATTAAGCGCAGGTTCAGCCGAACTGAGGATCGTAGCCCTCACTCCGCGCAGTGGAGCGTTACCCGGAAACATGTTCGGTCTTGATTACCTGTTACTTGTTCCGAAATGAAATGACTTGCGAAGCGGAACAACCCGTCGTAAAATAATCATCCCATGAGCCGATCACCCCTATTCAAACGCGTCCATTCGTTGCTTGCTAAATCTCAGTCCGGGCTTGACCAAGTCCATTTGAATGAGCGGGCGCTGAGCCGTCGGACACTGCTTGGGGGTATGGCTGCAACAGCAGGGGCTTTCGCTGTTGGCCCAGCAATGGCCATCAACGGTCGTGGGCGAAGCGCGCCGAGAATCGCGATTGTAGGTGGTGGGCTCTCCGGCTTGGTTTGCGCAGACAGACTTCAGACCAAAGGTTACGGTTGCGTGATTTACGAGGCCGGTTCCAGGCTTGGCGGTCGTTGCTTTAGCAACCGGGCGCTGGTGCCGGGCATGGCTTGCGAGAATGGCGGAGAATTTATCGACACGGGCCACAAAACGATGATCGCCTATGCGCGGGAGTTTGGTTTGGCGCGCGAGACGGTTGTCCATCAGGTAGGTGAAGAGCGGTTCTACTTTGGTGGCCACTTCTACACTGAAGAAGACGTGGTTGAACAGTTCCGTGCCGTGGTGTCCAGGATGCAGCCCGACCTGCATAGTATCAGCGGTTCGGCTAGCTTCTACTCAAAGAACCAAGCGGACATTGACTTGGACAACACCGACCTGGCTTCGTACTTCGCCTCCCGATGCCAGGGTTACCCCCTCATTGAGGCTGTGCTCAATGAGGCGTTTCTGGCGGAGTACGGTCTGGAAACCAGCCAGCAGAGTACGCTGAACTTCCTCGGGTTCATGAGACTGAATAAGCAGTCGAAGTTTGAGCCGTTTGGAGTTAGCGATGAACGATATCACGTGACCAACGGAAATGACGGAATAGTCATGGGTCTGCAAAACAAGTTGAATTCGCCGATACAAATGAATGCTCGGCTGACCCGTCTTGGTCGCAATGGCGCGGGTGAGTACCTGCTCTACTTCAACGGTAGCAGCGTTGCTGAACGAGCCGACGCGGTCGTGTTGACGGTTCCCTTCACTGTCCTTAGAGGCGTTACGATTGATACCAGCGTCGGACTCAGCGCGGACAAGATCAGAGCAATTGAGACTTTGGGCTACGGAATGAATGCGAAGACCATGATTGCGTTTAACGGGCGCATTTGGTCAACCCAGTTTGAGGCGAGTGGCACCGCTCTCAGCGATTTGACTAACCTCCAAAACTGTTGGGAGACCAACCCTGCGAATGCGGGTGCCAGGGGAATCATCACCGATTATGCGAGTGGAGTGCGCGGCGCAGCACTGAGTCCGAACCAGGTTCAGAGCCAAGTGAACCAGTTCCTGAACGACTTCAACACGGTCTTTCCCGGTTCAAAGGCGACCGCGTCCAAAGTAGGCGGAAACTATGTCGCGCATCTTGAACACTGGCCCTCAAATCCGTTGTCCCTTGGATCTTACACGTGCTATAAGCCGGGGCAATTCACCACCGTCGAAGGTCTGGCCGGTGAGCAGTCCGGTTTACTGAAGTTTGCTGGCGAGCATGCGGACTCTTTCTATTCGTGGCAAGGCTATATGGAGGGCGCGTGCTTGTCCGGAATTCGCGCGGCCAACGAAGTTTTGGCTGACATCAAGGCGGGCCGCCTGTAAGCGTGTCCTACAAAGGAACGACATCACTTAGCAATCGTATGCGGGTAACGTGACTTTGTAGGCACGCAATGAGGCCAGAGTTCACCGGCCCAGAAGTTGATTCTTTCTACCATCTCCGTGATGTGGAGATGACCCACCGCAAGTGCCGCGGACTATCGTGCTTTGCGGCCCAGGGATTTGATCCCGCAACGTGGTCTGACGCCTTGTCCCAGTGGCCGCCAGTCTATTGCTTGGGCAAATGCTACATCTCACCGGCTACGACCGAGAACTTGGAAGAGCCGCATGTTGAGATTCGCTGCAAGGACCCAATCATTCTTCATGGTGTCGAGGACACGACTATGCTGTCAATTGGCGGCTACTTAGATGGAGCGGGATACCTTGGCCTCCGCCGCGCCCTAAACCATGACCCCGAGTACGTCATTGCGGAGGTCGAAAGGTCTCGACTCCGTGGTAGGGGCGGCGCGGGCTTTCCTGCTGGCAAGAAGTGGCGCGCTGTCTATAACACGCCCGGTCACGAAAAGTTCATTGTGGCCAATGCCGATGAGGGTGATCACGGTTCATACATTGACCGTCTGTTGATGGAGCGGACACCCCATCGTTTGCTAGAGGCGATGGCGATCGCAGGCTACGGTGTGGGAGCGGCGAAGGGCGTTATCTACCTTCGCAAGGAATATCCGGTAGCCGAGACTCGACTGAGACAAGCAATCGAAGAGGCTGTGGAGTGTGGATGGCTCGGCAATGGAATTGGGGGCACAGACTTCAACTTTGAGGTTGAGATCGTCATTGGACAGGGAAGTTATGTGTGTGGCGAAGAGACGTCCCTACTGAACTCCATCGAGCATCAAAGGCCGGTCGTACGTGCCCGCCCTCCCTTCCCGACCGCCCAGGGTCTGTTTGGTAAGCCGACCCTCGTTAACAATGTTGAAACTCTGTGCAGCGTTCCCTGGATTCTCTTATACGGAGGGGACTCATACGCAGCGCGCGGATTCTCAAACAGCCGCGGCACCAAAGCGGTTTCACTGAACTCGATGTTCAACAATCCAGGGTTGTATGAAGTTGATTTTGGGGTGAGCCTGAGAGCCATCCTGGAGGACATCGGCGGCGGCCTGAAGAACGGAGACTTTAAGGCCGTAATCGTGGGTGGGCCCTTGGCAGGGTTCGTCCACCCCTCGGAGTTCGATACCTTGTTCGGATTCGAAGAGATGCACGCAATCGGCGCAAGTATTGGTCACGGAGGGATCGTTGCCTTCGATCAAGGAACTGACTTTGTCCAACTCCTCGCGCACGTGTTTGACTTTGGCGCCATTGAGTCTTGCGGAAAGTGCACCCCTTGCCGACTGGGAACCCGACGAGCCCAGGCACTCTTCTCGAAGGCCAGCGGCAAGGCATTGGATGCCCAAGAAAGGCAAGAGTTGCGAGAGACTCTGGATGCACTTTCGTTCACCAGTCTCTGTGGTCACGGCTCAGGTCTTGCCGTCCTAGCGAATAGCGTGTTCAGCAAGTTCCCCGAGGAGGTTAAGAGTTGCCTCGCATAAGCGTCAACGGACAAGAACACACCGTCAGCACCGGAGTCACCATTCTTAAGGTGCTACAGGACCTAGGCATTCAGGTTCCAACCTTGTGCCATGATCCCCGCATCCGTCCAACTGGGGCTTGCCGCCTGTGTAGCGTTGAACTTATCGGATCCGGTCGACTGGTTGCTGCATGTACGACTCCTGTCGAAGAAGGTATGGAGGTTCTGTCCCACTCACCAAAAGCGGAAGCAAGTCGACGAACGAATCTCAGACTTCTCGCATCATGTTATCCCGCAGATGAACCCCTGTCGGAGCATCTTGAGTTCCACCGCTACCTAGTTGAATATGGACTCAAACCAACTGGCAGTCCCCAGGGCGGCCTTAAGGATCAGCACCATCCCTACATCAGAGTTGACATGGACAAGTGCGTCCATTGCTTTAGGTGCATTCGAATCTGCGAGGAACTTCAAGGGCAGTTTGTATGGCGGGCTTGGAACCGGGGCGATCGAACTCAGATTAGGCCAGACAAAGGCGAATCTCTACTGGAAAGTTCATGTGTGAGTTGTGGAGCCTGCGCAGACACTTGTCCATCTGGCGCAATTGTCGACGTGGCTGTTACCGAGGGAATGCCCGACAAATGGACAAGAACAACCTGCCCCTATTGCGGAACCGGGTGCGAAATGGACGTTGGGACCAGGGACGGACAGGTTATCGTGGCAAGACCCGTTCTGGATGCTCCCGTTAACAAAGGTCATCTTTGCGTGAAAGGCCGCTATGCGCACAAGTTCGCTCACGCAAAGGACCGAGTTACCACTCCTTTGATTCGAGTGGGTACCGAGTGGCAGGAGACCACTTGGGACGATGCTTACCGTTTAATCAGTAGCCGGTTAAAGTCCATTCTGGAGGAATCTGGTCCAGGTGCCGTTGGCGTCTTGGGCTCATCGCGTGCGACCAATGAGGAGAACTACCTCGCTCAAAAGTTCGCGAGGGTCGTGGTTGGCTCGAACAACGTTGACTGTTGTGCCCGAGTGTGCCACGCTCCGTCAGCGGCGGCCCTGAAAGCAACGCTTGGAACCGGAGCCGCAACGAACTCATTTGATGACATTGAGCAAGCGTCCGGGTTCTTGGTTTGCGGCGCTAACCCGACGGAGAACCATCCCATAGTTGGAGCGAGGATTCGTCAGGCTGTCTTGCGCGGAGCCACGTTGGTCGTGATAGACCCACGTGAAATTGAGTTGACACGAATCGCGGACGTACATCTTAAGATTCGTCCAGGCACGAACGTGCCCATCTTGCATGCAATCGCCCACGAGATCATACGGCAGGGACTCGTTGATCTCAGATTCCTCGAACAACGCACGTCCGACTTTGATGCGTTCCGCAATCTGGTGAGCGAGTGGACGGCAGAAAGGGCCGCCGATATTGCCGGGATACCCGCAGAGGACATTCGGCGGGCGGCAAGAGTTTATGCAACTTCGAAACCAGCAATGGTGTTTCACGGACTTGGTGCAACCGAGCACACGCAAGGGACCGAGGGAGTTCGATGTTTGGTCAACCTTGCTCTTCTAACAGGGAACTTGGGAAAGCGCGGAGGAGGGGAAAACCCTCTGCGTGGACAGAACAATGTTCAGGGTTCGGCCCATATGGGTTGCGAGCCTGCAAACCTGACTGGATTCACGCCCATTGAGGCGGGTGCGGCGCACTTTGAAAATGTCTGGGGAGTGCCAGTACCGCGTGAGCAAGGCCTAAATTGGATGCAAATGCTAGATGCTGCTGCCGACGGTCGCCTTCGGTCACTTTATGCCATTGGCTATGATGTCTACTTCTCGAATCCCAACGCTCAGACAACAGCGAAGGCGCTAGCGAATTTGGAGTTTGTCATCGTACAAGACCTTTTTCTCAACGAAACAGCCAAGGCCTTTGCCCATGTATTCCTGCCCGCCTGTTCCTCCTATGAGAAGGATGGAACATTCATGAATTCGGAGCGTCGGGTTCAGCGAGTTAGGCAGTGTATCCCCGTGATCGGCGACTCAAAGCCGGATTGGCTTATCGTCAAGGAACTCGCCGAGACAATGGGTTTTGGCGAGCAGTTCGCATTCGAGACTCCCGAAGAGATTTGGCGCGAAGTTCAGCGAGTTTGGTCAGCAGGAGCCGGAATCTCGTACGACCGAATAACTGATCGTGGAATTCAGTGGCCTTGTCAATCCGAAGACGATCCTGGAACATCGATGTTGCACGCCAACGCCTTTCCGATCGGGAAGAAGGCGGCATTCTCTCTGATATCTTATGAGCCGACACCGGAGCACACTGACGCCGAATTTCCGTACGTGCTCAACACGGGGCGTACGCTGCTGCAGTTCAATGCGGGCACGATGACCGAGAGAACCCCAAATCACGCTATGCGGCCCTCCGACTTGTTGGAGATACATCCAGACGACGCTCTAACCCTCGGTGTTGGTGATGGTGACGAGATCTGTGTCGAAAGCCGTTATGGGTCCGCAGTTCTTCCCGTGATCGTCACGGGCAAAGTGAGGAAGGGGGAGTGCTTTGCCACATTCCACAGCCAGAAGATTTTTATGAATAACGTCACAGGGCCGTTTCGAGACCGTGTAGTTGGAGCGCCTGAGTATAAGGTTACTGCCGTACGCCTCAAACGGTACATCGCAAAAGAATAATTTAATGGTCAAAATCTATGACAAATCTTGATATCGCGCAACAAGCAACGCTTCGCTCAATCCTTGAGGTTGCCGCGAAGGCTGGCCTTCAGCCCACAGATTACGAGCCGCTTGGAAACACGAAGGCAAAACTAACTCAGGAGGCCGTTAGGAGATTCTCTTCTCAACGGAAAGGCAAGTTAGTTTTAGTCACGGCCGTGAGTCCCACTCCGGCAGGTGAAGGAAAAACGACGGTTACCGTTGGCCTTTCCCAAGGTCTGCAACAAATCGGGAAGAACGCCATCCCTGCCATTCGCGAACCAGCCCTTGGTCCGATTTTTGGAATCAAGGGTGGAGCGTGTGGTGGCGGATACAGCCAAGTCCTTCCAATGGAGGACATAAACCTTTTCTTTACTGGTGACTTTCCGGCCATCTCAGCCGCTCATAACCTGCTTAGCGCGCTCCTTGACGCCCACCTGCAGCACGGCAACTCACTGGAGATTGATACTCGTGGAGACCTGTGGCCCAGAACCATGGACATGAATGATCGAGCCCTCCGGCAGATTGTTATTGGGCTGGGAGGTAAGAGCAACGGCGTTACCCGCGAAGACGGGTTTGTCATTACTCCCGCCAGCGAAATCATGGCGATCCTTTGCCTGTCAACTTCGTTGGCCAATCTCAAGGAGCGACTTGGATCTATCGTCATTGGACAGAACAAACAGCGAAAGCCCGTCTTTGCGCGAGACTTACAGGCTCATGGAGCGATGGCTGCCTTGCTGGTTTCAGCGATCCGTCCAAACCTCGTTCAAACCATGGAAGGAGGCTTGGCGGTCGTTCATGGTGGACCGTTCGGAAACATTGCTCACGGCTGTTCCTCAATATTGGGCACCCAATGCGCCTTGGGAATGTCCGAGTACACGGTCACCGAGGCTGGGTTTGGAGCTGACCTCGGTGCCGAGAAGTTCTTAAACATCGTGTGCCCTCGACTGGGATACGGACCCGACGCCATCGTTCTGGTGGCGACGATACGCGCTCTTCAACATCAGGGCGATGGCGATCTGTCAGTCGGATTTGCGAACCTCCAGCAACATCTACGGCACCTGCAATCTTATGGCCCGCCGGTCATTGTTGCAATCAACCGACGTGCAGAGGACTTGCCAGAAGAGCATGCTCAGTTGATAACACTCTGCGCTGGCATCGGGGTGACTGCTGTAACTTGTGATCCTTGGGGTGGCGGAGGCGAGGGATGCGTGGACTTGGCGCATGAGGTCGTCGCTCTGGTTAACGAAACAAGCACTTTCAAGCCCCTCTATGACTCGGAGACTCCTGCCATCGAGAAGCTGCGAACACTGGTTTCCAAAGTCTATGGCGGTGTAGGGGTTGAACTTTCAGACAAGGCGACAAAAAACCTGGAATGGCTGGATAAGAACGGTTTTGGTCATCTCCCGGTTTGCGTGGCAAAAACTCAGTACAGCCTGAGCGACAATCCAGAACTCCTTAACGCGCCGAGTGGCTTTGACGTCCACGTTCGTGAGATCCGCCTATCTGCCGGTGCAGGATTTTTGGTTGCCGTTTGCGGCGAAATCATGCTGATGCCTGGCCTTGGAAAGTCGCCGACGGCTTTCGTAATCGATGTGGATGATCAAGGCAAAATCAGCGGGTTGTTCTAGCGAACGGACCCTCCGATCCAAATCGCCAACAAGTCCAGAACGACGAAAAGAGGCAAGACTAGGGTGAGCGCGATCACCATATGCCGACGGGGCGTTCGGCGTGATTCGTTAAATACTCTCCTCAGTAGTCGTTGCCTCTCTTCGTCGGTCATTTGTTGATCTTATTCAGCCACTTCAGAAGTGCCTCAACGATGTTAGGATTGAATTCTCCGCCTGGTCGACCCCACTTCTGAAGGCTGTCCAAGAATGAAGTCGTCTTGAAGAACCCATGATCTGAGTTCGCCAACCTGACATACTCCGCCTTGCCCGGATGCTTCTCATTTACGATCTTCACCATCATCGGATGGTCTTCTTCCGTGGAAATGAAGTCGTTTTCACCCCAGAAGGACATCAAGTGGGCGTCAACCTTGCTCCACAAGCCCTCAAAGTTGTACTTGCAGAGTTCCTGGAAGAAGGGAAGACCAACACCCGAGTAGGTCTTACCATCCGGGACCTGTTCGCGTACTGTTTCGGCCAACTCTGGGCGCTCCTTGGCGATCTGCTCTGGAGTCTTACCTTCGTAGAACAGATAATGCTGGAATGCCGCAACCCGTCGAATGTAGTCGCCGACTTCGGCGTGTGGCATCCCTCCGAGCAGCGCCTGACGACGCGTGTTCTCGACAAAATACTCGATCCAGTTCTTGCAGACGGTGCCTCCGACGCAGACGCCATTCAGCTTGATCTCGCTCGCGAGAATCGGTCCGAAGGCTCCGCCCATGCTGTGACCAAAAATATTGATCTTAGCCGCATCAATGAAGTCGTATGACGGAAGTTTCTTCAAGGCTTGCCGATAAGCATCAAGTTCGACACTGAAGCCAAGTTCCGTGTAGATCGGACCCTCGCTGTCGCCCAAGCCTGGCTTGTCGATTCGAACCGTGACATAGCCTGCCTTGGCAACCGGTTCCATGATGTTGCCGTAGGCGACATTCTTGAAATCTCCGTCAACGCTGTAGGCGCCGATCCCTCCGATGAGCATGACGGCTGGATGTTTGCCGGGCTTTTGCGGTTTGGTGATGATGATCCGGATTCTCTTGCCGAGTGAGTCAAACTGGTCGTAAATGACATCGAAGCCGTCCGGCTGCTGTTTGGGTCGCTCAACGAGGTCAATCGTCTTCTGCTCACGTTTGCCATCGCGGACGAAAGAAAGGGCAAGTTTGTCTTTTCCTGTCTTGGTTCGAAACGCTCGAACGAACTCTTGGGGGCTGTTCACGGGAGTCCCGTCCACGGTAAGCAAGATATCACCCGTCTTGAGCCCTGCGGCGGCGGCCGACTGATTGGGGATGATGTTGCCGAGGGCAACACCCTCCTGTGGCTTCAGGTTCGCCTTGGTTCGCTGCTCTGCGGTTGGCGCGAGAAGTTGGGCTCCGAAGACGGCCTTCCTCGGAAGCGGCTGGGCGAAGGAGGTGACGGAAAAGACGGCTAGTGCGGCGAAGATCGCGAGTCGCATGCCGGTATGTACTGGTTTGGGACCAACGTTGGTTTCCACTTGTTCGCCTTGACTTGTGAACACTGAAACGGGGATAATCTGAGTTCCTTTCCGAACGCGGCGTGAGCCAACTTCGCGAGTTGTCGGGCGGTTAGCTCAGTGGTAGAGCACTACAATGACACTGTAGGGGTCACAGGTTCAAGTCCTGTACCGCCCACCATTTTTGACTGTCCAAACTGAACACTTCTACCCGCGGCCTGGCCGCATGGCCACGCCGTCGGGGCTCTTTTGCACCTCAATCCGACCAACCGTATCTCCGTTGTGCAGGTCCACAATGACCACCGAGTTGTCGTTCCTCAGGGTCACCAAAGCAAAGTAGTTGTCCGACAGGGGCCACACGCCTGCAGGAGACGGATTCTCCACAGGGACCTTCACACCTGAACTTCCTACTTTGATGCGCCTCACCACTTCCATCGTGCCTGTATCGCAAACCACCAACTCTCCTGACATCGCGTGGGGAATCAGCGCCCACTTGCCGTTTGGAGTGAACTGAACTCGGTAGGGAAAGCCCTTCGAATCAATCTTCTTTACGACCTTCTTGGTTGCCATGTTGATCACGGAAATCGTGTCCTCGGCCCGATTACCAGCCCAAATCGTCTTGCCTTCCGGCGAAATTCCTACTCCTTCACACTCCTTACCTGTGGTCACCGTCTCGAGTCTTTCGCCGCTCTTGAAGTCAAAAATGGTCACACTTCCACCACCCATGTTCGAACTGACGAGGCGGTTCGAATCCAGGTTGAGAGACAGCATGTGCGACCCTGTCTGTCCCGTCTCATATTCGCGCTCAACCTTTCCGCCTACCACGTCAACGAGCAAGAGCCGTTGGTTCTTCTCGTCAGTGCACACGACTTTCGAGTCATCCACCCATTGAACGCCGTGCGGCATAGCCTGGCGGTCAAGTTCAATGCGTCTCACCTCCTTCTTCGAGCCAAGATCAAGGACGCTCAGTGAGGACCCGGGACCTACGCCAGGTTTGAAGTAGTTCGTCACCACCGCCTGCTTACCGTTAGGAGAAAACGCTGCCTCATGGGGCCCGTTACCGACGGCAACGTGAACTACCTTGTGCGTGGCGAGGTCAACGATCGAGGCGGAGTCCGATTGCTGGTTGACCACGATAGCGATACCGGTGGGCTTGAGGGTCACGGCCAGAAGAGCGAGCGTGGCAATCATGATGAGAACTTACTGATGAACGGAGCCAGAAGATTCCCAGACCGCCAAGCCACGGCGTCGGACTTATGAATCTAAGGTTGTGAATATAGTGAACGAACTGTCCTTGCTAAGAAAGTCATAAAGAATGCCCTGATCACAAGGAACCAGTGTTTGCATGGTCGTCAAAGGAGTTACTATGCTAACAACACTTGTATTAGCCATGGCGGCCATGTCGCCAGTTTCTGAGCCCGCAAAGAGCCATATGGTCACCGTTACGGTTCACCGAGTGGCTCAGATTGATAATCTTGACAAGATGGATGTAGATCCCGACCGAGCCGACTTCTACGCTCAGATTTGGATCGACGGTCAGCCTTACGAATCGAAGAACTTTAGCTTCGATGATGGTCGACCATATTGGACCTTTACTGCAGAGGCAAGTTCCAACTCGGTGCCAATCCGGATCAAGTTGTTGGACGATGACGGTGGCCTTGAGGAGCAGGATGACTTTGTTGACATCAATCGACGTAAGGGAAAGAAGGATTTGGATTTCCACTTCAATCGCAAGTCGGGGCGGATCACTGGCGACGTCAGGGGGCGCGAGAACCGAATGGTTCACTCGTGGGGTGACGGCGACAACGACAAGGGTCAAATTTGGTTCACCGTATCTGCCTCCCACTAGCCTCGAAAGTAATGTGCCGCCCAAAGGGCGGCACATCCATCTGCGCGTAAATCGGTTATGCTGATCGTTTGTGAAGGTGTGCCAGGTTGGCAGTTCGCTCCACGACTTTGGTGGGATTGAGAGGTACCTCGTGTATCTGTGTCAGGCCCTGAGAGACCGAGGGCATGAAGTCACCTGCATTGTCCCAAAAGGGTCACCTTTGGACGAGCGGATTACAACGCCAAAGGAGCCAATCAGCCTTCACAGACAGTTCCAGCTATCGCTGTTTCCCAAGTTCCTGAATTTCTTCCGGACTCATCGTTTCGACGTGGTCAACACGCACTTCAGCCCAGACTACGTGATTCCGGCACTGGCGGCAAAGGTCGCCGGACAGCCTTGCCGAATCCTCACTCGACACGTCTTGGTGCCGTGGAAGCCTTCGAAGACGAAGCGATACTCGTCCTTATTCACCCACTTCGTTGGCGTTTCCAACGCCGTTGGAAACATGCTAGTTAACGGAGCCATTCCGAAGGAGCGCGTGATGGTCGCGGAACCAGGATGCCCGCCCCTGACGCCATCGAAACCCAAAAATCCCGGAGCCTTTCGAGCAGGTTTCTTTGGTCGAATCGTTGAGGATAA
>CALMEF010000325.1 GCA_937862825.1 uncultured Armatimonadota bacterium
AAAGATCAGGGATCCAGACCAGTACCCCAACTGGGGTATGGAGAGCCTTGACAGTGATGGAACATACAAGCAGGCACGAATTACAGTCGGGACCAGTGGAGCAGAAAAGCCTGTGTATGTAGCAGACGGTGGTTCAAAGGCATTAAAGATTGGTGTCGTGAACGGTGGCGGGTGTACATTGCCAGTCAATCTGGTTGTTACGGGCATGATCGCATATGAAGAACCGGGAGACCCAGGCTAATGTTGTGTTTGCTTTTGTCTGCTTCAGTATATGCCAACAATCTCAACCTACTGGCACCCAAGAAAGTTTATGAGGTCAAGTTAAGTGGTGGGCTAAGCAAAAGCATTGAATTCATCTCCGAGGATGGGTTGGTTGCATGCACTTATCAAGGCAATGGGTATTCCGTTTGTGATCTGAGCAGCGGTAGGGAACTTAGTGACGAATGGCTGATACGAACCTCGCATAAGCCGCCGATGTTGCTCACTGACAGCCAGATAGCCTATGTTCCGGGATACAAGGCACAAGCGAGAACATGGGCAACTTCTCGTACTAGGCCCAGAGCATTGCTTGACGCGAATAGGTGGGTCGCGCTTGCTATCGAAGGTGAATGGCTAACCATCGCCATCATAAAACCCACCGAAAGGGGTCAGAATCCAAACGACGTCGGACACCTAAGGCACAACGTAACACCATCGGATACGAAGGCCGCAGTAGGGCCGTCATTTGTACGAGCGGAGCAAAGGCGGGTACTTGTTTCGATTCTGCGGCGAAAGGGTAGTGCGATCGTTATTAGCGAATTCGCAAAGGAGCACAACAAGAATTCGATTTCCAAAATGAGGTACTGGTCAGTACCCGCAAAGCCAAAGGACTTTGTTGTTGATTTTGATCACGAGACGCGGCAAGTACTCTTTCACTTCAATGATGAATGGGCCCTCGCGACGCCTGGCAAGCGAGAGCCGTTGAAAATCGGCCAGCACGCATACCTGTTCAGGGGGAAGTTAATGGAGACGCGAGGCAAAGACCTTTGGATGAGAGTGGGGAGCCTGTGGAAACGAATTGGGCCATTCAAACTTCTTGGTACAAACAGTAGCGAGTGCATGGCTTTGTTTCAGAATTTCGAGACCGGAAAGACTGTTGCTCTGACGTTCTGAGTCGATCCTGAGGGCCGTGGCTTCGTGCCCTCAAGGTAGCATGGCAAGCATGATTAGCCTCATGCTTGCTTTGTCCATCCAGAAAGAAGTCGCGCTCTTTAACGGCAAGGATTTGTCGGGGTGGCATATGGATGTCCCCGCTCTGGACAAGGATCCCGGCGCGACGAAGCCCTTCACGGTTCGTGATGGCATCTTGGTCAGCCTTGGCTCGCCGGGCGGGCACCTCATCACCGATAAGGCATATGAGAACTACCGCCTCGAACTGACCTATCGGTTTACGAAGAACGCCGGGAACTGCGGCGTGCTGGTCCATGCTTCAAGGCCTCGCCGGCTGTACGACATGTTTCCGCAGTCCATTGAGGTCCAACTTCAGGCCGGTGACGCGGGCGACTTTTGGTGCATCGGTGAGGACATCACCGTGCCGGATATGGAGAAGCGGCGTGGTCCGAAGGAGCGTTGGGGTGTAGATGGCGACAAGGCGCGCCGGATCGTGAACTTGACTGATGGGAGCGAAAAGCCACTGGGAGAGTGGAACACGATGGTGATCGAGTGCAAAGGCGCTTCAGTCAAGGTTTGGGTTAACGGTGTCGTCGTCAATGAGGGTTTGAACGCCACCGCCACGAAGGGTCAGATCGCTCTTCAAGCCGAAGGTACTGAAGTTGAGTTCAAGTCATTGCGCTTGAAACCACTTCTTTAGTTCAGATGCCCACATTTCCGTTTCAATGGGGAGGCGCGACCAGTTTTGCTGGGCGATTTGAGCGAGTCTGTGCGGGAACAGGTATTGAAAGGCTACCCAGGAAGTTGACGGTCGTTTCATTGCAACAGCCCCGATCAGTCCGATCCGCGTCGCCGTCTCAACAAAACCAATAGCCCGATTCCAAGTGCTACAACCGTTCCAGGTTCAGGCACGGGCTCAATCAAGACCCGAACGTCCCGTCCGTCCGGTGAGATCGCCTGGCCAAGAATCT
>CALMEF010000326.1 GCA_937862825.1 uncultured Armatimonadota bacterium
CCGCACGGGAATTGGAAGCCGGACTTCACCCTCGTGGACGCGGCGGGTACCAGCTTTGGCGTGGTAGAGCTTGAAGATTGCGGAATGACAAAGCTCGACAAAGAAATGCGACAGGAGTTGCTAACGAAGGGCACAACGGTTCGCGGCTACGACCCTTACCGCCATGTCGAACAGGCAATAAAGCACGGAAGCAAGCAGTTTCGCGGCGTTCAGGCGAACCTTCCCTGCCTATTGGTCGTTGCCGATATCTTGAGAAAGCCCTCCGATGCCAGGGCAGTAGTCGGCGCGATGGTTGGGGCAGTTTCCATCCAAATCCCATTAAGCGGAGACGGCACTGCCGAGCCCAAGAGCGTCTTCGGGAAGGGAGGGAAGATGACGGACCCACCCGAGGCTGAGAATGGCCTCCTTTCTCTACAGGAAAATCGTCGCATCGGCGCAGTCGCTTATCTGAAGGTCAAGCCCGTGCGGGCGATTCTCGCCGGGCTTTTCGCCGATCGCAAGGCGATCTACGAGTACTACGGCGATAGGCTGGGCGATGCAGTGGAGGCTTCAGCCAAGTCGGATCGTGAATACGCCGCCCGCGGCATCAGCGAAAGCGACGTCGAGCCGTGCCTCGAAATCTACATCAATCCACTTTCTTCCCTGCCTTGGCCACTAGCCATGCACGGTCCCTATGACCAGGTCCAACGCCCACAACCCCGAAACCCACATGTTTGAAATGGTGTTCAACGGCCTCGGGGAGCCCCCGCCAAAACCGATCAAGCGCAGCAAGAATCAAATGGATATCGAAGCCCTAATGGCTGATCCATGTTTCAGGAATGACTAAACTCTCAGCCCCCATGCCGTCCATCCTCTCCCGCGCGTTCAGAGGTGAGTTTTGAATAGCCCTTTCGATTGTCCGTTCACGGGAAAGTCAGTTACGTACGAAGAGGTAGGCGGCCCTAAGTGGAAGTTCAAGACGTATCAGATTGGAGGTATCAAGATAGTTCTGGATGACTACGCCGAGCTTGTCCTGTCGGCCTCTGGCGACTCCCAAGAAATGTTGACGACGAGTCAAACTGAGACCCTCATGCAACTGATTCGCTCAAAACTGTGGCGTATTCAGCGTGCGAGGTCGAACGCTACGGTTGCAATTGCCCAAGGCGGTTTCTTCGAGGGTCAAGTCGGCCTGGCCGAAGCACGTCTATCCAGATGGATAAAGCTCCGGATTGAAGAGGAGGCCAACGACGCGAAAACCATAACGTTCTTGGAGAGATGCCATCAGACCCTGCTGAATCTGCACGACGTATGGCAAGACGAGGGCCATCTGCCGGAAATTCCCTACAGTGTTCTCCTTAAGTCCACGTTTGAGTTTAGCGAGCGGCAGAACGCTCGCGAGGATGGCTTAACCTACGCGAGTAACGAGCGGCTCGCCCCGATGGTTTACACCTGGCTAAAGGGCGAGGGCTATCTGGCCGACTTTCAAGGTAGCCAAACTAGACTTGTGCTGACTCCAAAGGCTGTCGCTGAGGTTGACCGAATAAGGATGGGCAGAGAGGAGAGCGTCAAGCAAGGTTTCTTCATCCGACGGTTCGATCCAGGCCTTGATCAGTTCTATCAAGGAATATCAGATGAAGTTCACAAGGAGACCGGGTGCCGCGTCCAGGCGGCTTGGGACAACGAGAAGAACGAAAAGATTGACGAACTGATTTTTCGCAGAATCCGCGAATCGGCGGTAGTCGTGGTTGACGTGACCGGAGAGCGGTTCAACGTTGGTCTTGAGGTTGGCTATGCGCTGGCACTCGGGAAGCCGATTGTGCTCCTAAGAGACAAAGATGATGAGTGCCTTCGCACTGACCATGACACCAAAAAGCCGATCCAGTCGCTGCCATTTGACATCAGCACGGTGAACTGCTATTTCTATGATCGAACCGATCCGGCATCTTTAAGGGAAAAGTTAGTCTATCGAATCAAAGACGCACTTGAAGGCGTTCGGCTGGGAGTCTGACGCTAGTTATGGCTTGGAACCCAACTCGGCAGGGCACCAAGGGGGGCGGGCCGGGGGAGGCCCCCAAACCCAGGCCTGCCCCAACCAACCTTCGAATAGGGGGGC
>CALMEF010000327.1 GCA_937862825.1 uncultured Armatimonadota bacterium
CTGACGGGACGGGTTCTTCGAAGAAGTACTACCTGTATGACGGTGGGAATGCGATTTGTCGTTTGGACTCGACCGGGACGTTAGACCGAACCTACGTGTTCGCGCCTGACGGGCTGGTGGGCTGGTCGATACCGAACTCAACCTCGCACCAGATGCTGTTTGATTGGCAGGGGAACTTAGAGCATTCCACGGGCACAACTGGCAGCGTCGCGACGAGCCACGCTTACAATGCATGGGGTCAAAGGAACTCGGTGTTTCCGATCAATGCGGTCACGGGCGCCAATGACCGTTACGGTTACAACGCGCGTTGGGGCTATGTTCGGGATACGACTGGGCTGTACTACTGTCAGAACCGCTACTACGACCCCGCGAACGGCGGCTGGCTCAACCGCGACCCGATCGGCTACGCGGGTGGGATGAACATGTACGGCTACTGCGGTGGTGGGCCGGTGGGGGCTGCGGATCCGACTGGCGCCATATTTGAGACACTCCTTGATCTCGTGGGCGTTTTCACGGACGCTTACGCATTTGCAAAAGATCCTTCCTGGGAGAACGCAGGATACTTGGTTTGGAGTATCGGTGCAACGGTCACTCCAGGTGCCCCTGGCTCCTATGTTGGCCGTGGCTTAAAAATGGCCGCACAAGGGGGCGAGGCAGCCACTGCCGGAAAGAGGCTTTACAACGGCACCAAACTTGCTCGAAACATGAATGCAGCAGGCAAAGGCATCGAGAAGGGAACCGGAGCATGTCACCATATCGTTGCCAAAGGCGCAGAAGGTGCTGAAGGTGCGATGAAGTTGTTGGCAAAGTGGGGGATTGACATCGATGATGCCTCCAATGGAGTGGGGCTACCCAGGGCCTTCCATCAGAGGGTGCACACAAAGAACTATTATAGAAGTGTTGAAGAACGACTCGGCAGAGCGAATGACCCGGATCACGCTAGAAAAATACTAGAGCAAATTGGCAAGGATTTGGTTAAGCAATCGAAGAAGAGGAGGCGTTGAGATGAGAACCGCCTTTCTTCTGAGTTGTCGAGCGGACAATGCAGTGGCGGTGGACTCAGATTTGGAGTACTTCAGAACCCATTTTGTATCGCAACCAATGGTGAACACTTGGCACCCCCCAGAACTTAGAGTTTCCTTAACGTCCAAACCTTGCAAAGACGCCATTTCTTGGTCACTAGGCGTTCCCGTTTGGTCCGAGCGTGCGTGCGAGTTGCTCGGACCTGATTTGGTAGGTCATGTCGAGTTTCTCCCCCTCATCAAGATCAAGAAGACTCAATACTTCGCAGTTAACGTTCTAACGATATGTGACTGCCTTGACGAAGATACCTCTGAAATCTTACGGACCGACGAAGGCGAGATCCTCGTGATCAGCGAATTCGGCCTACGTAATGGCCCCTATCCAATCATTTTCAAGTTACCGGATTACGCTAGCCTCGTCTTTGCTTCCAGAAAACTTGCTGACCTCGTGATTGAACATCGCTTGACAAACTTCAAGTTTGAAGATCCGGGTGTCAACAACCTTGCTCTTTACGTGAGCGGTGAGGATACGAACGTTGTGGAGGGGCTTGCTTGAATGCTCGCCGATGGTCTTCGGGCCTCGGACGGAACCGGTTCTTCGAAGAAGTACTACCTCTACGACGGCGGCAATGCGATCTGTCGTTTAGACTCGACAGGGACGTTAGACCGGACCTACGTGTTCGCGCCAGATGGTTTGGTCGGTTGGTCGATTCCAAACTCGACCTCACACCAGATGCTCTTCGACTGGCAAGGGAATCTCGAGCATTCCACGGGCACGACTGGCGACGTCGCCACGAGTCACGCTTACAACGCCTGGGGCCAGCGGAACTCAGTGTTCCCGATCAATGCCGTGACCGGGGCCAATGACCGTTACGGTTACAACGCGCGTTGGGGTTATGTTCGGGATACGACTGGGCTGTACTACTGTCAGAACCGCTACTACGACCCCG
>CALMEF010000328.1 GCA_937862825.1 uncultured Armatimonadota bacterium
GAGTGACAACAGCGTCACCATCACTGTGCCCAAGCCAGACATCGGTCAGGGTGTTCGAACCTCTTTGGCCATGCTCGTTGCCGAGGAACTTGACGCCGATTGGACAATGGTGAAGGTTCAGCAGGCGCCTGCCGACGCAAAGTATGGTGGTCAAGGGGTCGGTGGTAGTGGCAGTATTCGCCAGACCTATCGTCCGCTACGACAGGCCGGTGCGGTGGCGCGAGCCATGATGGTTGCAGCCGCTGCCAAGAAGTTCGGTGTTGAGCCTGGGCAGTGTACGGTCGCGAATGGGATCGTGCGTGCGGGTTCCAAGCAAGCGACTTTCGGTGAATTAGTCGGCGACGCCGCGGTCTTGGCGGTTCCGACGGATGTGCCGCTGAAGTCGCCGGAACAGTTCACCCTCATTGGGAAGCCGATTCGCAGGGTCGACAACCCTGACGTTGTGACTGGCAAGGCCAAGTTTGGTTTGGACGCGAGAGTGCCAGGCATGAAGTTCGCGGTGCTTGCTCGTCCAAGCGTGTTTGGAGGAAAGATCGATTCGGCGAACCTTGAGGCCGCGAAGAAGGTGCCCGGAGTCGTTCAAGTTCATGAGATGGGCCGGTCTATCTTGGTGGTTGCAGATAACACGTGGGCTGCGCTGCAAGGCCGTAAGGCGCTTGCCGCCAAAGAGACGCTGACTGACCTGAACCAGGACGGCATTCGCAAACGGCTTATTGAGGCTCTGCCTCCGCACGAACTAACCGGTGAGACGGTGAGTGCCGAATACGAGTTACCGTTCTTGGCACACGCCACGATGGAGCCGATGAACTGCACGGTTCACTTCAAGGGTGACTCTGTGGAGGTTTGGGCACCGACTCAGGCGCCGGAAGGTACCCGTGGTGTCGTGGCTCGAGCAAGCGGAATCCCTCAGGACAAAGTCTCGGTGAACGTCACCTTGATCGGAGGAGGTTTCGGTCGACGCTTCCAGATGGACTTTATTGAAGAAGCGGTTCAGGCTGCGAAGGTCGCAGGGGTGCCTCTTCAACTGGTTTGGAGTCGCGATGATGACATGCAGCATGACTTCTATCGTCCGGCTACCCACCATTCGTTCAAGGGAACGGTCGCCGAAGGGAAGGTGACCGCTTGGAGTCACAACATGGCTCAGTGCGGCGGTCGGGCTAGGCCAGGACGACGTAGCGCGGGCTTGCCATACGAAATCGAGAACGCAACCATGGCCTCGGGAAGCGTGGACACGCCCGTACCGCTTGGCGCTTGGCGTTCCGTTGAGAACACATTCCTTGGGTTTGCCAACGAGTCGTTCATGGACGAACTGGCGCATGCAGCGAAAGAAGATCCTTTGCAGTTCCGCCTAAAACATACGCGAAATGACCGACTCAAGAAATGTCTTGAGCAGGTTGCCGAAAAGTCGAATTGGTCCACAAAACTCCCGGCTGGTTCTGGGCGAGGTGTTGCCGTGTTTCAAGGTTACGGCTCTTTTATCGCGCAGGTCGTGGAAGTGACGGTCAAGAACAACCGGATCAAGGTGGATCGCGTGGTCTCTGTAGTGGACTGTGGATTGGCGATCAATCCCCTGGGGGTTGATGCTCAGGTTCAGGGTGCAGTGATTGACGCTCTGAGTACCACTTTGAAGGCTGGCATCACGATCGAAGGTGGTGCAGTTGCGCAAAAGGGATGGAGCGATTACGATTGGTTCCGAATGGATGAGATGCCGAAACTTGAGACATTTATCATTCCGAGTGCCGAAGCCCCAGGAGGCATGGGCGAGGTTGGCTATCCAGCGGTGCCAGCAGCCTTGGCCAACGCGATTTTCGCGGCTTGCGGGAAGCGTCTTCGGAAGTTGCCCACTGGGTTTCAGGTCTAGTTTCGATGCGTGACGTGGCCGAGGCTGTCCTTGCTTGGGGTCAGCCATATGCGCTGGCCGTACTTGTTGAGGTCAAGGGATCTGCGCCGCGCCCACTTGGCTCGACGCTCGCGGTTCGGCAGGATGGTCTAACCGTGGGTTCGGTGAGCGGGGGCTGCGTGGAGGCTCGAGTTGCGGAGGTGGCCTCTGAGGTCATTCAGACTGGGCAACCTCAGTTTCTCCGATTTGCCGCACTTGGCGAGGATGAGCTATGGGAAGTCGGACTGTCTTGCTCAGGCGAGATCGCGGTTTCGATTTTTCGGCCTGAGGTGCAGGAATGGTCTGGGTTTTGGTCTTCAGTAATCAATCGTCAGGAGGATTCTAGATCAGTTCCTTTCCCGGAGGGCGAGTTCGTCTATCGAAACGAAAAGCCCGCCCGGCTCCTAATACTTGGTGCTGTCCACATAGCCACCCACCTGGTCCCTTTGGGCCGTGTTTTGGGCTTTGATACGGTCGTCATCGATCCGAGGGCGGCGCTTGCATCATCGGAGCGATTCCCGATTGAACCTGACCAGTTTGTCCATGCATGGCCTTCTGATGCGGTTGCCAGGTTAGGGTTGGAAGCAAACGACTTTGCAGTTTTGCTAACGCATGACCCCAAACTTGATATGCCCTTTCTGCGCGAGTTGCTGGTTTCTGAAGTCCGTTATATTGGGGCGCTGGGAAGTCGCAAAACGCAGCAGCAGCGATTGGAGGCTCTTCGTGCGGAGGGGTTCTCTGAGGAGCAGCTGGCGAGGATTCGCGGGCCAGTGGGGCTCAGTATCGGAGCAAAGACCGCGGAGGAGATTGCTGTGAGCATCGCGGCAGAACTCATTCAGGTGCGGCACCAATGACGGTTGGAGTGATCCTTGCGGCGGGGTTGTCGACTCGGTTTGGGTCTGACAAACTGTCGGCGAAGTGGGGCGAGACGACGTTATTGGAGCATGTCCGCGATCGCCTGGGGGGCGTTGATTTGGATGAGTTGGCCGTCGTTCTTGGGCCGCTTTCGATTGGCTTGGAGGGGGTGACGACCATCCTGAACAACTCGCCCGAGAGTGGTCTTGGGCATTCGGTGTCCCTTGCGGCACGGTGGGCCGACGGCGTTGACGCTGATTTAATGCTGTTGGTGCTTGCGGACATGCCAGGAGTCTCCGTTGAGCACCTTGAGGCGCTATTGGACGCTCTGGATGAGCATGAGGCGGCTGGCTCCCTGTACCCGGATGGTCGCATCGGGGTACCTGCCGCGTTTTCAAGCAACCTTTTCGATTCTCTGTACAGTCTGTCTGGTCTGAATGGCGCGCAACGGCTTTTGCATGAAGTTGCGGTCGGGATTCACTTGCCCGAGGGCGAGGCTTTTGACGTAGACACGC
>CALMEF010000329.1 GCA_937862825.1 uncultured Armatimonadota bacterium
CCAGTTCCCCAAGAGCAGAAAGATCCTCATTGCAACGTCGACCCATGAGCGAGCGCTCGTTTGGCAGGCGAAATTGGGCCTTCTCGGTGTTCACGAACACTGCATTCATCAGTTGCCAGGCGGTATTAGCAGCCTTTTTGAGGATTCGGCACCAGAGTCTTCAGCACTCTCGGACCGCATTGGCGCATTAAGAGCCTTGATAGCACCCGAGGATGCGATCATCATTTCCGCAGGATCTGCTCCACTGGAACGGACGCTGCCCTACGATATCCTCATCGATGCGTTCATGGACTTTCGGGTGGGCAATCGGATTGATGCCAACCAACTCATCAGCCAGTTTCGGCAACTTGGATACGAGCAAAGCGAACCAGTGCGCATTCCAGGTCAGTTCAGCAAGCGAGGCGGCATCATTGACGTGTTTGCCAGTGGGCATGGCCTCCCAGTGCGTATCGAGTTGTTTGACGACGAGATTGAGAGCATCAGGCACTTTGATCCCTCAACTCAGCGGTCAATCGCTTCGGTCGATTCCTTGAACATTTCACCTTCTCGCGAGACCATTTTTGGAGGTGGCGAGGAGCATGCGCGCGAACTCATATTGCAAACGCTCGAAATGGAAACCGGGCATTTGACCGATGAGGCCGCTACGCGGCTTGAGGAACTTGTTCGCGCCGACGCCGAGCTCATTTCCCAGCAGACATTCTTTGACCGGCTAGATCTCTATCGACCACTTCTCTACCCTGACTCGGGGTGCGCTTTGGACCTGTTGGGTGACGAAGGTCTGCTCGTGATTGATGAGGGCGTCGAACTAGAGACCTACCTTAGTCGCGCGGAGGAGGAACTCTCCGATGTTCTTCGATCTCGTGCTGAGCGCGGTGAGATACTCAAGAGCACGGCATCCGACTTCCTTTGCCCGGTCGAGCGACTGGGCGGCCAGCGCCGTATATTGGCGCTCTCCCAAATGAATGTCCGTCCGGATTGGCTCGAGCCCAACGAAACCTTGGATATTGGTGGAAGTTCGCTCGAGGCATATCGTGGTCGCCCCCAGGGATTCACGCAAGCACTAACCAACTGGCTGGACCAAGGCTCAACCGTCGTGGTAAGCACGGATCAGCCGAATCGCGCCAAGGCAGTACTCGGTCAGATTGACCTGGTTCCGTCGGAAACCGTTCCTGAGTCAGTTACCAAAGGTTTGTACTTAACGAGTGGAAACCTTGGAGGCGGGTTTGTGATGCCGACCGCGGGAATTTCGGTGGTCACTGACGCCGAGTTGTTCGGTGTGGCAAGGCTGAAACTGCCCCAAAAGAAGTTCTCCGAGGGTATGCCCATCGCGACGGTCCTTGACCTCAAGCCCGGAGATTTCGTCGTCCACATCAACTTCGGCATTGGGAGGTTTCGCGGCCTCACAAAGCGGGTGACTGAGGGTGTTGAGAAGGAGTTCCTTCTCATCGAGTACGCGCCGCCTGACAAACTCTTTGTGCCTGCCGATCAGCTTGATCGCATCCAGAAGTATCTCAACCCGGGCGACGCCTCGCCAAAGATCAACAGACTTACCGGTGGGGAGTGGCAGCGCACGATTACAAAGGCAAAAGAGGACGCACGAGCCTTTGCCTCTGACCTGGTGAAGTTGTACGCTGAACGTCAACGGGTGCAACGTCGCCCTTTCGGCCCGGACACCCCGTGGCAGGCGGAGATGGAAGCGACGTTCCCCTGGGTGGAGACGAAGAGCCAAATGCGGGCAATCCAGGACGCGAAGACGGACCTGCGACGTGAGTTCCCGATGGATCGCCTGGTGTGCGGCGACGTGGGATTCGGAAAGACCGAAGTCGCGATTCGAGCGGCTTTCAAAGTTGCGCAAGAAGGTCGGCAGGTTGCCGTACTTTGTCCCACGACCATTCTGTCCGAGCAACACTTTCGGAACTTCTCCGACCGACTCAGTGCTTTCCCGATCCGATTGGGACTGCTAAACCGATTCCGAACCACGGCTGAGCGCAACGAGATTTTAGAGCAACTTGCCAGCGGAGAAATCGATATCGTCATTGGGACTCATGCGCTCCTAACCAAAGAAATCGAGTTCAAAGATCTCGGAATGGTCGTTATTGATGAGGAACAGAAGTTTGGCGTCAAGCAAAAGGAGTCGCTAAAGCATCTTCGAACCCACGTGGATGTTTTGACCCTCAGTGCTACCCCAATTCCCAGAACGCTAAGCATGGCGCTAATGGACATAAGACAGATGTCCCTCATTAACGACCCTCCGCCTGGCCGTCTTCCCATCCGAACCTTTCTCCGTCCCTATGGTGGCGAAGTGGTTCGCGAGGCTGTCCTGCGCGAAATGGCTCGCGGTGGGCAGATTTTCTACGTTTACAATCGCGTCGAAGGCATTCATCACGTTGCAGAACGTTTGAAAAAGCTAGTGCCCATGGCCAAAATCGGGATCGGGCACGGACAAATGACCGAAAAGGAACTTGAGCCGGTAATGATTGGGTTCATCAAGGGTGAGTTAGACATTTTGCTCTCCACAACGATTATTGAGAATGGCATTGACATCTCAAACGCGAACACGCTGATCGTGGAAAACGCAGACCGACTCGGGCTTGCTCAACTGTATCAACTTCGTGGCCGAGTCGGAAGGTCTGACGTACAGGCTTATGCCTACTTGTTGTATGAGAGCCATAAGGAGCTTAGTGACACAGCCCTCCAGCGACTTCAAGCCCTGCAGGAATTCAGTTCATTGGGATCGGGCTACTCTCTTGCCTTCCGAGACCTCCAGATAAGGGGCGCGGGCGAACTTCTTGGCGCAAAGCAACATGGGGCGATGGCGGCGGTCGGCTACGAGTTGTACACGCAGTTGATCGCAGAGGCTGTTGAGTCGCTGAAAAATGCTGTGGATGGAGTTCCATCAGTCCGAAACGAGGTTGCTGATCCCCTTGCTAATCTTGAGCCACTTCCAACACTTGACTTGCCAGCAGTTGCGCTGATTCCAGATTCATACATCGCGGACCAGTCGCAGAGGCTCTACTTCTACCAACAGATGATGTCGTCTCGCACGCTCGTGGATCTTGGCGAAGTGCGGAAGGAGATTGAAGACCGTTATGGGCACGCTCCCCAAGAAGTTGCGAATGCGTTCGCAGTCATGCACTATCGAGTCTTGTGCGACGGGCTTGGTATTGCAAAGATCGATGGAGCGGGGGGGCGACTGGCAGTCACATTCAGAGACCGCACGAAAGTGCCGCCAAGGGTGTTCACGATTCTGTCGAGATTCAAGAAGGACGCGTACCTTTCGCGCGATGTCTACGTTTGGCCCTTTATGAGCGACCCACTTAAAGCATGTGAGCAATTCCTTGAGTCGTTTCAGGCTGCAAGAGACGAATATGAAGCTGCATTGGCGGAGTTGGTCTGATGAATGAAACGTGGTCGGCATACTACGACGCAACGACCGACAAGCCTCTGCATCCACTCCTCATCAGTTTGGAGCCTTACCTGCCTAAATCCGGTCTTGCCGTAGACCTTGGCTGCGGCGTTGGGATTGGCACCAAGTTCCTGTTGGAGCATGGATTGCAGGTAATCGCGGTTGATGCTGAAGCAGAGGCCTTTGACCGTATGGGAGACCTTGCTTGCACCCGAGTTTGCTCTTCCTTCTCAGACTTTAAGTTCCCCGCCTGCGATGTGGTCGTCGCTCAGTTCAGCCTTTTCTTCCTCTCTGACGGAGAATTTAGGGAGTTTTGGCCTCGCCTGACTCAAGCACTCAAACCAGGCGGACTTTTTTGTGGTCAACTACTCGGGCGAAACGACGATTGGGTCTCACGCGGCTACTCGGCCTATACCGATTCAGAAGTTCGCCAATTTCTTGAGGCTTTTGATATCCTATCCTACGAGGAGGCCGACCGCGATGGTCAGACTTCACTTGGCGAGTCGAAGCACTGGCACGTTTTCCATATCATTGCGAGAAAGCTCGGTTGAGCCAGGATTCCAACTCGCTAAGATACTTTTCTGGCTCTTCCCATCTAAACTCAGCATGGTTTCGACCCGGAAACCAAAGTTCCTCCTTCGGATCTCGGGCATGTTTGATGTTTCTTCGAGCATCTTCAGCAGTTGCGAGCGTGTCAGCCTCCCCGTGAATGAACAAAATTGGCTCGGTTATCTGTGATACGGCCCGTGCGACATCAACCTTGAACGGATTGAATCCGATGAAGGGGATGCCAATCCAAGTCATTGGTGCAAACAGTGCACGAAGCCACTTACCGCCAAGAAAATTCCACCAGCCCAATATTGCACCCTGGAGTTTTGAATACGCGCTGTCAATGACGATCGCATCCACCAGTCCTGACAGCTCAGCAGCAGCGAAGGCCCCGGCCGCAGAACCCATACTTGATCCGATATAAACCACTTTGCTATGGGGCATCTTCGTTCTAGCAAAAAGAACCGCCGCTTTCGCGTCATAACGCTCCAACCAGCCCAGTCCACATTTTTTGCCTTGACTGCGGCCATGCGCCCGTAGGTCGAACAACAAGCACGAATAGCCGAGTTGGTTCATCCGGATGGCCACTGGAACGAACTCGCACCGATTCATGAGGTAGCCGTGCGCAAAGACGATCACTCCTTTTTCGCCCGTTCCAGGAACCCACCAACCCCGCAACTTGAGGCCATCCTCAGTCTCGAACTCAACATCTTGCTGTGGCAAACCAATGAGTCCAGGAGAGATAAACTGCGGAATGCGGATCGGATGTAGCGATATCCACGTGACGACGATGAGGATTAGCAGATAGATGCCGAGAATCGTTAGGACTATCCACATCGTCTGCTCAACGTACCCGAAGACGTCATCAAATCTATGTATGCCCTGAATTTCTACACCGACCTGTATGGCGATGTCCTTCGCAACAACCGAAAGACTGCGACAATCCGATTGGGAGATAAGTCGGATAAGTACAAAACGGGAATGGTCGTTTGGATCACCGTTGGACCACGATTTGGACGTCGGCAGAAACTATTCACTGCGATCCTGGACCGTGTCGAAGTGAAACTGGTTTCAGAGTTGTCTCCTCGTGATATCGAGCGAGAGAATCCGGAGGCTCGCAACGCTGATGACATTTTGGAAGTGTTGTCGAGAGTCTACGGAGACCTAATCACTCCGAACCATAAGGTCACCGTCATTTACTTTAGCCGCGTAGACGAATAGGCTAATGAAGGCCCTCAAGATATTGGGCCCGTTGGTTGCAGCGCTCGCCGTGTGGTTTCTACTGGGTGACTACACTCTGGACCAGCGCAAGGTAGGAGCAATTTTCGCATTGACGGTGGGCCTCTGGATAAGCGAAGCCTTTCCTATTGCCGTCACTGCGCTACTCTCAAGTTCCCTCTTGATCATTGCAGGGACCGGAAAAGAAAAGGAAGTTTTTGCAGCCTACGGCGAACCTACAGTTCCGTTGTTCATCGGCAGTTTTATCCTCGCGAAGGCAATGGAAGCCTCTCGACTCAGCGATCGATTTGCATGGTTGATTCTGAGCAAAGGATGGGCTCATAGATCGCCATCTTCCCTTCTCTTCAGCCTTGGTGCCATTGCCTGTATCGTCTCACTGTTCGTGTCAAACACGGCTACGACGGCAATGATGTTGCCGATCGGTCTCGCGATGCTAGCTGCGCTTGGCGCCGGGCAAGGCAGTCGTTATGCGATGGGAAGCATGTTGATGCTAACTTGGGGATCAAGTATCGCTGTTGGCGTGCCAGTCGGAACGCCTCCCAACCTCATTGGCATGAGGTTGATCGAAGACGCAACCGGTAAACGCATCACGTTCTTGGAGTGGATGGCGTTTGGTATGCCGATTACCATCGCCATGTTGGGGGCATGCTGGTTCGTTTTGTGGATCATGTACCGACGTGACGCGCCGAAGACCCGGGAAGCTGGATTGACTGCCAAGGATGCGATGCGCGACCTTGGCCCCTTCACACATGCGCAACGGAACACGTTGTTGGCCTTTGTCATCGCGATGATTTTATGGATTGGACCCGACCTATTGGCGGCTTTACTGGGGCCGGACAATGCACTCGGCAAATCCCTACAATCTGCGTTGCCACCTAGCGTCGCTGCCATCGTCGCCGCTGCAACTCTCTTCTTGTTTCCTTGTCACGATGGGTCAACGCGGTTCTCATGGAGTGAAGCGCGAACGATTGACTGGGGAACGATTCTGCTTTTCGCTGGTGGTATTGCATTGGGACAGGCAATGTTCTCTTCCGGATTGGCGAAAGAACTTGGTCAGGTTGCCGCGGAAGCATCTGGGGCACAAAGCCTCTGGTCCATCACCTTGCTCTGTACAGTAGCCGGAGTGGCTTTAAGCGAACTGGCAAGCAACACGGCTGCCGCAACCACCCTGGTTCCAGTCGCAATTGGCCTCGCCCAAGGCGCTGGCGTGTCGCCCATCGCTCCGGCCCTTGGTGTCGCCGTAGGGGCCAGCTTAGGTTTCATGCTTCCTGTTTCCACGGCACCCAATGCGATTGTCTACAGTTCTGGACTGATTCCTTCGAGGCAGATGATGAAGGCAGGACTCGTGATCGACATCATAGGAATTGTCGTCACCGTTGGAGGTCTGTATCTGGTGCTTCCTCTTCTCGGATTAGTTTGAGGATGGTGGTGTTGGGGTCGGCGCAACGACGGGTCGGCCTTCGTTGCTGATCATCTTCACCAAACGACTCGCGGCGACTTTCACAAGTCGATCGACTTCTTGATTGACCATCGCAACGGCCTCAGGAGTGCCTGTCAAGACGATCGGTACCATCACCTTATCTCCTTGACCCCTATACGAAAGGTCCAAGGGTTCCATCTTAAAGACCCCATCCATGGACTTCCCTTCTGCGAGGTTCTTCCGGACTTGATCTAGATCAACCGTTTGGGCGGGAGCATTATGATCAAAAGACACCGGAGCCTGCTCAGCAATCACCCGTCCAATTTCGCGCACCAAGTTGTTTTCAACGAAAACAAGGTCATAGTTTCCATTCCCCGAGCCCACAAGCGAGTACCCTCGAAACTCGGCAACGACCCCTGACGGCAACTCATTTGGGAATGCCTGGTTCAAGTACGGATAGCGAAAGGCCGAAGTGCGCCGCCCTTCACCAAACCCAATACGGTACATGCCGTACATCAGGAAGGACCACACCAGTAGCCCGCCGACAACTGCAAACAAGGCCAGCATTCGCTTCTTGCGGCGAACCTTCGGCTCATTACGAGTCTGAGCCTCGTAACGCACTTGGCTAAGCATCGCCTCGACCTGGGCGCGATCGACGCCCATCGCTTCCGCGAGGTCTTCGACCCTCGGCTGGCTCGCAGATACATTTGCAGTGTCTTGCTGCTTTCTCCAGAGTTCGAAAACCGCCTGGGCCTCAGCCGGAGACATGCTCGGTGTGTCGGTTGAATGATGCAGCATGATCCTTAGTGAAACTACCCCAGAAGTCCCTACGGGGCAAAGCGGCAATGGTTTCAAATAAACGTTCACAATTGACACGTGGCATCGTTTGAGATCCTTGAAAACCTCGATGCCCTTGTTCGCCTCCGCGATGAATGGCGCGACCTAGTTTGCAGAGATCCTCTGGCGACACCATTCCAGACTCCGGAGTGGCTACTGTCGTGGGCCAATATCTATCGCCCAAGTCGTCCACGCATTTTGACCCTTCGAGAAGGGAGGGACCTTGTCGGGCTCTATCCGTTGATGCAAAAAGGTTCCCCCTGGGCCTCCCTTCGTCCGATCGGGCTCGGTCCCTCAGACTACTTGCAGCCCATTCTCCAAGGCCCAGAGTACTCAAGCATCCTGTGGGAAGGACTCCGATCGCAGTCGACGTCACATCTTCTTGATCTGCACCAGATAAGGGAGAACCACCCGCTCGCTAACGAGAAAGGGATCGCGCAAGCCAACTGCCTCGTACTAGATCTTCCAGGTTCGTTCGATGACTATCTGAAACGACTCGGCAAAAGCCTTCGCTACGATGTAAGGCGCTTCGATAAGGTTGGAGTTACCCTTGACTTCGCTACGGAAGAAACCCTGCCTCAGGACCTTGACACTTTCTTCGCACTCCACGAGACACGATGGAAGCAGCGAATGCTTCCTGGCGCATTTGTCGGCTCGAAGGTGAAGCATTTCCACCTGGAATGGGGTCAAAAGGCGATTAGCCGTGGAATGCTCTGGCTAGCCATTCTCAGGCAGGGCGGTCAGGCGGTGGGAGCAATCTATGTGATGAGGCATGGTCAAACTGCGTACTTTTATCAAGCAGGATTCGATCCGAGTTTCAAGGCGATTTCTCCCGGTTCTCTCCTAGTTTCCCAACTGATTCGACGCTCGATTGAGGACGGTTTGACATCGTTTGACTTTCTCCGCGGCGATGAGCCTTACAAGAGACGCTGGCAACCTCAACGTGAGTACAAAAACGTGCGCATTCTCATTTCTGACTCGAGCCTTGGCAGGCTTGGCGAACGTTGGAACACTTTCGCGCACCAGATCGAAATGCGAGTAAGACGTCAACTCGAAGGATGATCGCCGATGCGTTGGTGAATCTGTTCAGGCTCGCTTATGGTCTGTTGAGTGTTCACCTGACTGCTGCTTTCCAGGTGCTCGGCGATTCGATCCCTCAGCTTCTCAGCAAAGTTTTCGGCACTATGCGCGCTCTTCTTCTGGAGGACCAAAAAGGCCGTAATTCCGGAGATAACAAATGCCGTTGCACTTGCAATGGCGGCGGCTACGAATCCCTTCTCTCCCAGTAGGGCTCCCGTAAGAATTGCACCCATGATGCCAGGGTAAGCCCCTAGCATGAACGGACCAAAGATCGTGGGCTTTACCTTGACGCGGGTCCTTCCGCTTCGTGACGTGACGTCAACGTGCGTTAAGGTCGGCGCAACCCAAGTCTGCCCTCCAATCGAACGGCCAACTTGAGTGATTGGTGCCCTGCTCGTCGTGTTGCCTCGAAGCAAAGAGGCAACGACATCGAAATCGTTTGGATCCAGTTCTCCGTCAATGACGCGCTCAAACTCCTCCATCGGAGCGAACAGTTTCCGTTTCGTCGGGCTTTTGGATTCTTCGATCGCCTGCCTCAGGGCATCAACTGAAACCCCGACCTCCTTGGCTATCCTTTCCAGTTCTTCACGGGTGATACCGGGAGTGTAATCCTTACCCTGCTGTGAGCCTTGCTCTTGAATTGCAACAGCACGGCGGATAATCTCCGTTACTTGCTGTTCGCTGAAGACCTCGTGGCTCATGTCGTTCAAATGATACTTGTTGCGCGGTAACCTCGTTGCCATGAGTCATGCGGTGGTCGGAATCATCATGGGTAGCAAGAGCGACCTGGAGACGATGCAACCAGCGGCAGATGTGCTTCGTGAGTTTGGCGTCGGCTATGAGATGGAGGTGGTAAGCGCCCATCGAACACCGGATCGTATGGCAGACTACGCAAAGTCGGCGCGGGAACGTGGACTTAAAGTCATTATCGCCGGTGCGGGCGGGGCTGCCCACTTGCCAGGCATGACCGCCTCCTACACCACTTTGCCCGTAATTGGGGTACCAGTTCAAACAAGAACCCTAAGCGGAATCGACTCGCTCTATTCAATTGTTCAAATGCCTGCAGGAATTCCAGTGGCGACGGTTTCGATTGGCAATGGCAAGAATGCGGGGCTCCTTGCGCTCCAGATTCTGGCGACGTCCGACCCAGCTTTGGCCGTGAAACTGGATAGTTACCGTCAGAGTCTCGTTCAACAGGTAGAGGCGATGAACCGAGAGATTGTCTAGTCTTGCCTCGTGATAGGGGTCGGCGCAAGGCTCAACATTCGGTCCAAGGCCACCTTTGAAAGGCTCTTTGTTGGCTCTGGGACTTTGATTTCGTTGACAACCCTTCCTTCAAGCAAGTTCTCCAGCGTCCAGAGGAGGAACGAAGGATGAATTCGGTACATCGTGGAACACGGACAAATCTGGGGGTCCAGACAGAATATCGTTTTGTCTGGATGCTCTTTGGCAAGCCGATTGACGAGGTTGATCTCCGTGCCGATTGCCCACTTCGTGCCAGGCTCAGCCGACTCCACGGTGTTGATGATGTACTCGGTTGATCCGTTGAAGTCGCTGGCCCGAACGACCTCCAACGTGCACTCGGGGTGCACCAGCACATTGATGCCTGGGAACTCCTGCCGAGCCTTCTCTATTTGCTCCACGGTGAATCGCTTATGAACGCTGCAGTGACCTTTCCAGAGAATGAACTTTGCTCGTCTCAGATCAGCCTCTGTGTTCCCACCTAAAGGCTTGAATGGGTCCCAAACCACCATCTCTTGCTCCGGGTCAAAACCAAGTTTAACTCCGGTGTTTCGCCCCAAGTGCTGGTCGGGAAAGAACAAGACCTTGTCCCCTTGTTCCAGGGCCCAACGGACAGCCACGGGCGCATTTGTTGAGGTGCAGACAGTTCCTCCGTGTTCGCCAACAAACCCCTTGAGGCTTGCGGCCGAGTTGATGTAGGTCACTGGAACAACGCGCTCATCACCGACGATTTCGCTGAGGGCTTTCCAACAGTTTCGGACTTGGAAGATATTGGCCATGTCCGCCATGCTGCAACCAGCAGCAAGGTTTGGCAAGATCACCGTCTTGTCGGTGAGGATATCTGCACTCTCAGCCATGAAATGCACACCACAAAAAACGATCGTTGTCGCCTCCGGGCGTTGATTCGCCTGAATACACAGTTTAAAACTGTCGCCGCGGAAGTCGGCATGCTCGATGATCTCGTCACGCTGATAGTGATGACCGAGGATGACTACCGAATCGCCGAGCCTCTTCTTAGCGCTTTGGATACGTTCTCGGGTTGTCACCTCGTCCAGGCCGACATAGGATGCAGGTAGTGGTTCTTGAACCATCACTTACCGAATAGTTCCTTGAAGAACTCCCTCATCGCCGACCATGACCGCTTATCCGCGTTTGCGTCGTACGCTGCTCCCGACGCCTTGTTGGAACCCGCATTAGGCTCGGTGAAACTGTGAACAGCGCCGCCGTAGGAAACGAACTGATAGTCCACACTCGCGTCACGCATTTCCTTCATAAAGGCAGCCACCTGAGCGTCGGGTACAAACGGATCGTCTGCGCCGTGGAGGACAAGCACTTTGCCCTTTATGTTTTTCGCCTCGGTGGGATCTTTGGTCCCCAAACTACCGTGGAAACTCACCACGCCCAGAACGGGAGCACCGGAACGCGCCAGTTCCAAGACGCCACCACCGCCAAAACAGTAACCCATGGCCCCGATCTTCGAGGGATCGGCACCATTCATCTTTTGAGCAAACTCCATGCCAGCCTTCAGTCGGGCGCGAAAGAGATCTGGCGCCCCTCTGTACTTCCCGGCTTCTGCGGCTGACTCTTGGGCGTTCTTCGGTCGAACTCCCTTCCCATAGATGTCGATCGCAAACCCAATGTAGCCGAGCGACGCAATCTCCCTGGCTCGTCGCATCTCGTAATCGTCAATTCCATTCCAGTCGTGAACGATCAGGACGACCGGCCGAGGATCCTTCCATGAAGTATCTTTTGCCACATATCCTTCAAGGGTCGTGCCCGCGTGTTGATACGTGACATTTGATCCGGCGACTTGGAGTGACGTCGCGATTATCGCGGAAAGTGCGAGTCCAATCATCACCCTATTCTACGCTCAACGGACTACTTTGACTTCAGCAAGTCTCGGATTTCGGTAAGCAAGACCACGTCCTCGGCTGGAGCCGCCGGTGCTGCTTCCGGTTCAGGCTTTCGCGCTTTGTTCATCACTTTGACCATGAGGAAGATCGCAAAGGCCATGATTATGAACTGAACGATATTCTGGACAAACAGCCCATAGGCGATCGCCGCCCCGTCTTTCTTCGCGTCTGCCAGGTTTGTTGCTGTGGATCCGGCCATTGAATAGAACTTGTTCTCCCACTGGATCTTGCCCGTCAGCGGAGTCAAGAGTGGCATGACGATGTCTTCCACCAGCGAAGTGACGATCTTCCCAAAGGCGGCTCCGATGATGACGCCGACCGCGAGATCAACAACACTTCCCTTCATCGCGAATTCTTTGAACTCTTTCAGCATGGCAATTGCGAAGACGAGTCGGGACGAGTGGAAGTCCCGAATTTCTCCACCTGTCCAACGAAACCCCATTCCGATGCCGTATGATCTTCTCGAATGCACACGCTTGGAATCCTGATCGGTTCGAAGGGGCGAGGCTCCAACATGGCAGCCATTGTCCGATCCTGTCAGCAATGCTTGATAAATGCCCACGTTGGATGCGTGGCGTCCACAAGTGCGCAGGCTCCAGGGATTCAGACCGCGACTGACCTCGGGGTCCCCACGAAGGTCATCAAGCCTCCGAGAGAAGATGCCGGACACTCAATCGTTGAGGCTTTCGAAGGATGCGACCTCATCTGTCTTGCAGGGTTCCTTCTGCTCGTGCCGTCTGCTGTTCTGCAAAAGTGGCCGCACCGGATTCTCAACATTCACCCTGCACTACTTCCCAAGTTCGGTGGCAAAGGCATGTACGGTCAGGCCGTCCACGAAGCCGTCATTGCCGCTGGAGAGGTTGAGTCGGGCTGCACCGTTCACTTCGTCACCGAAGACTACGACGAAGGGGACATCATCCTTCAGGAGCGGTGTCCCGTGCTTCCTACGGATACGCCTGAATCGCTCGCTGAGCGCGTTCTTGTTCTCGAACATGTTGCGTATTCAAAGGCTATTCAGCGGGTGCTTGATGAACTCTGACCGCCAAACAACCCTCTTTCGATGGCTTGGCCTTCCCTTCGCAAGATTGGCTTCGTGGCTGCTCTTCACCTTACTAGGGCCAACCGTTGTCCGCCACCGAAGTCGCGTGCCCAAGGAAGGCGGACTACTGATTCTCGCCAACCACCAAGCCGATGTTGATCCCATTCTGGTTCAAATCGCGTGTCCAAGGCCGATTTACTTCATGGCGAAGAGCGAGCTCTTTTCGATGCCGATTCTGGGCTACGTCATTCGTTGTTTCAAAGCCTTTCCGGTAAAGCGAGGCGAACCGGACCGTTCGGCGATTAAGCACGCTGTCGAGTTGGTCAAGTCCGGTGAGGTCGTCTGCGTCTTTCCTGAAGGCGAGTTGAGCCCAACCGGCGAGATGCTCCCACTGAAACCCGGAGTTGCGCTACTAATTCGGCTCGCCCAATGCCCCGTCGTCTGCGTCGGTCTTAAGAACACCAACCGAATCATGCCTTACGGGAAGGTGATTCCGCGACCGTCTCTTCGGCTCGTTTCGGCGACGTGGGGGAATCCTCTCCAACTTGACGCCCACGCCAACGTTGACAGCACGATGCATGCTATCGAGACTGAGTTGCGCAGTCTGACTGCTTAGTCCTTCATAATCTGCGTTGGGTTCCCAGCGAACCAGACCCTTTTCCATGGCAAAACAGTCCGCGAAAGATAAGGTCGAAGGCGGCAAGTCGATTCAAAATCGAAAGGCGCGTTACGACTATGAACTGCTCGACAAGTTCGAGGCGGGCATCGCTTTGGCTGGCAGCGAGGTCAAGAGCATTTGGCTCGGTCGCGTAAATATGGCCGATTCCTATTGCGAAATGCGCTCTGGCGAACTGTGGATCGTCAACCTTGACGTTGAAACCTACGAACACACCTCACACGTGAGGTACGAGCGCCGGCGAGCCCGGAAGTTGCTTCTCCATCGGAAAGAGATTGATCTGATTGACCGAAAGTCTATGGAAAAGGGACTGACCATCGTGCCGACGGCGATGTACTTCAAGAACGGCAAGTGCAAAGTTGAAATTTGCCTAGCGCGTGGAAAGCGCGAGTACGATAAGCGAAGCCAAATCGCGAAAGACGAGACTCGCCGCGAGATGGATCGCGTTCGGAAAGAGCGCTTCTGACGGTATACTTTTGGGACTCAAGCGCTCGTAGCTCAGTGGATAGAGCAACAGGTTGCGGACCTGTAGGTCGGAGGTTCGAGTCCTCTCGAGCGCGCCATTTTCACCTTGTCCATACCGGACACATTGGTTTCACCTGCGGTCTCGTGGGCGGGTTTTGCCCCTAACTGCGTTGTGAATGTTGACACCAATTTTGAAGGTGCAGAGTTAGGTTCCATAGAACCTGACTTGTCATCATCATATTTGTTTTTTGGTGGCAACGTCGCATTTTGAACCTAACTGGCACGTGATCGTGTCACAATGGCACGCCCGAGTCGTCGCGGTTTTTGATTGGTTCTTGATCCCATACTCAATTGCCGCCGAAACAGAAAAAAGTCAACCAACATTCTAAAGATTCTTCGTAGTTTCCCAAACCATGGGTTTTGCTTGCGTTATGGTGTTCAACTGCGCATTCGCGCAGCCAAATCACGGGCGGCTAGTCCCCATTCAGTAAACATGAACTCGAGGCCGGCATCCAACAACCTTCTTGGCACGACACGCCGACTCTTCATCACCAGTTCTGAGTCGCCGTTCAATATCCATGCTCCAATACTGATCATCCACGGCGCTGCTGGAAGACCAAACCTCATTCCCCAAGCCTTTTGAAGGTCTTTGGCGAAGGCAGCCTGGGGCAGTGGATTTGGAGAACTGATGTTGACTGGCCCCTCAAGCTCGCTCTCAATGATGAACTCCATGGCTCGAACCATATCGAGTTCGTGCACCCAAGAGACGTATTGCTTGCCTGAGCCTAGTCTGCCGCCCAGACCCATCCGAGTCAGGCGCGAGAAGATGTCGAACGCGCTGTCCTTGTCGATCCCCATCATGATCGCCGTGCGGAGGGCAACTTTGCGAGTGGTTGGAGTTGACGCTCGCTCCAACGCTTCCTCCCAGTTCTTGGCGATCTGAATGCTGGTGTTCCACACCTTTGGCACGTCCGGTTCATTGCCACCCATGACGCCCGTTGCTTCGTCGTTTGCGTCTCCGAACGTGTGGGCGTAGATCGTTGCCGTACTTGCTTGCAGCCAGACTCCTGGGGGCCTTGAACACCTGCCGATTGCCTCGCCGAGCACCTGTGTCGACACGACCCGGCTACTCATCATCTCCTTAAGGTTGTCTTCGTTGTATCGGCAATGAACTCGCCTTCCAGCCAGATTGATAACCACGTCCGAGCCGTCGAGCACATCCACCCAAGGCCCCAAGGTACAGCCATCCCAGTGCACGTCGTCCGATGACTTCGGATTCCGGGTCACCCTTGTGATCCGATACTTGGTTGGGTCCATGTGTCGCCGAATGGCCGCTCCCATGTGCCCGGTACCGCCGAAGACCAAAACGTGCTTCACCGTTGTGAGGTTACCAAGTCACCCACGGATTACTGGCTCCCTTGGCAGACCCTGACCTCTTGACATGAAAACAGGGCGGGCGTCTTCCGACACACCGCCCCGCAATCCTGATCGACTTACTCGCTTTGGCCTTTGAACAGCCAGAACGTAGCACCTACCGGGTCCTTCATCAGCGCCATACGTCCGACCGTTGGGACGTCCATCGGGCCAACGAGGAGCATGGCTCCAAGACTCTGGCAGTGGGCTAATTTCGCGTCTACGTCGTCCACAGCGATGTAAATCGCCCAGTGCGGTGGCACGTCTGCCATGTCAGCATGGGCAGCGGTTCCGAAGACTCCAGCGACCGACATTCCATTGGCGTTCAGCATTGGATACGTGCCCATTGGCCCCATATCCATGGATTCGGTTCCCCATCCAAAGGCTTCCGTGTAGAACTTGACTCCCTCTTCGGCGTTAGCGCAATAGAGTTCGTGCCAGCAAAATGTGTTTCCTACGTTCGTTGCAAAGTCAGACATTGTTGTGTTCTCCTTGATCGCCGAGATCAGTCCCTCTTGAGAATTGCATTAGCGACCTGATCACAATACCAGCGCGTCCGTCGCTTTAGTGCCCGCATATCATCAGTGTTAATCTGAATTGCGACGCTCATTCTATGTTCTGGGAATGTGATCATCTGGCTCAAGTAGCCCGGGAACCAACCCTCATGTCCAAAACCTACGCCCGAGGTTAGGGTCTCTTTCATGAGACCCAGGCCATATTCGTCACCTTGTCCCGTTTTCGATGGCACTCCGGTCTGCATCCGCTTTTTCCACTCGGTGGGTAGGACGTCGCCGAGCACCAGGGCGTGACTCCACTTGGCGAGGTCAAGGCTGTTCGAGAGGAACCCACCACCAGCCCATTCAAAGGCCGGATTGAACGGCAGTTTGCCGTCTTTGAGCACCGGGCCCTTGCTGAAGAACGGAGTATCCCCGGAGTAACCCTGAACCAGGCCGGGCAATGCACGCTGATTGGAAGGCACGGTTTTGGATAGACCAAGCAGGCGAATGATGGACCGTCCAATCTGGCCATACGCAGAGGCTCCGGTTACCTCCTCGATCACCAAGCCGAGAACAATGTAGTTTGAATCTCCGTAACTCCAGTCCTTCCCTGCTTCGAACAAAGGCTTCTTACCGCGAAGGAACTTCACCAAGTCGATTGGCGCCCATTGCTTGTCCGGATTCGCCTTAAGTTCTTCTACGGTCTTTGGTTCGGCGACGTGTTCTGGGATACCGGATGTGTGATTCATCAACTGCCTAACGGTAATCGTCGAGTAGTTGGGCAGTTCTTTGAACCAGTCAAACTTCCCCAGGTAACTTGCCACCCGTTCGTCAAGGTTGATCTTGCCATCGGATGCAAGCCGCAGCGCGAGCGCTGCGAAGAAGGTCTTCCCAACGCTTCCCGCCAACATGCGGTCGTCGGGTTTCATCGCCACCTTTCTCTCCCGATCGGAAAAGCCCAACGCCAGGCTGCCGGTTCGACCATCTGGCAAGACGAAGGCGCAAGTCATTCCGATCTCCGGCTGGGCCGATAGAGCCTCGCTCAACCTCGCCTTGACCCTGGCCTCAATCTGCTGGACTGAATCCTGAGAAACCGGCGAGAACAAGAGGGCAACAAGACCTGCGCTGATCATAACACCAGTATTTTGACCATAGACTGCGGAATGACGGTTTCGACGTCGACTGAGCCGCCATATTATGCTGCATAGCGCGCTCCTAACGAGATATACTATTGTCTATGACCTTGGATGCGATAGATTATGCGATTCTGGTAATCCTTCAATCTGAGGGGCGCATTACGAATGCTGAACTGGCCAGCCGAATTGGCCTCACGCCTGGACCTGTGCTTGCTCGTGTGAACAAACTCGAGGCTTCAGGCCTGATCCAAGGTTACACGGCCGTTCTCGATCGTGAACGCCTGGGATTTCCGGTAACCGTCTTCGTTGCGGTTATTGTGAAGTCGCACGATCAACCGACTTGTGACTCGTTCGTGCGAGCGGTTAACGAACTTGACGAGGTGCTGGAGTGTCATCACATCGCGGGAGACGAGGATTATCTTCTCAAAGTCGTCGCACAAAGCCCAGCAGATTACGAGCGCTTCACCACCGAGAAACTGGCAACGATCCCGAGCATTCAGCGCATCAAGACAACCTTTGTTTTGTCCTCTTCGAAGTCCACATCTCGGATTCCGCTGGAGTCTCGAAAGTGACCTCAACTCCGATTGAGTTTGGTGTTCTTGCCTTCTCGTCGCTCTTTGCCATGGTTGACCCAATTGCGAGCGCGCCTTTATTCGTCGACCTTACCAAGCGACGTGCAGATCACCGCAAGAAGACGGCGGTTCGTGCCTGTTTAACTGCGCTTGTTGCTTTGCTACTCTTTGCGACAGTTGGAAGTGCCATTTTCGGGTTCTTTGGAATCACGGTGCCCGCGTTCCAGATTGTTGGGGGTCTCCTCTTCACGCTAAGCGCGATGAAGGAGTTGCAAGGACACCAGCATGAGCCAGGATCAGAAACAGAATCAGACGACCCTTCGGTTGTGCCAATTGGTATCCCGTTGATTGCCGGCGCAGGTTCCATTTCGACGGTCATGGTCCTTGCAGGTCAGGCGCGAAGCGGGATGCATCAGGCCGCGCTGATCACCGCAATCTGTTTAGCCATTTCCCTCACCCTGGTCATCTTTATGTTCGCCCCAGCATTGGTCTCCAAGTTGGGTCCTGCTGGGCAAAACGTGCTCTCGAAGATCATGGCTCTTTTGACGGCGGTACTTGGAGTTCAGTTCATCATCAATGGCGGGACTGCGGTTCTGGCTCAGTTGATTGAGAAGGTACGTTGAGAAGATCCTTGCGCATAGCGGACTGAACCTGGGTCTTCAGCATGTCGGCTGGCAAGTCCTCAAGTTGATCCGAAATGGGCTTAAAGGGTAGCAGAATCGTGACCCGTCGGTTGGCGAAGTGGTACGGGTCTTCCACAATGCGCAGTTTGGTGTCGGCATATCCTCTGACCTGCATGATCTGTTTCACGCCCACGCCGTTTGCTTTCAGCAGCCTTCTCAGGGCCGCTGCACGATCGGTGCTAAGGTCCCAGTTATCGTAACCGGAGCCTTGATACGGTCTTGCGTCGGTATGTCCTTCAATGATAATCGGGCGTTTTGAAGCGGCGAGGATTGGTGCGATTCTGTGGATGGCTCGCTGAGCCTCGCTTCTGACGATCGCGCCGCCAGATTCGAAGAATACTGCGCCAGCAGTCTCCACGAACTCAATGCGAAGACCCTCTTCTGTCACGTCGGTTTCAATGTTCTTGAAGAGCCCCTTAAGTTGAGGATCGGACTTGATCGCCTCCATGATCGTGGCTTCGGTGGCTTCCAACTCTTTTTGGTCTTTGACTTGTTGGCCCGCCGTCTCTTTCTTCTTGGCAATGTCCGTCATCGGGGGAGCCATGCCTTTGAAATTGACGATGTTCTTGCTCATCGGCTGGCTCTTGGCGAAGCCCATTGGATCGTTGAAATAACCCTGAACCTGCGCCTTTGTCTCGTCGCTGAGGCCCATGATCCACATGACCATGAAGAAGGCCATCATAGCGGTAACGAAGTCGGCATAGGCGACTTTCCAGGAGCCCCCGTGGTGCCCATGGTCGCCATGACCCTTTTTCTTCTTAATGATGACTGGTGTGCCTTCATTCATCAGAGTTCACCTTAGGCCGCTTTGACATGCTGTTCCATTTCAGCAAAGCCAGGTCGAACGCTTGGCTCAACATTTCGTCGCGCGAACTCGACGCACGTGATTGGAGACTCGCCTCGCGCAAAACTAAACAGGGCAAACCGGATGCAGTTCATGTAGGAGCCTTCGGCCTTGAGTCTCAAATCCATGGCGCGGGCCATGGGCGCAAAGACGCCGTAGGCGAGCAGAATCCCAAGGAAGGTGCCGACAAGGGCAGCGGCAACCGACTGGCCGATAGCAGCGGCTTCGCCTCCAATTTTGCCCATGGTGATGATAACACCGAGAACTGCCGCGACAATTCCGAAGCCGGGCATTGCGTCGCCAACGGTTTGGACGGCATCAATCGGAACCTTGGCTTCCGCGTGTGCGGTTTCCAGGTCGATCTCCATCATCTCTGACAAGTCGTGGGGGCCGACTGCGCCCGTGAGAATGACTTTCATCGTGTCGCAGAAGAATGCGACGGCGTGGTGGTTGTGGAGGAACGTTGGATATTGCTTGATGATCTCGCTGGTTTCAGGGTTCTCAACGTGCTGCTCCAAGCCGAGCAATCCGTCCTTTCGGGCGACGTTGAACAACTGGAACATCATCTTTAGCACTTCCAGGTAGGCCACCTTTGTGTACGGATCTGGCTTGAGCAAGCCCATGACTGCCTTGATTGCCGCTGACACGTTCTTCATTCCGTTTGCAGCCAAGAAGGAACCTATCGCTGCGCCGCCGAGAATGATGAACTCGTTGATCTGGATGAGCACCCCGATCTGACCGTGGTGCATGATGTAGCCGACGAGCGTGGCAATAAAGACGATGGCAATCCCGATAAACGTAAACATGAGACGCTGACAACCCTGTGAAACTTATTCCACGTCTCGCCTGAAAACTTGCTAGGCATTTTGAACTTTCTCGTTCCGTAAGGTGTACAGGTTGTCCAACTGAAGCGACGGGTACCATCTAACCTGGCAAGAAAAGTTGCCGACAATACAGTGATGATGTTCTTAGCCTCGTTGCCCGAAGTGATGCCTGAAGAGTTTTATGAGCCTGTGCTTTGGCCAGGAATCCTTGCTTTGGTCGGGCTGACGATCTATATCGTCTTTAGGGTTCTGGAGGGTAAGTCGGACAAGCCGAGCAATGCCAAGTATGTGGGCCTTGTTCCCTTGGTTATCGCGCTCATCCTCGGATGGCCGCAGTTCAGTCTGATTCGGGACAAGTTCTACTACGAGTCGATCAAGTTTCGGGGCGATAAGATGGTCTGGGCTCACTATGGGGCGTTCATCATCCCCCTACTGTTCCTCATTGGAATCGGCATTTGGATCCTGGTTGACAAGTTCCTTCCAGAAGAAGTTGTCGAGATTGAGGTTCCAGCCGAATAGAATTCGTTTAAAATATGGCTAGTCATGGCCATTCGCGAAGAGGTTGATCGCTTTAAAGCGGGTCTCACGACCACGCAGGCTCCGTTTATCGAAGAGGCTCGAGAGAAAGGCGAACTCTACATCTTCCAACCCTACCAACTCTATTCCGAGGAGAATCACGAGTCCTGGAAGAAACTCTACGCCCGCATGGCACCCCGGTGGGAGAGGTATGCCAACCCACACTTTCAAGCGGGCATTGCCAACCTATGCCTTGACCCCGAACGGGTTCCGCGCCTAGACAACGTCAACAAATTCCTTGAACCGCTGACGGGATTCAAGGCCAAGGCGGTTGCAGGATATGTTCCTGCTTTTCAGTTTTTTGATTGCTTGCGGAACCGAGAGTTTCCGACAACGATCACCATACGCCGCAGCGACAAACTGGATTATCTTCCTGAGCCCGACATCTTTCATGACATTGCTGGTCACGTGCCCATGCATACGGACTCGGCATTTGCCGACACCCTTGTGAGGTTCGGAGACTGCGCACACACCGCCGCAGAAATCGTGCAGTCCATCAAGGACGAGGACGAACAGACACGCCGACTGACCAGCATCATCAAGGCGATGGCCAGGTTCTTTTGGTTTACGATTGAGTTTGGGCTCATGAAGCGCCCCGAAGGCGGGCTTTCCGTCTACGGGAGCGGTCTGCTCAGTTCGTACGGCGAGATTGCCCACGCGATTGAATCTCCCGATGTTCAGCGTTATCCGATCCAGCTTGAATGGGTTATCAACCAATATTTTGAGATCGATCATTACCAGCCACTTCTCTTTGTCGTCGACTCATTCGATCATGTGTTCTCATTGGTCGACGAACTTGAGCAGTGGATGAAGGATGGCAAACTCAACAACGTGTCACCCGGCGAGCCTGAGGTCAACGAAGAAGACCTCAAGAGTTTCCTCCACGCCGAAGTCACTACCTAGACTTTGGCTGTGCTGAATCTCATTCGGAGCAGGCTCCGAATTTGAATGAGGGTGAAACCGATGAGGATCGCGCCCATCACCCACGCTGCCGCGGTTGCGTAGCCGAACTTCAGGAACATAAAGGCGTTGGTCCAGACCTCAAGGCCGATCGTATGGGTAGCGTAAAGCGGACCGCCGCCAGTCAAGACAAAGACGTTCTCCATGGCTTTGAAACCTGCAATAAACACGCCAAGCAAGTTGATCAAGATCAACGGCTTCAGTCCCGGAAAGGTGATGAAGCGAATCTTGTGAAACCACGAGGCTCCATCTAAATCTGCCGCCTCATAACGCTCGTCTGGAATGTTTTTCAATGCGGCGAGATAAAGGATGGAACCGGGTCCAGCACCTGCCCAAATGCCCGGGAGTACGACCGCGAACATTGCCAGTGAAGGATCGCCAAGCCAATCGTGCGTCGCGTTTATCGGCGCCAAACCGAAGCGCTCCACCATGGGGTTGATCCACCCAATAATGGGGTCTAGCAACATATTTAACAGCCCTTCTGGTGACTTGTCATAGAACTGACGCCAGAGGATGGCAATGACTATTCCGCTGGTCATCGCGGGCAGATAGAAGACCGTTCTGAAGAACACCTTCGCGCGTGGGATCTCGTTGAGAGCGATCGCCAGGAAAATAGGGATCAGGAAGCCGATAAGAATGCTCAGACCAACATAGACAAAACTGTTGACCAGCGCTTTGTAGAAGATGGGTTGCGTGAAGACTTCAATGAAGTTGTCCAGCCCTTTGTACGCAGGAGGTCTGGTGATCCGATAGTCTTGGAAGGCAATTAAAAGCCCACGGCCCAGAGGGTAGTAGGACCAGAGGATGATTGAAAGCGATGCTGGCACCAAGCACCAAAACATGAACCGATATATCCTTCGCCGATCTGTACCGGCCGCAAGGCTTACGCCGCTCGGTGTATAAGTTTTTGGCCTTTTTAATGCCCAAACCGTCAAAGCGATGATGCCCACAATCACCGCAGATAGGATTCCGACGGCCCAACCTCGCTGCTTGGCGAGGACTGCTGGCGGCGTATATCCAAGGAGCTTTCGATCCATTTCTTTGGCTCCGTCAGCAAGAATCTGGATCGCTGTTGTCTTCGGCTCAAGGCGCGCGCGGTCCAAGACGTTATCAAGGATCAAATAGACCTGCTGACAGTTCCGACCATATGGCTCGGGATGTCCGTGAGTGAAGAGTTCCTCGTTGGCTTTAACATAACTTGGGTCCACTTGGCCAATGATGTCCTCGTAACCGAACTTGCGAAGCCACTCGGGATTCACGAGTTGGCCCATCCCTGCTTCAACGAACTTCTCGGTGTTTACTTGGGCGGCCTCGTTACCAGCGAAGAATTGGATGAACTTCCAGCAGGCCTCCAAGCGTTTTGGATCCTTAACTTGTGCGTTAATGGCCCACATTCCCGCATTGATTTCGTTGGCAGGCCCTCCTGGCCCTGCCGGCATTGCTGCCACTCCGATCAAGGAAGGATTGAGATCAGACAGGGAAAGCACCACATCGTTTGTGTAGGCGAACCACATGGCGGTCTTGCCCTCGGCGACTTCCTTCGTAAAGTCAGTAGCATTCGATGCTGCAGGACCGCCTGACTTACCTGAGGCATCTTTCCAAGTTTCGTTGACCAACTTTCTATAGAAGTCAACAGCCTTGGCCGCTTCATCAGTGACAATTGCTGACTTCCAGAAGCCGCCCTCTGCGGGAACGACGACTTCGCCGCCAGCCTGCCACAAGAAGTTCACCCAATGGTATCCGGGACCTTTGGAAAAGATAAAGCCTGGCCTGCCAGGCTTATACAACTTCTTCGCATACTCGTAGAACTCGTCCCAAGTTCTGGGCGGTTTGGCGGGATCAAGCCCCGCTTCCAGGAAGAAGTCCTTTCTATAGAACAGGCCTAGAGCAACCTGGAACCACGGAACCGCATAGATCTGACCGTCGTAACTCTTCAGCACTTCCAAGATCAGAGGATTCACTCGGTCGACGGATCCACTGTCTCGTTCGATCAAATCGTTGAGGGGTCGGCAAAACCCTTGGTCTATGTAGTTGTAGTATTGTCGGAAGTTGACGTAAAAGACGTCAGGTGCGGTATCTCCCGCCATTGACATCAGGAACATCGCCTCGGCACGTTCACCCACCATGGGCAAGCCGCCAGCATTGACCACACGAATGTTGGGGTTCAGTTTCTGGAACCGCTCAAAAACGGCTCGACGAGCAACGCTCCGTGGGTCGCTCGCCTCTTTGGGCGGTATTCCCATGGAGGGACCGCCCATCATGCGGATCGTAATCGGCTCCTCGGCGGCACAGAGCGCCGCACACGCGGTTATCATGCCAAGGAGCCAGTTTCGCATTCTTATCGCTTGTACGGACCCCAATGCCGCATCAAGAATGACTCATAGATCAAATACTGGTCCTTCGTCTTGATATCTCCACCAAGACCGTGACCACCAGTTGGATCAATCACCAACTCAAGCAAGGGGCCCTTTCCGGCTTTGAGCAGGGCCTGATAGACCTTGACCGTGTCCTGATAAAGCACGTTGGTGTCTTCAACACCATGCAACAGCATGAGGGGGCTCTTCAAACCAGAAACCAACTTGGTCAAGGAATACTTGTCCAAATCCTCAGGCTTCCCTGCCCGGGAAAAACCGATTACGCCGCCCGTGTACCACGTATTGTAGTTTTGCCACTCCGTCGGACCAGCCCCTGCAATGCCGAGTTTGAACACGTCTGGCGCTGTAAACATACACATTTGAGTCTGGAATCCGCCAAACGACCAGCCATTGATACCGACTTTGATCGGGTCAACACCATAGTTCTTCATGAACCACCTGGCCCCGTCACTCAAGTCTTCAACTTGCGCTTTTCCAGGAGCATCCCAGTTGGCCGACTCCCATTTCCCACCGTATCCGCTCATTCCTCGCGGATCAATGGTGCATGTGATATAGCCATGCTTGGCAGCCAAGTACATGTTGAAACTGTTGAATCTACCGTCAACAACGTCTCGACCTCGACTACTTAAGGGCCCGCCGTAAACATAAATCCACAAGGGCCTCTTGTCACCCTTCTTGTAGTCGTTCGGAAGGTACATGTATCCTTGAACATCCTGTCCGTGACGATTCTTGAAGGTGAAACGCTGAGGCTTAACACGCTGATTCTTCCAGAAATCTTTAGCCTTATGGCTTTCGGTCACTTTCGTTTCCTGGCCATTAGCGGTGATATTCAGTTCAACCAACTCAGTCCACGATCGAAAGTTCGCTGCGATTCCCGTGCCCGCATGGTTCGAGGCTGGACTCTCATAGTTGCCCGCCTTGGTTGCAAGTGGCTGTAAGTCGCCGCCACCGATGGGAACCCGGTAGATACCCACTCGACTCGTGTCAGAAGGGTTGGCAGTGACCAGGATGGACTGCCCATCCTTCGCAATCTTTACGGGTTCTACTTCGAAGTCCCCCTTGGTCAACTGAACAGCGGTTTTTGTAGCGGGGTCCACCGACCAAAGGTGCATGAATCCCGATTTGTCCGTGTTGATAATGATTCGCGATCCATCTGGGGTGTAAGTCGGGACTGCTCGACTTGGTGTTGTATGTCCGCCGTTAAGGGCCTCCGTAAACACTGCGTCAGTCTTCTTGTTGGTCGTGTCGGCGACCATGATCTGCAGTTCTTTTTTGTCGCGCTTCCAGGTTGCAAACGTAAAGTTCTTCGAATCCCGAGACCAAGGCTCATCAGCAAGGCTGGTCTGGCCGAACTCCTTGCCGGCTGGCCAAAAATAGATTTGCCAAGGCTTTCCGTCGTGAGCGGGGTTCTTCTCAACGTCGTCGTTAAGGTCGTAAAGATACAGATAGGATTCTTGCGTAAAGGTGTCGTCGGCGACCCCACGTTCGGTGGTTCGTGCCTCGGCAAATCGTCCGCGATAGACGATGTATGAGACCTGCCGATCTGGTCCTGTGTCTCGCCCGCTGGCCATCGCCATTTTTGATTCGTCTGGTGAGATGCTGTACCAAGCCATCCGCATGCCCTGTGGTAGATCCGGATTTAGTTGTTCAATGGATGCGCTGTCGAACCGGACTCGAAAAACGTTATCGCCTCTTCGGAAGAAGTAGCCAGCATCGTCATTCATCCAGTCGAGGTTTGTTTCCGCTTCCCGAGTCTTGGTCAAGCGTGTGGGTCGTTCCGCCCCCACGGGCAAGCGATAGACGTCCCCCCGGTATGAGATCAAGAACTCGTGCCTGCCATTCGCCCACTCGAAAGAACTCACGCCTGAGTAG
>CALMEF010000330.1 GCA_937862825.1 uncultured Armatimonadota bacterium
TCGTAAGCCTTGCGGAAAGTGGTGCGAAGAAGGGCGTACTCTGGAGTGGCTCGGACGATGGTCTGATCCACGTCACTCAGGATGATGGCAAGACTTGGAGGAACGTGACTCCGGTCACCGTTAAGGGTCGGTATATATCGCGGATTGAGGCGTCGGTTCATTTCGCTGGGACGGCATACGTGACAGTTGACGGGCATCGCTCGGATGATTACGATCCCTGCGTTTTGGCGACCGACGATTTCGGCAAGTCGTGGCGGGACATCACGTCTAACCTGCCTAAGCGACGCTCGTGTATGGTCGTTCGTGAGGACCGCTTTAACTCGGACGTGCTGTACCTTGGCACCGAGGGTGGAGTTTTCCTTTCGCTCAACAAGGGAGGAGACTGGGTGAGGATGCATGGCGAGGCTCTGGCTACAGTTCCGGTCTACGACATCAAACAGCAGGCTCGCGTTCGAGACCTGGTGCTGGGTACACACGGGCTGTCGATCTGGGTTCTGGATGGCGCAGGCTGGATTGGCGAGTTAAGCCAGGACGTCCTGAGTTCGCCGCTTCACTTGTTCTCGATTCAGGATGCGCGTCCCCAATGGTTCTTGGAATACAGCGGGCTTTGGACGCACAAGATCTTCCGGGCTCAGAATCCGCCAACCGGGGTCAAGATTGACTACTGGATCTCGGAGTACACCGGCGACGACTTGAGCATCACCATTGAGAATGACAAGGGCATCATGATGAAGAAACTCTCGGGTTCAAATGCGCCAGGTTACAACCGGGTCACTTGGGACTTGATTCCAGAAGAGTGGCTTCAGTTGAACGACAAGAACGAGGACACATTGTTCCAAAAGAGCCATGTCGCACCCGGCGAATACAAGGTGAAGTTGTCGATGGGCAAACTGAAGGCTGAGGGAACATTCAAGGTGTTGCAAAGGAAGAGTTAGGCTCTTTCGGCCGGGATAAGTCGAAAAGAACTCCAAAATTCTATGTTGACAAAATGCCGCTCCGGCGGCATAAAAGATCAAGACCTCGCGGTTGAATGGGTGCGGGCTGGAGTCATTGACCATAATCTCACGTGACCTCAGCAAAGCAAGCAATGCCGGGCCGAATGCTTTTGGTATTTGGCGGCATGGTGGTCCTTGCTCTGCTTCTTCACATCGAGGTGGGTTCTGGTCACTTAACGCTCGGCCAAGTCCTGGTTGAAATGGGGCGGGGTCCCCACGCTGGGGCTTCGCCGGAAAACGCCATCGTGTGGCAGATTCGGCTTCCCCGGGCTCTTGCCTGCCTTTTAGTCGGTGCCAATTTGGCGATGGTCGGGAGCGCGTTCCAAGCGCTTTTTCGAAATCCCTTGGCCGAGCCGTACATCGTTGGTGTTTCTAGTGGCGCCGCTGTGGGGGGGACGTTGGCCATCGTCCTTGGATTCGGGGGAATGATGGGCGGACTCGGAACCATGCTGGCGGGATTCGCGACTGGTCTGGCCACGCTTGCCCTTGTAACAGCGCTTGCTCGTCGGGGTGGGCGACTTGACGTTGAGGCGTTATTGTTGGCCGGAGTCGTGGCTGGCTCGCTGCTTGGGGCAATGGTCACCCTTGTCATTTTTGCAGCGGGAGCGAACCCCCTGCACGTTCTCCGCTGGTTACTTGGGAGCATGACGCCGATGACCTGGTTTCGAGTGTTGGCATTGGCACTGGTTCTTGCAATCGGCAGTGCTCTCTTGATGAGGCACACCAAACAACTGAACACGTTTGCTGTCGGTGAAGAGGTGGCTATGAGGCTTGGTGTTAGCACGAGGACGCTCAAGGCTATGGTTCTGATCACGGGGACAGCAATGGTCGCGGTCTCGGTGGGGACAGTCGGGGTGATCGGATTTCTTGGTTTGGTTGCGCCCCACTTGTCCCGGCGACTGGTGGGAGTGGACTGGCGTTGGTCAATGGCGGGTTCT
>CALMEF010000331.1 GCA_937862825.1 uncultured Armatimonadota bacterium
GGCCGTACGTGTCGTAAGTATTCGTTCTCACCGTCCGAGACATCGCGTCAATGACTTCTTCAACCACTGCAATGTCGTGTGCCAGCACATTCAGGACGGAGGCCCAAGCAAGATGCAGAAAAAGGAAGAACTGAGTCAAAGTTGTCTTCACTCCTTACCTCGTGTCAGCGCAATGTCTGACATTATAACAACATCACTAGCATAGAACAAGAAAGTAGGCGTAACCCTCCCCATACTGATATTCCACCTCGCTTCTTGCTGCGAGGGCACCGAGAAGTCTTTCTCTATCACTGGGTTGGAGCGCTTCTAAACCACGAATAACATAACATGTTTCCCCTGTTGGTCGATCGTTAGCAATATCAACCAATGCATCTAAGTTACGACCAAAATAGTCCGGAGCATCAAGCGCTTCAGCTATCTTATCTATGGCGCAAACAATAGTTTTGCACGTGCTTGCATCAACATTGACTATAGTCGTGCCACTCCCTTGGAACTCATCTATGATGTCCTGAGCCTTATCTCGCCCAGTCGTTTGCAGTTTTCTAAAGGGTTTCATCATAAATCCAACCTAAAGAAGGTCGTGTAATGGTCTGGCGTGTACCAAGCGTTCCCATCTGAGTCAGTAACAACTCGCTTACCACCACGCCCTGCCGTTCCAGGCGGGTTAAGGTCCCACTCCTTATACTTGCCCTTCGGAAGTCTGCCTTCTCTGTTATCAAATGGGCTACCACCTCGAGTTCCTGGTCCTCGCGCAGTTCCCTTACGTGCTTTTTCAACGGTATCAATAATGTCATCATAGTCGTCGGCGAATCTGTTGAAAAACTCTTTAGCCTTTTGTAAAGTCTTCTCTCTTGCCCGTCCGAGACCGCCCGTGTTAATCAGATCATCAATCTCGTCGATGATTTTCTTCGGGTCCTTTAAGGTCCTCCACATGTTATTGATGTAGGCCCTGACACTGTCCATGTTCTGCAAGCCCATCGGATCGACTGCAGTGTTGGCACGTTGTTGACAATATGAGTACCAGTTGCGTCCGTCTTTGATCGGGTCCCTTGTCAAGAACCTTCCTGTACTCGCATCGTAGTAACGGTGCCCAAGGAGCATCAGTTCTGCATCTTCAGACGACTGATACCCGAACTTGCCGCCATAGCCAAATGGACCTTGGAACGTACCCACGCCTCCTACTTGCAAGCCAAATGCGTCATATCGCTTCGTCCCCGCGTTTGCCTGGCTTGAGTTTGTCTGAAGATCAGCGTTCTTGAGTCCTGCATGTAGATACTCAGTCACACCCGATCTTCGTTCAGACAATCCGGGTGTATAAGTCGCGGCTCCGTCTGCGAGGACTGCATCCGTCACATACGCGCCGAGGCGTTGATAGTTCGAAGTTCCAGCAGCATCAACCTTCTTCGTCCTCGTATCGAGTCCGTTATACGTAAAGGTGTTGGTCGTCGCAAGTCCAGTAATCTGAGTAATACGAGACTCATAATCATAAGAGAAGATTCGGGTATAGGCAGACGTTTGAATCTGCGTCGTGCGTCCACAAGCGTCGTAAGTGAACGCCTTCACCGTCGTCGTACCCACTTTGATGTCAACGAGTTTGTCCCCATCGTCATAAGCATAGGTTTCCGTCGTTCCATTCAGAGTCTTCGTCAGACGATTCCCATTCCCGTCGTAAGTATAGGCCGCTGAGTACCCAGAGCGAATCTCCTCGATCAACTGCCCCGCATCGTCGTAATCATACTCCGTCACGATGCCGTCCACATTCGCAGTCAGCATTTGACTCGCGTTGTCATAAGTGTAAGTTCGAGAGCGCAAACTGGAGTTTGAAGAGTTCTTCGTCGATGACGTCTTTAGCCGCCCCCGAGTGTCGTACTCGATCAGGTCATACGCGGTGTTGCCATACGTCACCTTGGTGACTCTGGAATCGTCATCGTAAGTCCAACTTGTGACCTCGCTGTGAGGATTGGTGAGCGTCGAAAGCCTCCCCGCGCCATCATAGGCGTAGGAAGTTGTCCCGCTCGGATCGGTCATCGAGTCACGTCTGCCCGAAGCGTTCGGAGAGAACGACACCGTGTACGTCCCGCTGCTTCCGTTGGGCTGGACAATCGACGTTAACTGATTCGCGTCGTTGTAGTTCCACGTCGTCGTCCCAGTGGCATCGACCATCGTAGACCTTCGATTCGCATCATCATACGAGAACGACGTATCGGTTCCCGTCGGATAATCAACCCCGGTCAGGCGTCCCGCGTCATCATACGAATAACCAATCTGCTGATCGAGACCGTTCTCGTAAATCGTCACGTCCCCGTTGCCGTTGAAGAACCATTCTTCGACCGTCCCGTCGGGCATCGTCAGTTTCTTGACTTCACCCCGGTTCGTGTGCTCATACGTCCGCGTCTTCCCGCGTCCGTTCTGAATCGCAGTGACCCAGCCATTGCTGTTGTAAGTCAGCGTCTCAGTCTCGCTCTTCGGGTTCACCGAAGTCTTCAGCCGCCCCGCCTCATCGTAAGTGTAGTTTGAGGTTCGGCTGAGTTCATCCGTAACACTTGTAACGTTGCCTTCAGCATCGTAAACCACATCGACATCGCTGCCGCCCGGATGCACCACCTTGATGGCCCTGCCCCAGTCGTCATATTCGACCTGCTCCTGTAGCCCAGTCGGCGTGGTAACGCTGGTTGGCCTGCCATACGTGTCGTAGGCAATGATCGACTGCTTGTCAAGGGGATCGTAGATGTCGGTGTAATCGCCATTGGTATTCGGCGTTAGGTCAATCTCTTCGTTCGCGTTGTTCTTGCTCGTATCGAGTTGGCCATACGAATCATAAGTGTTCGTCCGCACCGTGCGGCTCATCGCGTCAACGACGGTCAGAACCTTGCCGTGCGAGTTCACCGTGAAGTCCGTCTCATGTCCAAGAGGATCCTCGATCTCCAGAAGATCGTTCGTCGAGTTGTAGGGGTAAGTCCAAATCTTGTTGAGAGGATTCTTCAGGGTCAGGCGATTCCCATCGCCGTCATAGGTCATGATCCAATCCTTTGTGCGCTTGTCCGTCACCTTCGTGGTGTTCTTGTCGGAGTCGTTAAGGTACGCCGTCGAGAAACTTGCCTCGTCCACCTCACTCGCCAGCATGCCGCTGGAGTAGTTGTGGGTCACGGTTTGCGCGCCGGGGTGGGTGATGACCGTGTTCGTCGAGTTGTAGGTGTAACTCGTCTGCTCGCTCAAGGGGCTTGGGGTCTTCCACCACGTCATACGCGAGCCGCTGTCGTAGTTAAACGTCCACACCT
>CALMEF010000332.1 GCA_937862825.1 uncultured Armatimonadota bacterium
TCCCATTGCACGGCCGCCCATCAAATGCAGGTGCAGGTGCGGCACAGTCTGCCCTCCATGTTTACCTTGGTTGATAACCAGCCGATAGCCATCGGATAACCCCAGGTTCTCTGCAATCACCTTCGCCGCGTTTAACAGGTGCTGATGATCACGTTCCTCAGGTAGCGAAGCAAGTCCCTCGATCTCCTGCCTGGGCACGATGAGGACATGAACTGGCGCCTTGGGATCAATATCTCGAAACGCCACGACGTGGTCGTCTTCGTAAACGATATCTGCCGGGATGTCGCGATTGATGATTCGGGTGAACAAGGTCATCGTCGAATCTTTACGATACCAGGCCCCCCAACAACACCCTTGACGGTCAAATGGATCGGCAGGAACTGCTTGATCACCCAGACCATCGTCAAGAATCGATCGGTAAGTTTCATCACGGAGAACTCAGTTTCTCCCTCGGCCAAAGCACAACCAACCAGAATCTGATCCGCGACATAAGGGTCGAGGGTTGATTTGGATTGGTGGTAGTCCATCCATTGTTGAAACGCTTGTTGCGCCACGGATTCGATACGAATCCCCTTTTGTCCCATCGCAGCGCCGCCTCCCACACCCGAGGAATACTCGCCCCATACGGTCACGAAAGCCCCAGGATCATCCGCAGAGACCTGGTTGACCGTCACGTCGATCTCAGAGCCCGCATGGCTTGCCAGGCGCTGTAAATGCGAAATTGCCCGGGTTCCCACGTGCGATGACAAGTCTGAGGTCGTGATGATCGCCCGAAGCAGTTTGAGTTCGCTTCGTTCGGGAGCGGAAAAGCCGCTGGCTCGGCTGGGTTCTAAATCGAGAAACACCTCACCTTTGCCGAAACGTCCCCATCCTGCATGCCGCAACTCGGGAAAGGCGTAGATTCCCAGCGCCCGGTATGCCTTGAGCGTGACGTTGGCAAACGAGTCGTAGCCGAGCGCCCCAAGTCCAAAGGTCTCACCAAACACGGTGAGGCTAGAGTAAACCCCTGTTCCCGCAAGAACCGGGATGAGGGCGTTGAGAATCACCTGTGCATTTGCGAATCCGCGTCCGTCCGAGTCGCTAGCGTCCAAGTCGACCTTGAGCCCCTTGGGACGATGAGAAGGCCAGAAGGACAGGGTTGTCGATCCAAGTTGCGCCCCGCTGATTTCTGCGCTGCAGGACTGCCCAATCGCCTTGGTGACCGTTAGGTCTTCGAGTGTGAGCCCCTGCAACTTCGTACCGCCGCGAACCGAGTCAATACGAACGGGTTGCTGGGTAATCGCCGCCAAAGCCAGGGCGGTGCGAAAGAGGGCGCTTCCACCCTCGCCGTGGGCACCATCGATGAGAATCGGTGAGCCAACGGTTCGCATCCACTACACCTTCAGTTTGAAGACGGCATACTCGAGGAACTTCAGAGCGTAGGCCAGCAAGACAATCAAGATACAAATCAGGAACAACTCCTGAAAGACCGGGGTTTGGTTGACCGTGGTTTCCACCGTATTGGTCTTGCTAAAGGTCAATCCGCTGAAGACCTTGTCGAGCGACTTGATGATGCCGTTGGTGGCGCCTAGAAGTGGAGTTCGGAACAGGACGTACAGCCCTGCAAAGCCGCCAACCAGTAACGGAAGTGCCAACTTGTACTTGTGCTTCTGGTGCTCGTTGAAGATCACACACTGGCGGCAACGCTCAGCCTTCTGCTTTTCGTTGAGTTTGTTGTTCCTTGGGATGTACTTGGCCGCAGCGACGATGTCCTTTGGAATCGATTTGTTCTCCATCGCGCCCCGGATGACCTCTTCCTCACACATACAGCCAACCCGCTCTCTCCAGCAAGTCCGCCGAGCGTGATAAATGGGGCACTTGTCACGGACAAACTTGCGGCAAAACGGCAGTTGCCAGCACATGCCCATGAACACGTTGCGAACCGCTGGCTCCTCCTTGACCCCCTTGCCGTACTTCAAGTGGTCTGCCTTGGTCCCGATTCGGGCTCGGAGTTTCACCCGCGAAACAATGTCGAAAATCAGAACCAAGATGGCCATGGCGCCAGCGACGGTTCCACCCAGTTGAATCGCTGCCATCGCACCCGAAGAGGCTTCAGTGACGTTGGATCCGCCCAAGAAGTTGGGGACGAACAAGGGCGCAAACCAGAGGAGGGCTGCACCCATTAACTGAAACACGCCGACAGTTTCTTCGCCCCAGAACATATAGGAACTGCCAACCATCAAGCCAACCACACCCGCAAGAAGAACCTTGGAGAGCATGGAGACGTTTCCCATCGCCTGCTGGATATCTCCGGGAGGCGTTGAACTCGAAAAAGCGTTGTACGTTACAAGCAGGAATCCGACGGAGACGACGGTAGCAAGCAGCCCAATCCAGAAGACGGCTCTGCCGGCGGTGTCGAGAAAACTGCCAAACGCGTCTTCAACATCGAAGGCTGGCCCGGATTGGGGCTGTTTTTTCATATTCGGTCTACTTCTTGACGCGCTCGAGATACGAATCTGTTCTTGTATCGACCTTGATCACATCGCCAATGTTGATGTGGAAGGGCACGTTGATCACTGCTCCGGTCTCAAGCGTCGCTGGTTTATTGCTTCCACTCACCGTGTCGCCTTTGAATCCAGGATCGGTCTCCGTCACCTCAAGTTCCAAAAAGTTGGGAATCTCATAGCCCAGCGTTTCGTTGTTCGCAACTAACGCAATGACCTCCATCTCTTCTTTGAGATATTTGGCCTGTTCTCCGAACTGATCTGAGGGGATTGGCTCCTGTTCGTAGGAGTCAAGGTCCATAAGAACACACTCAGAGCCTTGGCGATAAAGAAACTGCAGTTTGCGCTTTTCCACGAAGACCGAGTCCACTTTTTCGCCGCTACGAAAGGTCTTTTCGAGAGTTCGCCCGCTCTTCAGATTGCGCAACTTGGTGCGGACGAATGCGCCGCCCTTGCCCGGCTTTACATGCTGAAACTCGATGATCTGATAAGGGTCGCCTTCCATCATGAAGGCCATGCCGTTCTTGAAATCGCTGGTATCTGCCACTGGTTCGTTATCTCCGGGAGAGTATTTTGACAGATTGGCCGGTTCCCCGTTTTATCCAGGCTGATCGCGCTGAGTCTTGCCGGTGGCGTAGCAACCCAAGCACGCCCTTGGACTACCCGACGTCAGCCCACACCACCGTGTGGTCGCTGGGACGTTCCTGTCGCCGTGGCTCAAGGTCGATCTGACAGGCCGTACACGACGAGGCAGCAGCCCCACGGCCATAGATGTGGTCGATCCGCCAGCCGTTGTTCCGCTCGAAGGCCGTCTTGATAAAGTAGTCCCAATACGTGTAGTGTCCCGGCCCCTGGGTGAACTTCCGAAACAAGTCCTCATAACCGAGATCAAGGATTGCGTTGAGGCGAGCAAACTCCTCTGGATGATGCCCCACCCCACCAAAAACCCGCTTCGAATCGTAAACGTCATCAGGTTTCAACGCGATATTGATGTCACCTAACCAAACATCAATGGACTGTTGGACCAAAAGCAACTTGATCCGCTCCAGCCACCTCAACTTATAGTCAAACTTGTCGGTCCCCACTTTGGTTCCGTTCGGAACGTAGGTGTTGGCGATTCGAAGCCCCTCAACCTCAGCGGTGATTATCCGTGCGTCTTCGGGAAAGGCAGGATCGCCCATCCCCGTCCGCACGTCTCGAATCGAGTGGCGGCTGACCAAGGCGACGCCGTTCCAGGTCTTCTGCCCGTTCACCGCAACCTGCCACCCCATTTCCTCAAACTCGAAGGTCGGGAACTTGTCGTTCTCGCACTTGATCTCTTGAAGTGCCAGGACGTCCGGCTCGTACTCCGCCAGCCACTCCAAAATGATCGGGGTTCTCAGCCGAACTGAGTTGCAGTTGTAGGTGGCAATGCGCATTCAGACTGACATACTACCGATCTCAAACGTGCTTCGACAAGATGGACTTCACCAAGCGACCCTGACGTCGAACAGTTTCCTCAAGTACCTCACCAAACTCATCGGCATAGGCTTGCCGCAGAGCCCGGGAAATGGTTGGCTCGTGGCAGTCAAGTTGCTCCGCACTGCGGTTTGCGATTTCTGACCGGAGATAGTTTAGTTGACATCGCCGCGCAAAATCGGCAGGCGTACTCCTGGTAACGGCCTCAAAGGCGCGGTGCAGCTGCCGGAGGCTGCAGCACCCTGCTTGAGCGAGTTCGTGAAGTGAGGTACGTTTCGGACCCCTTCCGCTCAAAAACACCCGCACGTTCCGACAAATGTCTAACATGGTTTCTGGTGGCCGCTCGTCTGCAGGAGGAATGTACTGTGCAAAGAGGTGGGTCGCGTAGCGTTCTAGTGTCCCCAGGAGGAGACGACCGAAATCGTCAAGTCCACCACGTAGGTCAATCTCGTTAGCGGCAAACATAAACACACGTCCGAACTCGGCTGCCTCAACCTTCGTCATGGAGCGAGGCAACTTGTCTCGGACCATATGGGGAGTCGCTTGGATTTGTAAGTTGAGACGCGACGTGGACGGAATCCTCAATATAAAAGTCTGAGTGTCTTCAAGGGACTGAACAACGTGATCTCCTCCCACAATGACGACCCCCGACCCAGCAGAAAGGTCCCGCTTTTCACCGTTTGTCCAGACGGTTGCCTCTCCATCAAGGACGATCGAGATGAGAATCGAATCGCCATTCGAGGCACCGACATTGAGAAGATGTCCGTCAAGCACCGAATACGAAAGGCTTACACCCTCGTGTTGAACGGTGTTATTGAAAGCGGAACGGAAACCTTGGGAAAAAACACGTCTGGGTTGTCCAGGGAAGTAGGTTTCCTGAATCACCTTCGGAGAGGCAAAGGTTTGTCGCGTGCCAGCGGAAAGTAAGACTTGACTTGACAATTGGCTCGGATGGGAGCGTACCTGGTTGGTAACCAGCAAGAGCAGAACTCCTGCTGGTTACTCAACTTGGATCTACCAAACTCGCCGGTAGACGGTCTTGTTCTGGTGATCGTTGGACTGGCGAAGGGTAATACCGTTAGAAGCTGAGAGAACATCAAAGCGAATACCATCAATGGTTGCCCCACCGTTCTTGTATCCACCCTTTTGCTTCTGCCGGCGACCGTCCTTGAACAGGACATCAACCGTGATCGTGCCATTGGATGAAATGTGGACTTCAACGTCGGCATCGTAAAGGTTGTTGTAACCACTAAAGGTGCCGATAGCCCAGGAAGGCGGATTATCATACTGGTCGTTGTCCCAGCCCCAGCCACCACTTCCGTGGCGTCGATATTCCATCCAGTTGGCACTGTTCCCCAACTACTCAGTTGAGAAGCCGTTACCGGACTGCGACACCTTGAAACCGACCCCGCTCAAGGTCAATCGACCGTTGCGGTAGTTGCCCACCTGAGTTTGACGACGACCATCGGCAAATCGGACGTCAGCGACGGCATAACCGTCCTTCCGGACCGTCAGATTGATGTCCGCGTTGTAGTATCGGTTGTGACCATCAAACTCGCCAACGATCCAACTTGGAGCGTCGCCAGCGGAGTTGTCAGGATTCCAAGAGCCTCCGCCCCATCCGTCGCCCCCCCAAACCGTCTTGTTTCGCGAATTGTTCACTTCTTCGATGGTAAATCCGCCGCTTGATCGGTATGTCCGGAATCGAGTTGAATCCAAATAGAGGTTGCCGTCTCGATAGTAGCCGGATTGGTATTGGACTCGCCCATCGCTGTAACGGACAACTGCATTAGCGTTCCCATGCGAGTCAACCGTTAAATCGATCTTGGCGCCATAGTAGTTGTTCTTGCCGTTCTTATGGCTGCCGCGAATGTAATCTGGGGCAAGGTCATCGTTGGTCGAACCCGACCCACCCCAGCCGCCACCGCTCCCGGGAGGTGCCCAACCGCTGGACCCTGAATACTTGTAGGCGGCCCGATTCGATGAGTCATTGGCCTGAGTGACGATAATCGCATTGTTACCCCGCTCGACAAAGAACCGCAGACCGCTTACTGAGTATCCACTGGAGCCCCATTGTCCGCTCTGAGTGCTCTGTCCTTCAACGGAAACGCGAACATCCCCGCTCTTGTAGATCGCAACGGTCACCTTCTTCTGGTACTTCGGATTCGTCCCCTTAAACGTCCCGACGGCTCACGACGGCGGCTCCACTGCAAAAGCCGATCCAGCAAGGACAATTAGCGCTGAGATAGTGGTACATACTTTCATTCGATTAACCTCCAAACATTAGGGCATCGGGAACAACGTACGTTTCCTCACCCTTGTCACCAAAGCGAACGGTCGTGATGTCTCCAGAACGTCGGTATGAGAACGTGTCTGGGGAATCCGAGGCCATTGGCTGGCCCTTGATAAAGAGCACACGTCGAACGAGGTTGCCTGTTCGAAACTCGACGGTAGCGGTTCCTTCGCCCTGCCGACCGCGCCGGATAACAAGAGCGTCGCATTGCGAGTCCTTGCCCGAAATCGTGCAGTCAATAATCCCCTTTGCATGGTAGGCGCCCATCTTTGCGTCGCGTGATCCAGAAACTGGCACCAGGGCCTTACCCTTCAGCCGCAACGTCATTTTGTAGGTGATTGATTGATTTTCTGACCTTGCTGCACCCATCTGATACACCCGCACGATGTAGCGCCCATCAGAGGGGAGCATGCGCAGTTCCATGGTATTGCCGTCCCGACTTCCCACGAAGAGCGAGATGTCCGATTTCGGCGGGTTGACGTTGAAATAGGCTTTCCCATCCAAGGAAACGGCCAGCGATTGGCCTGCACCGACGTCGATGAGATAGTCCACGTACTCACGACCCTTGAGGCGTCCCGAGATGTCCTTAACTGCCGCGCCGCGGAAGTTCACAGTCTCCTTGAGTTGTGCCGTTACCGCCGAGGGTAGTAGCGTGAGCCCAAGTAGGGCTAAAGTTAGGTTCTTTGTCATATTGGTTGAGATCCCGAAGCAATTTTACGGGTTGCAACGGGTCTCATTCAGTTAATTTGAGCGCAGTCGTGCCGCGTTCTGGCAGGTTTTTGCTACTGATGATTTGAAAGGTTCGCTCGATCTCGGTGTCTGACCCCGTCTCTACATCTCGCGCGTTGGGTTTGACCAGCACATCCGGTTCGATTCCCGCATCGGGCGGACTCCCAGGGAAGAACTGAGCGATCAAGGGCAGGTCTACCTCCAACTTGGAGTTGGGCAGACGCAAAAAGAAGAACGCTCCACCAGTAATGCCACGCTGGTTTCCGCCCGTTGGTTGTCCAACCAAGGTTGCGAGACTATACTGCTTCACCTGCTTCGCAAAGAGAAAGGTAGCGCTACTGTTAGCGGGACCAGCAAGAACAAAGACCTTTCCTTTGTACAACGTTTCGGCTGGTCTGATCGCAGCCGAAGAGCCTCCGCGAGTGACTTCAAAAAATCCGTCACCGGTAGGCTTGGTGATAGCCCGCGCGTCAAAAAACTGCTTGTCCCAAGTGTCGAGGTAGGGCCGAAGGTCGTCTTGAACGACTTGATAGCGGGACAAACTCCGCACGGACTCTCGTGGGAGAGGCCTATCAGTAAGATACGGCAGAATTGAATTGCCGACCGAATCTCCGCCTTCATTGCCCCTTAAGTCAATGATCAAATTCGGAGTTCCTTGTTCGATCAAGGATGCGAAGGTCGTCTTCAAGAACCCCCTCCAGTTCCAGGAACTGTTGTACATGGCCCAGGTGGGCATTTTCAGCACGGCAACCTTGTCCCGGGGATATTCAACTGACCATAAAGGAGAGTCCTTCTCGACCTTTGGCTGATTCGGTTCAACTCTGTCGCCAATCGAAATCGGCCCAGCCTCAACTTGCGCGGTTTCCGCGCCAGGTTTGCGGACCGTAAAGTTGAAGAGGTTGCCTTTCACCGGAAAGTAGAGCGGATGGTAGATGTCAAAGGCCTCGTACTTACCACCTCCCGATACGCCGAGATAATCCATCCGCTTTGCGTCGTTGGAACCATCCGCCCTCGCGATACCCATAAGCCGATTCAGGATCGTGGAGACGGGCACCGAGTTGATCGATAAAATCTCTGTGCCTCGTGGAAGCAAGTTAGACCCTGTGCAGTCGCGGGTAACGAACATGCGCCGATCTAGCCACCGAAACGTAAACGGCACCTTGTCCTTTCGTTCGAAGAGTTCCTTCTTAGTGAACTCTGTTTGATTGAAAAAGTTCGGGTAGGTATGGCCGCATTTGATCTTCGCGGTGAACTCCGAAAGGAATAGGAATGCCTCTTGAAGTGTTTGATCTCTCGACCAAGCCATTTCCAGTACCGCAAAGTGCGCATCCAACTGAGCCTGCGAGTTGTATCTCAGTAACCCGGGGTGCAACGCCGTATAGGCTTGTTTGAGGATTGCATAGTCCTTGGCAAGGCCAGCCGCAGAGGTATCGGGTGATTGGCTTACAAAGGCAATCGAAACGGCAAGCGCGAGCATGCTTTCTGCTACCAGATCAACCGCGATTTCGTTTCAGCGCCCGGGTGACATAGTCGGTCTCCGACATACCGAGTTTCTTGGCCCCGAAGTAGTACACCCAGGCGGCGACGGTACCGATTCCAACGACTTTGACTGCGGCGAGCAGATTTCTCCCGATCCCCGTGCCTTCCGGAAGATAGTGAACCGCCAGGTAGAGCACCACCCCAAAAGGAATCGAAGCGAATGCGGACTTGGCAAGGGTTTGGGTAATCCCCTTGATGTCAAGCCCACCAATGCGATTGCGAACAGCCACGAGCAACAGAAACGCGAGAACGACAGCAGCGATCGAACTGGCCAGTGGTAATGCAAGGTATCCGAGTGCCGTTTCCTTGAGCGTATAGACCAGACCCAAAGAGACACCGGTGGCGATCGTCCCCATCACGATGGGCGAAACAGTTTGCTGAACCGCGAAGAACGCTCGCATCAACACCGGATGAAGGCACCAGGCGAAAATTCCAAAGGAGAACATCCGAAGGCAGTTGATGAGCGCGGGCAAGTCAGCATCACGCGCCTTGCCGTACTGAAAGGCCAGCGCAACGATCTCAGGAGCCAGAACGAACATGCCAACACTGATGGGAACCGTGAGGAAGATGACCGTCCGTAAGGTGGAGCCCAGTTGCTGACGGAACATGTCCATCCGGTCTTGGGCAAAGAACTGGGTGAGCGCAGGGAACACGGCCAAGGCAAGGCTTTGCCCGAAGATGCCGAGTGGCGCCTGCATCAACTTGTTCGATAGATCAAGCGCCGTATTGATGCCAGCCTGATAATAGGTCCCGAACGCCTGGGTGATAAGGCCATAAACTCCGGGCAGCGACAGCCCCAGAACGACAGGGAGCATCAGACGAAAGACCTTGCCGACACCCTCAGCCTTCACATCCAACGACGGCTTGAACTGGACGCCAATCGCACGCATTGCGAAAAGAGGAAGCAGAAGGTTGCCAGCAAGGGCACCGATTGCCGCACCCCAGGACATCCCGACAATTCCAGGAACCATAAACGAGCTCAGAACGAGCGCGCCGAAGATGATGCCCAAGTTGTAAATGTTCGGTGCGAGGCCCGGCATGACAAACCGCTGCTTGGCATAGAGCGTCCCAAACATCAGTCCGCCAATAAAGAAAGCGTATTGGGCAGGGAGCACGATTCGGCTCATCTGCGCGATCAGGGGCAGAACGTCGTCCGGCTTGCCTGGGGCGATAAGGTGAGCGAGCGGCAACGCAAACACCCAAGCCAAGGCGATCAAGGCGATCAGGATGACCGACATGACGGTGACCACGACGCTGAATAACTTCCAAGCGTCCTTTTCACGATTCGTGTGGAGAAGTTCGCTGAAAACGGGAATGAACGCTGAACTGAGGGCACCGCCAGCAACGGCGAAGAAGATCAAATCGGGGATCATAAAGGCGAGCCGGTAGGCGTCGGTTTCGATGCTGACCCCGAACTTGGCCGCCATCACCGTGTCACGGAGAATCCCCAGCACCCGGCTGAGGAGGAGACTCGCCATCATGATGCCGCCAGCTTTGGCGACATTCGGCGTGGAAGGCGTTTCGGACACGGGCAGGTGATTATACAGTTACCGCCAGCGCAACAGCCAAACGTCTTCCCCCCGGGGGGAAGTCCGTGAACGAAGTGAACGGGTTGGGGCCAAAGCGCAGAACCCCCACCTGTTCGCCGACGCTGACAGGACTGCCAAGCGTCTTCCCCCTGGGGGGAAGTCCGTGAACGAAGTGAACGGGTAGGGGCTAAAGCGCACCAACCCATACCTGTTCGCCGACGCTGACAGGACTGCCAAGCGTCTTCCCCCTGGGGGGAAGTCCGTGAATGTGGAATGCGGTGAATTTGTTGGACACTTCATCTCTTGTCCTCAAGGGCAAGGGA
>CALMEF010000333.1 GCA_937862825.1 uncultured Armatimonadota bacterium
GGGGGGATCGGGCAACACACGTAACCTTCCACCGCCTGGCCCCAGAGGCGGATTTCCCCCCCGTCCTGCGGCGCGTCGTCCCGGGCGGGATACCCCCACCCCCCGCCACACCGGCGAATCAGTGGGCACGAGTTGAGATCACTCAAAACAATGGATACATTGAGTGGCGACTCAATGGTTGGCCGATTGTCGTTCGGCAGGACACAACCTACGTGAGCGGTAACGTTCAAATGGGATATGCCGACATCTTTACGTCGCTGAGCAACGCGTCTCTCGCTGGCATTTTCGATAACGCATCTGTTGCTCCGATCATCAATGTCGCCAACTACACTGTTGTTCAAGGTGAGGAGTTCAGTGGTGGCACCGGTGTTACCGACAACCTGGATGATCAGTATCTCTCGGTCTTCAACGACCCCACGAACCTGACCGCCCAAGTTGTGCTGGAAGGCACATCTCAGACGATTTCTCCATCCTTCTACCAAGTCATGGTCGAAGGATTGGTGGCCCGTCCTGGCTTGAGTCAGACCTTGGAAGGGTTTAACTTCACGACAGGCACCTACCAAGTGCTGACTGGCGAGACAGCCTCAGCGGCTCTGAAGGCCACAACTGTGGTGCGAAAGGTTGGTGCATCAGACTTCACCAACGCTTCCGGAGACGTGAGAAGCCGCATCACCTGGATGCCCATCAACGATGAGGACCCCTCACAAGACGGCTGGCTACACAATATCGACGTGTTCCGCTGGCGGCTCTGGTAAGTCCTGAAGTCCAGATAACAAAACAGGGCACCTCGAACTTCGAGGTGCCCTGTTTCTTTTTCTCGTGTCTAGTCGCAGATCACCTTGTTGATCACCACGTTATCGATGGCTGCCTCGGTAATCGAGTTGTTCGGGTTGTCGGTTGCGCTGAAGCGCAGTCGCATGTTCGAACTCGGCGTCACGAATCGGCTCGCAAGGAACTTAACCCGCTTCCACTGGTTGTTCGCATTTGCTGCAGTGTAAGTAACACCTTCGACGGTAACCCAAGTCGCACCGCCGTCGTTGGAAATCTCCACGGAGAAGGCATCGTCGCCATCATCATTGAAGTACCAGCGACTGTATTCAATCACTCCGTTGCCACCAGCAAGGCTGAATGCGGGCGATACGACTCGCGTCGGACCACCATCCACGTCGGCATCACCGACGGCACCACCAGCTGCGCCTTGGGCTGTGAACATACAGAGGGTTCCCGTGTCACCGCTATCATTCTCCGGCTGAGCAGGAACGCCATTCAGGTTCGTTCCGTTCGGGTTGCCCCGTACCCAGGCTCCTGAAGTCAGCGATGTGTTGGACACCGTCCAACTCAAGGCAGATTCAAAGGAATCTGTGAACACATTCTGGAGAGATCGTCCAACAATGACGGTGAGCGGTGCCGCTGGGCCTGCATCTGGGAACCTCTCAACGTTGCCATTCATGTCTGTGGCTTCGAAGTAATACTCAACGACATCGCCGCATCCAGGCTGTTCAATGTAGCCGAAGTAAATACCAGGATCCTGAATCTCGTCCATCGGCAACGACGTCCATGCACCACCGTTCACTCGGCTCACCACCTTCGGTGACGCCGGATTGAGGGTTCCAGTGACATCTTGGAACTGAGCGGTCATTGGGATCAACACGTCGTTGTATTCGTATTGAACGAACTCACCAGGAATCTGGAGTGCTCGAATGCTCAAGAACTCAAGATCCGGAGCCGTGAGCCCCTTGGCATTGAATCCTTGTCGAATTTGCGGATAGTGGGGAGTTCCGTTGTAGATATTCCCATCGGTATCGTCCAACGTAAGCACGTCAATCGTGACCTGGGGACTTATGCCAGCCGGTCGGAGCAGAACACTACTCAGGAACAACGGTCGGATGATTTCCAGGGATTGCGCTCGGTTACCGTAGCGAGCGATCAAGGCATCATGGGTCAGCCAGAACGATCCACTTAGCACCTGTCCGGCAGTATGGATTGCCAAGTTGTTCGGGTACGTGATGGAGTTGTAGCAACTTCGAAGCGGGCCGGCACCCACTCCAAGAAAGTCCATCCCGAGGCTTGGTGAGTCGGCGAGCAATGCGGCCGTCGTATCACCCGCTCCTTCGCCATACGCTCCTTGGGCTGTTCCTGCTGCGCCAACTAGATGGTGACCATATTCGTGGTACACGACCGTCGAATAGGCCGTGTTTGGACAACCACCACCCGCCTGATAGAAGTTGATTGATGAACCGTTGTAGAAGGCATTGCAAGTGTTCGCCAAGTTCACGTTTGCGGGCATTTGAATGTCAATGCCTGGATATGTCGGCACGTACTGTTTGGCGAAGTTGTGAACCCTCTCGGTATGAATGAAGGCGTTTACCTGAGCCGTTATCAGGGATTGCGGCGTCGGGTTGAACAAGAAGTTCGCGGGTCCTGGAGGCGTGATGATTTGGGACAACGTGTGATTTGCCCCTGCATTGTTCACGGCTCGAACCCATCGTCCCGTAAGCGTCGCGTTGACCGTAACCTGGCCGCTGCCAGCATTTGGAACGGTGTAGTTACCGTTGGCATCCGTATATGCCGAGTTGCCTCCAGCAATCTGCACGAGGAGACCAGCAAGCGGGGTTAGTGCCGGAGCATTGTTCGCTTGGTCGGGCAGCAGCCCCGGAGTCGCGTAACCCGTAACGTTTCCGCTTACGTCGACGTGATGAATCTCGTTTCGCCAATCGAGAACCGCGCCGGTTTTTGCATCGACAAAGGCGGTATAGCGCTCAGGATGTGAGAGCACTCCGTTGTCGGCAGTAAACGCCCAAGCAAGCCGCATTGACGTTTCGGTTGGGTAAACGCAGAGTGCGGGCTGACCATATTCGTTCAGCCAGGGTCGAAGTTGCTCGACCATTCCGATCGCCTGTTGACCCGTCAGACTAGGTGCCTGAAGTGCGGCGGTGACGGGTTCCGAGCGGTTACTTACAAGCACCACCGGGTGGTTGGGCTGGTTCAATACGAGAACGGCAATACCGCGTCCTTCGACCGGATATCCATCGGCCACTTCCTTGAAGTAAACGATTGAGAATCGTCCACCCATGACCTCCAGTTCACCCTCGTATTCCAGTTCAGCGCTGCCCGTCGGGACAAGCGCCCCGAAGTTGGTGACGAATTCTCGAGCCGCGTCCTTTGGAGTCTCTCCATATCCAAAAGGAACGCCGTAGATTCGGCTAATGGATCCGCCTTCAAACATTGCCTTGACGCCGGGATACTGCGACTGCAGTTCACGCAACGCCTTGGCCCTGTTGGTTGATAGTTCGGGCGTCATTTGCGCCCCGACGACCGCTGCCATTGCAAGCAAGGCGGCAGACGTCATCATGCCTCTAAATGCCATATGATTTCCTCTCCTATGCGCAATTGCGCATTAGCCCACGTGAAGTGGTTAGATTGTTGGACGCAACGAACCCTCTGAAAAGTTGACTATGAACCCGGAATCTGCACGAGTTTCATGTCGGCAAGCAAAGCACGGGCAACATCTCTTAGTTCATTCAGGGTTGGGGGCTGCTTCTCGCTGAAACTTTCAACGCCTAACGCGGTCAACAATGCCATATTGGGGCCGTTGAGGTCAGTAAGATGCCTTCCCGCAACTTCAATCGTTCGTGTCTCAAATCCGTTTTGCTCATAGGATCGGAGGATCTCTCTTGCCGTTTCCAACGTGGCTTGATTCCAGTTCTCAACATCTGCTTTCACTCTATCAAGCCCCTCTTTGGCCAGAACGTCCGTGCTACCTTTTCGGTAGGCGACAAGCCGAAGATGCCAACTTGCCCCAGCGGGAGAGAGCACAGCGTCTTGGCGATAAGTTAGGCCCATTTCCTGCCTCCAACAGCGGAAGACCGATGATTGCTGGCCGGCCCCGAATGCGATCACCGCAAGCAAGGTGTGCCCGTTGACCTGCGTTGGCGCAGACCGCCACTCGAGGGTCGTTATCGGAGATAGCCGCTTCTCGATGGCCTTTGGCGGGTCTGAATCGTCGCGTCGGACCTTCGGTGAAGGCAACTTCGCGAGGTCTCGTCGAGGCGAGTTTAGCCCGAGCGGCCCGCTAACTGCGATCGATTTAGTAAGTGAGTTCCAAAACCCAATGAGCGACTGCGAGTTTAACCCATTGTAGTCGGCTCGGTAGGGCAAAACAACTTCTTGCCAAGGGTCTAACCTCTCAAAAGGTAGCAAACTTGTCAACTCCTTGACGCGTTCCTCGTTTGGACTCCAGTTCGAGAGCAACGATTCCGTGAGTCGGATCCCCAACTTGTAATCGTCCGCCGAAACTCCAAATGTCACGACGATCAGGCCCTCAGAAACCGAGCACGAGAGCCGGGTTGACAGACTTCTAAGCGCATCCCGACGTACATCAGCCGTTCCGTCGGGCAACATTCTCGCCAGAAGGTGGGACATCGCGACCGTTTTTGGGGCCGGTGCACCAACGCGACAAACGATGTGGAACGTGAACTCTCTTGCCGTCCCGTCAACAAGCTCGTAGACTTGGGGTGCTTGGATCATCGGACACCCACCGTAACGACGGATCCGGACTTTGCAAATCGACTCGCTGCGGCAACAAAATCGCTTTCGGATACTGATTCCACTAATGCAAGCGAGTCCTCCGGCTTTGCCGATCGATTTTGCAGGAGGTAGAGCCCCCTTAGGT
>CALMEF010000334.1 GCA_937862825.1 uncultured Armatimonadota bacterium
AGGTGGCATACGCAAGGGAAATGTGGATACCGGCGGTGGACAATCACGGGGGCTTTGGAGAGTGGAGGTTCTTGGAAGTCACCGTTCCGTGGGATTGCCGAAAAGACCTCGAGGGGGCAATTCCGTGAGCGAACTGTACCAAGAGAAGGTTGAAACAGAAGGCCGCATTCTTTGCTTCAGGGTCTACAAATCCCATGGCGAAACCCCGCGACTTCAGGTGCGCCAGGCGAGACCCCTGGGTTGGATTGGACCGCCTTTGCACGAGCAGGTTAACATTTGCGAAGAAGATGTCGCCGAGTTCATCTCGGGCGTGCTAAGAGCGGCGGCCGCCATGGGCAAGGAGCCACCAAGGGCGAAACGGCAAACCGAGGAAGAACGTTACGCCGAAGTACGCAAACGCTATCCAAACGCCTATCGGCCTTGGAGTGCGGAAGAAGATAGGCGCCTGCTGGCAGCGGTAGCGGACAAGGTTGCCATCGAACAGATCGCAATCGCCCATGGACGCGGAATCGGTTCCATTCAGTCGCGCATCGCCAAACACTTCCCGGAGGAAGCACGTGCCTGACGAAATCCTCCTGTACCAAACCGATGACGGCGCGACAAAGCTCCAGGTGCGCTTCGGCGAGGAGACCGTCTGGCTCTCGCAGGCGCAAATGGCCGATCTGTTTCAGACAACCAAGCAGAACGTGAGCTTGCACGTAAAGAACATCTTCCAGGAGGGAGAACTTCACGAGGAATCAGTTGTCAAGGATTTCTTGACAACTGCCGCCGCCGGAAAAACATACCAAGTCACCCACTATAACCTCGACGTCATCATCAGCGTCGGCTACCGCGTGAAGTCCTTGCGCGGCACCCAGTTCCGCCGATGGGCGACCAGCCAACTCCGCGATTTCCTCGTGAAAGGGTTCCTGCTCAACGACGAGAGATTCAAGGAAAACGGCGGCGACCGGTACTTCGAGGAACTGCTCCAGCGCATCCGCGATATCCGCTCGTCGGAGAAGGTGTTCTGGAAGATAGGCTATGCTTCCCATATAATTCCGGGCTCATCAAACGTTCCGTTGGACAAACTGACGAGCCGATAACTCGGAGAGTGTTGAAATGATTTCTATGGCCTTTTCTGACGACAGGACTCCACGCGGGCCCTCACTTGAGTTCACGTTTAAGTCACTGGGCCCCATTGATGAAGGAGTTCTTAGCCTTAATCAGCTCACAGTTGTGACCGGCAAGAACAATACCGGAAAGACATACTTGACTTACGCACTGTACGGGTTCTTGAGCAGATGGAGGGATTATGTTGTGCCTCCAAGAATCCAGATTCCACGCCTACTTAATGAAGGGGAAGTTGAAGTATCTTGGGACAAGTTGGTTGCGGACCGTACTGAGGCGCTCAACCAAGGGGCGTCCAATTATATTGAAGAGCTTTCTAACGTCCTGGCGGCTGACGAAAGACGGTTTGCTTCGACATCTCTCACGGTGACACTGTCACATGTTGATGCGCCACCAATGGAGATCGAAGCTACCCTTGTCTTCGGCGGCCGCCAACTGGCAACGATCACAAAGGCTCCTGATTCATCGATCGCGACTATCACTCTTGTGGACCCGAAACGAAGGCCCTTTACTCAGACAATGGAGCGACAGATAAGAGGAGTACTGCAGGGCCTCTTGTTCGGCAACATGATTCCCGACACATATATAGCGAGCACAGAGCGAACCGGTGCGGTGGCATTTAAGTCTGAATTAAACTTGTCAAAGTCAAGATTGCTTGAAGTGGCAATCGAACAACGCGCTAACGTAAAACTTGACCCCGCTCAACTCCTTCAAAAGCTCGCTCAGAGTGGTTATCCGAGGCCGGTCAGAGACAACGTGGACTTCATCAACCAGCTTGATAATGTGGTACGTCAGACCTCTAAGTTATCAGAAGATAGATTCGACATCATAGACATGTTTCGAGACCTGATCGGTGGTGACTACAAGCTAGATCGAAACGGGGAGTTAACATTTGTTCCCTCTAACTTCCGACCTCGAACTAAGCCTCTTCGAATGGGGGAGAGTTCGAGTGCCGTTCGATCTCTTGTGTTTCTAAGGTTTTATCTCTTGAATCTTGCTAAGCCGGGCGACCTCCTCATGGTAGACGAACCCGAGTTAAACCTGCATCCTTCAAACCAGAGAAAGTTAGCGAGGCTCATTTCGGCGCTGTGCAACTACGGAATCAAGGTGTTTGTAACCACTCACAGCGACTATCTTCTTCGCGAGCTCAATACTCTTGTACAAATTCACGGGTTAGGTGAAGTCGGTAAAGCCGTCAGTTCTAAGTACGGTTATCAACCCGAGGAAGGACTAGATGCGAATATTGTGAGTATTCATGTTTTGGAGTGTGTCAAGCGCAAACGGGGAGCGAAACAATCTATCGCCATTCGCCTAGCTCATATTGATCCAAGGCGGGGTGTGGACTCTACTACGTTCGACGAGACTATTAACGAAATGAACAATATTCAGTCAGAGCTTTTTATGGCTCAGAGGGCGGTTGAACCCACATGACTCCGGAGCCTCGCCCAACAGCTAAGGAATGGCTTGCACTCCAGCTTGATAGCGTCGTTAATGGGGCGAATACGAGTACGTACCGATTTAACGAAGCGGTGGGAAGCTTTGCGCAGATCGGGATAGACGGCCTTACAAGCGAGGACATAGTCATTGAGCTCGATAGGACACGCCGGAGGCGGTGCGCAAAGGCGGGGTGTTCCGTCGGAGGCGTGCGTGTTAGTAACTTGTTTCGGCACGACGCCACGACAGCCAACAAAATGTGTGACGGGTTGCTTGCTCGCATTACTGCTTCGGGCGACATATGGCTGGTATTGTTCGAAGTAAAGGAGAACAGAACGGGCCAAGCAATGAAACAGGTGAGGTGCGGCCACTGCTTCTTTGAATATGTCCTCAGCATTTATGCTTCAGTGGAATCGGGTGCGACAAAGATCAAAGATGTTCAATACGTGGTTCTTGGTATTGGAATGCCCACAAAGGCAGTGATTGGATACAAGCGAGATGATCCGTGCAAGCCTGAAGGGATTAGGACTGTTTACCTGAGCCCGCAGGGCCGGGTTAGCGTGGCCTCCTTGTTTGCCCCATAGATACCGATCCCTTTTATCGTGTGAAGACATGAGCGACATCGACTACACCAAGCACAAAGACAAGCGGGTGAATAATCCCACGATTGAGAACCGGGGGTTCTTTGCCAAGGAGGAGCAGGCGCCGTACGACGCCATGTATCCGCGTGACCCGTCGCTGGACCCGCAACTCGTTTGGAAGGGGAAGGATGAGCAGGATCGCGAGGACTTGAAGGTTCCGACCGTGCCCATCTACATTCAGGAGAAGATTTCGCCGGCGGCGATTATTGCCGACCTGAAAAGACATGCCCCCTCACCCCCTACCCCCTCTCCCGCGAGGGGAGAGGGGGCTCAGCCCACGTTGTTCTTCGACGACTTCAACCACATGGAGCTCGAAGAGGGGGAGGACAAGTTCAGCAAGGAAGTCGAGTTCTACGAGCATGAGAAGAACTGGACGAACCGCATGATTTTGGGGGATTCGCTGCTCGTGATGAACTCGCTGGCCGAGAAGGAGGGGCTGAAGGGGAAGGTGCAGTGCATCTACATCGACCCGCCCTACGGCATCAAGTTTGGCTCGAACTGGCAGGTGAGCACGCGCAAGCGCGACGTGAAGGACGGCAAGTTTGAGGACGCGGCGCGAGAACCCGAGGTCGTCCGCGCGTTCCGCGACACGTGGGCGAAGGGCATCCACTCCTACCTCTCCTACCTCCGCGACCGGTTGCAGGTGGCGCACGACCTGCTCACCGAGACGGGCAGCATCTTCGGGCAGATGGGGCAAGAGAACGTTCACCTGGCGCGGTGCTTGCTGGATGAGGGGTTTGGGAGCGAGAACTTTGTTGGTCAGATTGCATTCGCCAAGACAAGCGGCTACGCTACGAACTTTCTCACAGGAGTTTGCGACTACATCCTTTGGTACGGAAAGGACATTTCCCTCACAAAGTATCGACAACTCTATGCTGCGAAGGTAGCAGGGGAAACAGGCGCGGCCAAATACAATCGGATTGAGTTACCCAACGGAGTGCGAAGGCTGCTGACAAAGGATGAGCGGTCTGGCTACTCGGACGTTCCGGCAGGTTCTCGCTACTGGGTTGATGACAACCTTACAAGCCAAGGGAATCCGTACTTAACGTTTGAAGTGGATGGGAAGTCATATGGCGGCACTTATAAAACCACTCTCTCAGGGTTGACCAAGCTCCATATTGCTTCAAGAATCTACGTAGCGGAAGGGTCTATTCGCTTTGTCCGGTTTGTGGATGACTTTCCTGCTGTTCCTTACAATGCGACATGGATGGATATTGGAGGCGTACAAAGTAGGACTGATCCGAAGATTTACGTGGTACAGACCGCTACTGAGGCCATAAAGCGCTGTATCCTCATGGCCACCGATCCTGGCGATCTCGTGCTCGACCCGACGTGCGGCAGCGGCACCACCGCCTACGTGGCCGAGCAGTGGGGGCGGCGGTGGATCACGATTGACACCAGCCGGGTTGCCTTGCAACTCGCCCGCACCCGCCTGATGGCGGCCAAATTCCCTTACTATCTGCTGAGCGACAGCAAAGAGGGAGTCGCCCAGGAAGCCAAACTCACGGGCACGATGCCCCCTGCCTACGACACGAGCGGCGACGTGCGCAAGGGATTTGTGTACAAGCGCGTCCCTCACGTGACGCTGAAGAGCATCGCCAACAATCCGGATATCAAGGAAGGCATGACGAGGCAAGAGATCGACGCGGCGATCGCTCGCCACGCCGACACCGAACTCCTCTTCGACCAGCCTTACGAAGATAAGAAGCGCCTTCGGGTGACGGGTCCGTTCACGGTGGAGAGCCTGAGCCCCCACCGCGTGATGCCCAGCGACGCGGAAGTGCCCGAAAGCGAGGAAGCGGGGAAGCGCGACGCCAGCGAAGACTTCGTGGCGATGACGCTCGAGAACCTGCGCAAGGCAGGCGTGCAGAACACGAAGAAGGGCGAGAAACTCGTCTTCGACGACTTGCAGCCCCACGCGGGCCGGTGGATACAGGCTCGTGGTTCCTACACGACGGCAGAGGGGGAAACGAAGACGGTGGCGGTATCGGTCGGTCCCGAGTACGGCGCGGTTTCGCCGTTGCAGATAAAGGAAGCCGCAAAGGAAGCGGTGAAGGGCTTGGGTCACGACATCTTGGTCGTCTGCGGCTACGCATTTGACCCTCACGTGAACGAGGAAGCCAAGGCGATCGGCCAGTTGACGGTGTTGCCGACGCGCATGAACGCCGACCTGTTGATGGCGGATGACCTGCTGAAGAAGACGGGTGCGGGGACTCTGTTTAGGGTGTTCGGCGGGCCAGACATTCCGGTGTCCGCCGGCCCCCTCCCCTCTGCCCCCTCTCCCGCCGGTGGAGAGGGGTTACAGGTCGAACTTCATGGCTTGGACGTTTTCGACCCCACAACGGGCGAGATTCGCAGTGCGAGCACGGACGATACGGCGTGCTGGTTTATCGACACGGAATACAACGGCGAGTCATTCTTCGTGCGCCATGCTTACTTCACGGGGGCGAATGAGCCGTACGAGAAGTTGAAGAAGGCCCTGCGGGCAGAGATTGATGAGGAGGCATGGTCTTCGCTGTACGCGACCAAGTCCCGCCCGTTCCCGAGACCGGAGTCGGGCAAGATCGCGATCAAGGTGATCAACCACTACGGGGACGAGGTTTTGAAGGTGTACGAGGTCTAACGGAGAGAATATGAGGAAGGAAATTGAGATCAGGTCCACCTTTGTCACAGTCCGGTTAACGACTTCAGCAAGCGAAAACTGAACTGCCTACTTACTGTAAACCGAGGGGAAACTTGAGTCATGAGATATGACAACGCTGCAGACCTGGACGCGATGAACGATTTGTTCGTCCTCCTTTCGAATCCCGAATGGGAGGTCAAAGCGTGGCATGAGAAAGTGGCTGCCCGCGCATGGACAACGCCGCTTGAACCGCTTGACCCGCGCGTGTTTGCCCAAGATGTTCCCGGTGGGCACCGGTTTTATGACGTCAGTTGGCCCAAGGACGTTAAGTTTGGGGGCGTGACCTGGCAGCACGCCTCCGACATGCTAATTCATGAAGCCGCCAACTATCGCGTGGTGAGTTTGGAGTCCGTACCGCTGTACATCTTCGCGGCAGGCGATGCCGTCGCGATGTCCATGTATGGGCGGCTGGAGCCGGAAAACCCGGCATTTTACGGTCCTCCCAATCCGCCTTCGACCTATTCAGAACCGGACGGGCCCGAGTTCTTGGTCGTCCCCATTGAAGAGGACCTCTTACCTCCGCTTAGCCGAACAAGTCTTGATTACGTGTTGCGAATGGGTTGTGGCATTGCCGAGCCCAAGGTCGTCTGCTTACAACCAAACGTTCCGGACGCGCTGCCCGACTTGGCCTTTAACATTTTTCTGAACCGGCTTAAAGGGCAGCGGGATATTCAGTTTGTTTGGGAAGCGCTGTCGTCGTCACTGCCACGGCACCTGCGCCTCCGAGTTCATATCATTCCGGAGGGCATCGTTGCGGAAGATCAATGGGAACCGCTGAAGTCAGGGGACGAGGAGTTATGAGAGGGAACTGGTAGTGCGGGCAGTAGCGGTGTGTCCCTTGGCAAGAGGCGGTGGAATATGACCGACCCGCACAGTTACCGACCGGATCTCCTGGCTCTCTCCGAGTTGGTCGTCAACAACTCCCAATTGGAGCAGTTGGAATCTCTGCTGGCCGAGTTCAACGTCTTCGAGGCGGCGGGGATGACGCGGGATGAGGTGAAGCACTCACGCTTTTTGGCCTTTCTGCTGAACCCGCGAGAGGCGCACGGCATGGGAGATGCCTTCCTAACCCGGCTCCTGCAGCGTACTCTGCAAGAAGCGACTCACGACGAACTGCCAGTGACCCCGCTTGAACTTGAACTGTGGGATTTGTCCGATACGGAGATTCGGGTTGAATGGTCGAACATTGATCTGCTCGCGCTGACTCACCGGCACAAGGTTGCCGTCGTCTTTGAAAACAAGGTCGGGTCTGGAGAGCACTCCGACCAGTTGAACCGCTACTTTTCGGCGGTTCGCAGTTGGTATGGGGAGGAATGGCGCATCGTGCCGGTTTTCCTCTCACCGCTAGGCACTCCGCCTACCGACGAGCGGTACATTCCGATGACGTACGAGTTTGTGGTCGAGCAGTTGGACCTGCTCTTGGCCTCACGAGCGTCATCCATGAGTTCGGCGGTGCATTCGGCCATCAGTCAATATGTTCAGTTACTCAAGAGGCATGTCGTGAGCGATTCAAAGGTTAAGGAACTTTGTCAGGAGATTTATCGGAAGCATCGAAGGGCGCTAGACCTCATTTACTCCTATCGGGATAGTTCAACGAGCGAGTTGTATGAGTTCCTAGTCGAAACTATTCGAGAGGAGCCAAGGGTCGAGTTTGGGAAGGACAAGCCGGGCACAAGCGAGTTCTATCCAGTGGCATGGAGAGATTGGATTCCACGTTCGGATGAGACGTGGTGGAATCCTGCTGGCTACCTGTTTCTGTTCTGGTTCCAAAACAGCGACAAGGGATTGAGGCTGATTCTGGAAGTCGGGCCAGGAGATCGGGAGATCGCACAACGGTTGCTTACCATGGCGGGTAACAACCGACCGCTCTTTGATCCACAGTCGAAGAAGGTCGGCAAGCATTGGAATCGGATTGTCCGAATGCCGCTAGTGTCTCCGGCAACCTTGGCCACGGAAGATATGGATCGAATCCGTAGCGAGTTCGAGGGCAATTGGAAGCGTTTCCTTGACGATGATTTGGTACGGATGGAGGCGCTTTTGCGACCTGAGTGTGACCATAACGGCGGTTGACACGCTTATGATGCTGAGTTTGCTCGGCGGGCGACTGATTGATGGATTTTGGAAGGGAATGACACCTTTCCTGCCTTATCTGACCTGTATTGTGCTGCTCCGGCTCCTATATCTGGTCGGATTGTTGGCTTTGCGGAAGTGGCAAAGGATGAAGTTGTTGGCCTTGGGCATTTCCGACATCGACCAACTCAGCGGACGTGATTTTGAGCGCTTGCTCCAGGCGTTGTTTGAGCGAAAAGGATTTGCCGTGGAGTTAACGCCTTACTGCAAGGATTGGGGGGCAGACCTGGTCATCAGTCGAGGAGGTGTTCGCACCGTAGTTCAGGCAAAGCGAACGACCAAGCGACTTGGGGTCAAAGGCGTACAGGAGGTCGTTGCTTCAAAGGCAGAGTACGGTGCAGCCGAAGCACTTTTAGTCACCAACAACACGCTAACAGAGGCCGCTTTGAAGTTGGCTCGTGCTAACAGGGTTCATGTGTGGGAACGGAAACGGCTTATCAACGAATTGCTGAAACTAAACATGCCAGATAGGACAGGAATGGACCAGAAGCGATGATGAGGCCTGAGTGCAAGGGTTCCGCTTAGATGGCGATGTACCGACGTGAGGCGTGGGAGGCGGAGTTCGCGGAGCGGGCGCTGGCGAGACTTGAATCTTCGGAGCAAGGTGACTGGACTGAAGACGCCACGCAGGACCTCCTCACCTTGTTTGCGCTGGTTATCGTGCCCTATGAACGCGGGCTCTTCAAGCACACTCCCGATCTGTCACGGGATGCGATGATCAAGGCAGGCT
>CALMEF010000335.1 GCA_937862825.1 uncultured Armatimonadota bacterium
TGATTCATCACGCTGCACCCCAAGGCGGTCAATGGCAATAGAGAAAGACGCGGCCGACGATTTGGTCTGCCTGTGCTCCCCTTGCCACGTTAGAGTTCCAACGGCCGCGCCAGTTCGTGGATCCCAAATGGCGACCGAGCATTCCATCCGAAGCGGGTATCGTCTTGGCATGTCCAAGCGTTGCACCAACGTCATTAAAGTCAAGCCGAAACTCTCGCACTCGAAGCGTAGAGGCAAGCGGCGCACGCGTAATGCGAAACGAACTGGCACCGAAGGCTAGGACGCTCCAAACCTCTGTTTTTCCGGGGTCTTCGGACTTTTTCTGCAATCGGGGGATGTAGGCGTTGCCTAGCAGAACCAGAAATGGAGGTCGCAATGATATCGTCTCTCCGAGCAGCAATTTGCATGGGCTGTAGGCCCATGCCAAACTCTCATCGTGAAATCTTGCAAAGTCGTTCGTGACTCCAGCCCTTTCCATGGCAAGCAGGGCCTTGACTACTTCTCCGGCATATCAGCCGAAACCGCAGGTTCTGAGGGCCTTTGCATGCACATCTTGATGCTGCCTCCCGGGGCGAGCGCGAAGGCTCACTACCACGAGGATCACGAGACGGCGATCTATATGCTTGAGGGCGAGGCGGAGTTCACGCACGGTGAGTCGCTGCAGTTTGTCGATCGTGTGCGGGCCGGAGACTTCATTTACATTCCGGCTGGTGTTCCCCACCGGCCTTACAATCCAACTGACTCCCGGGCCGTTGCGATTCTTGCCAGGACCGATCCGAATGAGCAAGAGAGTGTCGTCTTGTGGGGAGATTAGCGTTTCCTGACGGTGGCACGCATCTAGCGACTGGTGCAGACCCCAACTTTCCATCGCAGTCAGACTCTTAATGAGAACAGCGGGCGGGGTCCCCTGGAACCCCACCCCCGTTCATCACGGACCTAGGCGAAAGCACCACCAGTCCGAGCATTTCGCTTTACGCTACTTCTTAAGAGCGCTCGACTGTGCCTTGTTCTTTGGGACTGGCGTAGGCTCCTGCGAAGGCTGATACTTCATACCCATCTCCGGTGGAGCACCATACAGGTCTGGATGTTGATACTTGCCCTTTTCTGGTCCGACCTTTTCAATCTCTACCGGGGCGCCATGATGTTGAACAAACTCGTCGTTTCGAACCGCCTTGACCTCCCAGAAGACTTCAACACCCGGGGCGCTAGTTCGGATAACGAACTGGCCACCACGGACCTTTTGCACAATCTTCACTTGGACAAAGTCATCGGAGTCGGATTCATCCACCACGGAAACCTGAATGCGCGCGTCCTTATTGATGGATTCGTAATACGACGGCAGGGTGACCGTCGCGTACCCTTTATCGTCGGTGGTCACCTGCCCATTGTAGATGTTCTGCGGCTCCGGCCCTTCCGCCGAATAGTGCAGGAGGTACTTGTTCAGCGGATCAGCCGGGTGATCGATTCGAAAGGCCTTGGTTCCGCTTGCTCCGGAACTGCCTTGGGCAAACAGGCCGTATACTGGCCCATACCCAACGACTCCATAGCCTTCATTGGCGAGTCCGAATAAACCATAACCGCTCGTGCCAACTTGCGCCCTTGCGAACACACCGTTACCATTCGTATAGGTGGTTGTCGTATCAACACCATTGAATCCGTTGGCATCCACATGGATCGCAAAGGGCTGTCCATTCAATGCGCTGATATTCAACTCGCCGACAAGATCAAGGGCTCGCTGGGGGTCAACGTTGTTGATGCCAATCTTGCCGCCGGGCGATAAGTGCAGCCGGCCGTAGGCCACTCCGCTCTCTCCGACATCGAGGCCGTTCCCATTGGGATGGCTC
>CALMEF010000336.1 GCA_937862825.1 uncultured Armatimonadota bacterium
CTCTATTGTCTCCATGCAACGATAACTGGTGTCCACAAATATCGCCGCACCCCACTCACAGACTCCCCCCTAGCGGGGGAGACGTGCCAGCTATCTGCCCAGGGACTGGCGGATGCCCTTCAGCATCACTTCGGCGCACGCTTCCCACGTGAATTTCTTCGCTTGCTCCAGGCCTTTGGCAATGAGTGCTTCACGATTGTGGGTGGCCAAGAGAAACTCCTCAATTCGGGCGGCCATGTCGTCCACGTTGAGGGGATCAAAATAGGTGGCCACGTCGCCGCCGACCTCAAGCAGGGAGCCAGCGTTGCTGCTTACCACTGGGGCACCGATCAACATGGCTTCCAGAAGGGGAAGGCCAAACCCCTCGTCAATGGAGGGGGTGATATAAACCTCAGCGCGTCCGAAAAGAGCAGGCAGGTGTTCTGATGGCACGAAGCCCAGAAAGACGATCTTGTCTTCGATGCCCAGTTGCTTGATGGTTTCGTAGACCGCGCCTTCCTTCCATCCTTTGCCGCCACCGATGACAAGTCCGACATCAGACAAAGCAAGGTTCTTAGTAACCTTGGCAAAGGCCTCAACTAACCGAGGTAGGTTCTTGCGCGGCTCGAGCGTACTAAGCGTGAAGATGTAGCGGTCGAACGGGACATTCATAGAACGCAACTCATCGGTGCTGACCGAGTCGTAGGTGCGTCGCTCCACTGGGTTGCCAGTGCCGAGAGGAACCGGGGTGATTTTGTCTGGCGAAACACCGTAAACGTCCACAATTTCGCGTTTGGTGTATTCGCTGATGGAGAACAGATGACGGGCGTTTTTGCACCCGTATTCGAACTCGCGGCGGTAGAAGATCAGGTCTTGGTCAGGGTAGTTCTCGGGGGAGCGAATTGGGAAGAGGTCGTACATCAGGAGCATGCGAGGGCATGGCATCCAGCGGGGGATTCGGTTGGCGAGGGACAGCCAGAGGTCGAGTCGGTGTTTGAGCCCCATAAGCGGCTCGCCGACCAAGTTCCAGGTTCGAAACTTGGGCCAGATTCGGTGGATGGTGAGGTTATCGTGCCCCGACCATGATTCTGGGGGCGTGCAGTTGGGGTGAATCCACGCATGGAACTCGTCGTTCGGGGAGGCTGTGGCGAGGGCGGGAACGACATAGGCGACGACCCGAGACACTCCCGCATTTCGAGAACTCGCGCCCGTATCGAGCGCAAACGCATCCATGCCGATTCTCATTGCTGGGCAAGAGCATATCCCAGCGAAGGGGGTCAAACCTGGTTACAATCAAGTGAACAATCGGTGATGGTTGAGCGTATGTGCCTTGCAGAACCATGGAGTTGTGCCTCGGAGCCTCGATATTGAAGCGAACGCAGCCCGATCCTGCCGTCGAGTCGGCGCTCGTTGAACGATGCAAGCGACAGGATGCCGAGGCTTTCGGCAAGATCGTTGACGCTTATCAGAACCGTGTTTATGGCTTCGTTCGGCGCATGATTCGAGACAACGACGAGGCGGCGGACATCACTCAAGAAGTTTTTATTCGGGCTTACCAAGCGTTTATCCGCTTTGATGGTCGGTCGTCGTTGCGAACCTGGCTTTTTCGAATCGCCCACAACCTCTGTGTTGATCGGGTGAGAAAGCACGACCGTATGCCGACTGAGTTTCATCTGGACAATGGTTCTGAGGAAGACGGGCCGATGGATGTTGCCGATTCACGATGGGACCCGCAGCACCTTGTGCTTGACGACGAACTCAGAAAGGTCGTCGAAACCGCCATCGCGAACATGAGCGAAAAACTCAGGAGCGTTCTCTTGCTTCACGACCAAGAAGACCTGGCTTATGACGAGATCGCGCAGGCTCTAGATTTGCCGATCGGGACCGTGAAAAGCCGATTATTCCTTGCAAGGAACCACTTGCAAACCGTCCTCTCGCCCTACCTAAAGGGGGAGGTCTCTCAATGAACCTAAACGAACTTTTGCAGAAACTAGAGTCCGAAAGTGGGCTGAACGAGCAAGAGCAAGTGCTCTTGGATCAGTTGCTCGCTGAAAGCGAAGGCGTCAAGGCTTCCCTCCAGCATCTTGAGGAAGATCAGTTAAGCATGGCTTGGCGCAGCGAACTAAGTTCCAAGTTGGCGACCATGCCCGTTGCTCCCAAACCAAGGTGGCTTGTTTGGATTCGTCCGGTCGCTGGGTTGGCATTGGCAGGTGCACTTGCAACGGTAGCATTCCTGCCGAAATCGATTGATCGCCCTGCTCCGGTACAAGCCGATGTTGAGCGTGAGTTGGTAAGCCTGCATCGTGAAGTGGTTACCAATCGGGACGTAACCGAGTTTGGGCTTACGGCGTATGAGTCCCGGGAGACAAAGGAGTCCGATTCACTTCATGATTGGAGTGAGGCCGACCTAGGAATACTATGAAACGACTCACCGTTCTTGGACTGATCGGGTTTGCCGCGATATCTTTGGCCCAACCCGCGCCCGGCCCACGACGTGGTGGAGTCCTTCAAGACGCACCGCCCATCCTTCGGAAGATGATGATGTCGGCGCGAACACTCAAGTATTCGGGAACCCGTGTCGTCACCGTAAAGCGTGGTGCGGACAGGGAGTCGCACACTGAACTCATTCTCCGTGACGGCCCACGGATGAGGATTGAGTTCCCTCAAGGTTCGCCGCAACATGGTCAGATTATCATCGAAGCCGGACGCGACCGATTTCATTTCTTTCCCGGCCTGAACGAGATCCACACCATGCCGAGTCGGGCTGATGATGGTGTCGAGCGATTGGGGATGTTTCTGCGTGAGCGGGCAGCGGCACTAAAGATCACCACGTCTCGGGGGCCGGTTATCGCAGAGTTGCCAACCGAAGCGGTAGTTATCAGCGATAAGCAGGGCAATCCGGTGCAACGTCTTTGGATTCACCCTCGATCGGGGATGCTCGTGAAACGAGAGTTGGTCGACCCACTCGGCACCGTTGTTGGTGCCTACGAGTTTCAGTCCGTCAACTTGAACCCTGAGATCAAGGAAGAGGATTTCCGAGTTCGTCGCCAAGGTGCAAAAGTTGTTGCGCCGCGGGACATTTTGAGGCGCATGGCCCGCGAGGCGGGGCTGGAGCCCCTGACGTTGCCCGAAGGTGAGCGGTACCGATTGGAAGGTGCGCGAGTCATGAACAATGAGCGCGGAAAGATTCTGGTTCAGACCTACCAATCCCCCACAGGCCCACTGTCGTTCTTCGCGACCAAAATGGACATCAACTTGGAGCGATTCAGGCGACTGGCTTCGCGCGACAGTTTCCGATCCTTTGCCTGGCAACAGGGTGGAGTTACCTACGCTCTAGTTGGAAACGAGACCGATGAGACGCTGAAACGCCTTGCCCGGCAGATAGGAAACTGAAACGCAAGGGGGTGACCCTGCGTCATACTCAATCAGTGGCGGCCAGAAAAACCGCAGAGCCAGCAAAGTCGGCAAAGTCGGCCAAGCGCAAGAGGCCCCTCTGGGTCCGGATCATGAAACAAACCTTCTTTTGGGGGTTCTTTCTTGCGTTAATTGGCTCCATTTCCTTCGGCGTCGTGTTTGCCAATGAACTCCGCCAAGCGGAGAAGAAGATGGACACGCTGCCTACGGTCTTCGAGGAGATGACCCGTAAGCCAACGCTCATCATGAGCGCCAACGGGGAAGTTCTCTACCGGGCGATGAACGAGTTCCGGAAGCCTGTCACTCTGAGCGAAGTGCCGAAAACGGTCATCAACGCCACCTTGGCGGCCGAAGACAAGCGATTTTACGAACATCGTGGCATTGACTATGTTGCGATGGGGCGGGTGCTCTTCTATGGCGGCCGCCGGGGCGGTGGAAGTACGTTGACGATGCAGATCGCCAAGCGGGTTTACACGAGCCCTGAAGTCTCTTTCAAGCGCAAAATGCGCGACATGGCCTTGGCGGTGATGATTGAGAAGCATAGAACCAAGGATCAGATCCTTGAACTGTATCTCAATCAGGTGTATTACGGAGCGGGTGCTTACGGAATCCGGGCAGCGGCTGAGGTGTATTTCGGAAAGCCCCTGGAGCAGTTGACCATCCCCGAGGCTGCCCTCCTTGCGAGGTGTGTTCGACGCCCCAGCGATGAAAACCCATTTGCCAACCTCGATGTGGCTGTCGCCAATCGTAACACGGTCTTGGCGATCATGCGGGACGAGGACATGATCAGCCAGGCGGAGTACTCCGAGTTCATTGCCGAACGAGTCAAACTTCGACCTCGAACTTTTGGAAGTGGGGCTCGGATATTCCAATCACCCTACTTTGTCCAGTATGTTCTCGACACCGTCAAACGAGATTTCCCGGATATTGATCTCGCGGGCGGAGGCTATCGGATTGA